>CAYYDS010000011.1:0-24964 GCA_964470665.1 uncultured Lentimicrobiaceae bacterium
GCCGCGCCAGACTTAGGATCTGGTGCCGAGAGGCGTGGGGGTTCGAGTCCCTTCATCCGCACTATTTTTTGGCCGGGTCAGGCTTGATCCGGCTGATTTTTTAATTTTTTTTATTAAAAAAACCATTCCACATGCAAGTTAGCCAGGAAAGCATCAACGAAGGATCATTAGTGATCGAAGTGAAAATTGAAAAGTCCGACTTTGAGTCAAAAGTGAATAAAGAACTGAAGGCCTATCAGCAAAAAGCCGCAATGCCGGGTTTCAGACCGGGAAAAGTGCCTTTTGGATTAATAAAAAAAATGGCCGGCGGACAAATAGTGGCTGATCAGGTTAATAAAACCGTTTCCGAAGGATTGAGTAAATATCTCAGCGACAATAAGATAAAAATACTTGGCCACCCAATGGCCGACATCCAGCGCACCGGAACACTCGACTTGGAAAACGGAGATAATTTCAGCTTTTTCTTCAATGTGCTGCTGGCTCCCGAGTTTGAGGTAAATATCGAAGAAATGGAATTCGATTATCCCAAGGTAAAAATTTCGGATCAGGAACTCGAAGAAACAATTACGCGAATAATTGCCGAAAACCCCGAAACTGCCTACCCCGAAACAGTAGAAGATAAAGATGTTGTTGAGCTGAAAGCCGCTCAGGCCAACGACGACGGACAAGAAGTGGAAGGCGGATACCAGGCCAATGTAGCGCTCAATCTCGAAGAGATTACCAACGAGCAAAGCAAAGCCGACTTAATTGGAAAAGAACTTGGATCGGAATTTATTTTCAACTTTGGAAAAGCATTCGGCGATGCGGAAAAAACGATCCGGACACTGAAACTCAAAGAAGAAGAAAATCAGCTTGCTGAAAGTAATTTCAATGTTGTGCTCGATGAAATTCGTCGCGAAGTACCGGCCACACTCAACGAAACCCTCTTCAGCCGGCTTTTCCCGAACGATACTTTTGAAAGTGAAGCCGATTTTAAAGAGAAAATTCGAAATTTGATCAGCTCGCAATGGGATGCGCAGTCTGACTATTATGTGTATAGCATAGCCCTGAAGAAGCTGGTGGAAGAAACACCCATGAAACTCGATCCGGAAGTGCTGAAACAATGGCTGCTCGACACCGGCGACGAAAACCTGAAAGCCGAAGATTTAGATCAGAATTTTGATGAATACCTGAAATCTATTCGCTTCCAGCTTATCGAAGAACAGCTTGTGGAAAAATATCCCGAGTTAAAGGTTAGTCGTGGCGATGTGCGCCAATATGTATCAGAATTCTACCTGCGTCAGTATGGAATGGCCGACAGCCCCGAAATGGCTTCGCTGATGGAATCGCTAACCGACTCGGTTTTAAAAGACAAGAAAGAAGCCGATCGGATTCATAATCAGATTAGTGAATCGAAAATGGTGAAACTATTTCGCGAAAAACTCCAACTAAAAGAGGTTGAAATGAGCACAGAAGCCTTTAAAGACCTGATGAAAACTCAACAACCACAAGACGAAGAAACGAATTTGGAAACAACAAACGAATAAACCATGGAAAACGAATTTAGAAAATATGCAACCAAACATCTCGGACTAAGTTCCGGTATTTTGGATAAATACAACAAAACCTCAACGGCCTATATTTCGCCAACCATCATTGAAGAACGGCAGCTTAATATTGCCACAATGGATGTGTTTTCGCGTTTGATGATGGATCGCATTATCTTTTTGGGCGTCCCAATTGACGATTATGTGGCCAATATCATTCAGGCTCAGTTGCTTTTTCTCGAATCGGTTGATTCGCGCCGCGACATCCAAATTTACCTCAATACGCCGGGCGGCTCGGTTTATGCCGGCTTAGGAATTTATGATACGATGCAATACATCAATCCGGATGTTTCAACCATTTGCACCGGCATGGCCGCTTCGATGGGAGCTGTGCTGCTTTGTGCCGGAGCCAAAGGAAAACGTACGGCGCTGAAACACTCGCGCATCCTCATCCATCAGCCAATGGGCGGCGCCGAAGGACAAGCCTCCGACATTGAAATCACTGCCAGAGAAATTCAGAAACTCAAAAAAGAACTTTACGACATTATTGCCCTGCATAGCGGCCAACCCTATAAACGCATTTGGAAAGACAGCGACCGCGACTACTGGATGACCTCGGAAGAGGCTAAAGATTACGGCATGATTGACGAAATCCTGATTAGGAACAAGAAAATCTAAAATGGCCAAAAAAAAGGAAAGCTGTTCATTCTGCGGCGCCAGTCGCGACGATGTAGGCCTGCTCCTTTCAGGTCCTGATGGCAATATCTGCAACCTTTGCATCGAACGGGCCAACGAAATATTGAAGGAAGAGTTTGGAAGCGCAACCCGGCTCAAACAAAAGGGGAAAAGCGCCCCGAAAGTGCTGAAACCCATCGAGATAAAGAACTTTCTCGACCAATACGTCATTGGGCAGGACGAAGCCAAACGGATTTTGGCTGTTGCCGTTTACAACCATTACAAACGCATTGACCATCATGCTCAAAGCACAAAAGAAGATGTTGAAATCGAAAAATCAAACATCATTCTTGTAGGTGAAACCGGAACAGGAAAAACCCTTTTAGCGCGAACCATAGCCCGCATGCTCAATGTGCCATTTGCCATTGCCGATGCCACGGTGCTTACCGAAGCGGGTTATGTGGGCGAAGATGTGGAAAGCATCCTTACACGCCTGCTTCAGGCCAGCGACTACGATGTGGAAGCAGCCGAAAGAGGCATCGTGTTTATTGATGAAATAGACAAAATTGCGCGCAAGAGCGACAACCCCAGCATAACGCGCGATGTGTCGGGCGAGGGGGTGCAGCAAGCCCTGCTAAAACTGCTCGAAGGTACGGTAGTCAACGTGCCACCGCAAGGAGGCAGAAAACATCCCGAACAGAAAATGATTCAGGTAAATACAAAAAATGTCCTCTTTATTGCCGGAGGCGCATTCGATGGCATTGAACGAATCATCGCTGCACGGCACCATACCAATGTTGTGGGTTATGGCCAGGATAAAAAAGAACAAATTGATAAGGATAACCTTCTGAAATACATTGCTCCTGCCGATTTGAAAAAATACGGGCTTATTCCCGAAATCGTTGGCCGCCTGCCTATTCTCACCCACTTAGACCCGCTTTCGGCCGAAACAATGAAACGCATCATCACCGAACCGAAAAATGCCCTCGTAAAACAATTTGCACGCTTATTCGATCTCGATGGAATTAAACTTGAAATAGAACCCGAAGTGTTTGATTTTGTGGTAGAAAAGTCTATCGAATACAAACTGGGAGCACGCGGCCTTCGCGCCATCTTCGAAGCCATTCTGTCGGATGATATGTTTGAGTTGCCTTCGCGAAAAGATGTAAAACAACTTGTGGTAACACGGGAATATGCCGAAAATAAAGTTAGAAAATCGAGCCTGTCAAAATTTAAAGTGGCCTGATAGCCCTGAAATACCGGCCATCGAAGCCGGTTTTTTTGTGTAATATCGGAATTGGCATAGTTGTTGGTAAATTGCACCGGAATAAGCGATATTTATTTTGTAAAAAGCCTTGATGAAAAAACTGATCGCCCTTCTCTTTGCATTTTGCAGCGCTGCTGCGCTTCAGGCGCAACAGCCCGAAAAGCCCTCCAGATGGCCTCATGGCGATAGCTTGGTGGTATTTGCCAAAGTGGTGGGCAACGACACCATTCCGATTGTACAGCTTCCCGAAGTGCCGGTTTATGCCCTGCGACTTTTCGACAGCCGACGCGATATCCGAAAAGTGCAGAAACTCATTTACCATGTAAAAAAAGTGTATCCTTATGCCCGTTTGGCAGGAATAAAACTCAGGCAATACGAAGCTCAAATGCAAAAAGTCAGCTCGGATAAAGAACGCAAACGCATCATGAAACAAGCCGAAGACGACATCAGCGCGCAGTTTGGCCCCGAACTCAAAGAACTCACCTTTACCCAAGGCAAAATCCTTATTAAACTTATTGATCGCGAAACATCCTCATCGTCTTATGCCCTCGTGAAAGAGCTCAGAGGAAGCATCAGAGCGTTTTTCTATCAAGGTTTTGCACGTTTGTGGGGCTATAACCTGAAAACAAAATACGACCCCAATGGGGAAGACGAACTCATCGAAATGATTGTGTTGATGATCGAAAATGGCCAGCTTTGAGCCGCCATTTAGATTTTGTGGCTACTCCAACTTCCTTTGAGTAAATACCAAAGCGATAAGGCTGAAAGCAAAACGCCATATAGCACCTCAACCATCCAGGCAGCCACAATCCCGCCGCCTAACCATCGGACAACCACTATCACATAAAGCAGGTAAACAACCAACGAAAGCGTTTCAATAGCAAACGAAGCATTGGTTTTGCCCGTGCCCATCACCCCGTTGAACAATACGAAACCCACTGCCAGCAACAAAGCGCCTGCATTAACCACATGCAAAACCGGAATGCTCATCGCAACAAGCTGTAAATCATCGGTATAAATACGAAGCAAAGCTTGTGGAATAAAAAGGCTGATTAGCACTAAAACGGCTACACCCCCGGCTGACATGATCGAAACACGACGAATAAGCTTGAAAATCAATTCCTGACGGCGCATCCCGATTAAATAACTAACCATTGAATTCGTAGCCGAGGCAAAACCCCAGATCGGAACCATAAGCACCACATAAACACTGCGAATGATGTTGGAAATAGCCAAAGACTGCTGCCCGAGTTTTTCCACAACCAGAAAAAAAGCAAACCAAATACCGAACGACAGGAAATTTTGAATCATGATGGGTGAAGCCAAACGGAAATTACGCCCAAAAAGCACCGGATCAAACTTTTCGAAACGAAACAGCTTATAATCTTTGTGGTGTTTTTTGGCCAATACATAAGCCACCAAAAAGATAAGCGTAATGCCTTCGGCAATAGTAGAAGCGATGGCTGCCCCTTCGAGCCCCATTTGCGGCAGGCCTAACTTGCCAAAAATCAGCCCGTAATCAAGTATGATGTTGGTGATAGCCATCACCAAAGTGCTCCAGGTGATGATTTTGGTTTGCGCAATGCCAATGTAAAACGATCTGAAAAGGATATGGCCGTAAACAAAAAAGATACCCGGCATGCGGTATTTTAGAAAAGCCACCGATGCATGAAACACTTCATCGCTCTGAATTACAGCACGTAATATAGAAGTTGAAAAAAACAGCAGCACCAAAAAAGCAAGCAAAGAAAGCGGCAATAAAAAATAGAAAGCATGATCGAAGGTCTTGCCTATCAAATGGCTTTTGCCCTCGCCATGCCGGCGGGAAATAATGATCTGTGTGCCCGTGCCAAAGCCTAATGCCAGCATAAACAGCACAAGATAAAACATGCCCCCCAGCGCCGAAGCACCAAGCTCAACCTCGCCCACACGACCCAAAAATGCCGTGTCGGTTACGTTTATCAAGTTTTGTGCAACGCTGCCTAAAATGATCGGATAGGCAATGCTCCAGATGCGTTTAAAAGAAATATTGGCTTCCAAATGGGGATTTAAATAGGGGCAAAGGTAGAGAATTTCAACCCGATTGATTTTGCCTTTAAGAATAGCGTGAATATGAATGAGCTAACGGTCGGTTTCAGCCTTGAAAACAAATGAGCTCGTTCAACTTATTTTATTAAAAAGCCGCTGCGACTTTTCAGCTGTTTTTTTGTTTAAAAGACAGCTTCGCAAAACGAAGCCTAAAAACAAGAAAAAATGAGCGGAAAAATTGTTATCAAACGTATTTACCGGCAGGCCGGCCCCGATGATGGCTATCGTTTGCTGGTTGACCGGCTTTGGCCACGCGGAATAAAAAAAGAGCTGGCGCAACTCAACGAATGGAACAAAGAGATTGCGCCATCCGAGGCATTGCGCAAATGGTTTGGCCATAAACCCGAACTTTTTGTCGAATTTGCCGAAAAATATAAGCAAGAACTTCAACAAAAAAGCGATGAGCTGCTCAGAATGAAAAAAATTGCTTACACACAAACGCTTACCCTGCTTTATGCGGCAAAAGATGAGCGATTTAATCAGGCTGTGGTGCTGAAGCAATTGCTTGATTCACTCGAATAATGCGGCCGGACACTCAAGTTTTGGCAAGCAACGACTTAATAAAACGTTAATTCATCCCTTTTTGATTGCTTCTTTTAACGTTTGCATATACTTTTGAACTATTTAGAATAATTCTAAATAATAAAAAAAGAGTTAACAACAATAGAAGTACATCATGATCATAGATAGTTATGAAAAGGCGCAGGGACATTGGATTCTTGCCAAAATGGGGAAACGGGTTTTGCGCCCTGGCGGTAAATTTCTCACTCACAAGCTCATCGAAAGCTTGCATATCAATTCTGAGGCCAGGGTAGTTGAATTTGCGCCCGGCATTGGTTATACCGCTCGCCTGGTTATTGGCCTGAAACCGAAATCTTATGTCGGCATTGACCTGAACCCGCAGGTTATCAAAGATTTACAAACAAAATTTGTGGATTCTCATGCCGGTTTTGTCCTTGCAAATGCTGCCGAAACTCCATTGCCCGATGGCAGTGTTGACAGGCTTTTTGGCGAAGCCATGCTCACCATGCATGCCGACTACCGCAAAGAAGAAATTGTGAAGGAAGCTTTTCGGATTTTAGATAATGGCGGTTTGTATGCCATTCACGAGCTGGGTTTGGTGCCTCACGATCTTTCAAAAGAAGTGAAAGGGGAGATATATAAAGATTTGGCTGCAACAATTAAAGTGAATGCGCGCCCGCTTACCGAGAGCGAATGGGTAAACTTGCTCGAAAATGCAGGCTTTGCCATTAAAAAAATTGAACGAAACAGTATGAAACTGCTCGAACCGCTTCGTATTGCCGACGACGAAGGCTTTTTTAGAGCCTTGCGTATTGGTTTTAATATTCTTCGCATTTCAGCCGCACGGCGACGAATTAGGGCTATGCGCGGCGTGTTTTTAAAGCATAAAAAACACATCAACGCCATTATGATCGTTGCTGAAAAACCTTGATAAGGTAAACAAACACCATAAGTTTAAATATCGAAAAAACGGCTACGGCCGATTGATTTTCAATCGGCTCAGTTTTTTTATTGCATTCGATGATAAATGTATTGACTATCAATATATTAAACATTTTGAAATCATTGCTATAAAGAATAAAAAAACTGCCGGGTCTTCAGTTTTTAACTGAAGACCCGATAGAAAACGCGTGATGACTGGTGTGAAGTTAGAATCAGCTTTTTAGTCAAAAGTGGGAATACGTCTTGTTGCTTTAATGCCGGCGGTCTGCTTAATTTCCGATTCTCACTTTGGAGCTGTGGCTGTTGTTGGCCGAATCGCTCATGCGAACAACATAAATGCCTTCGGGCAAATGCGATACATCAAAAAGTGCCACACCGTTTACAATGCTTCCCATCATTCTTTTTCCCTGCAAGTCGTAAAGGCTGTAATCTTTTACTTCTCCACTCAAAATCAGTTTGTTGCCTTTCACGAAGGCTTTCATTGGGCTCGCTGCTTGTTTGTTTTCCAATCCGGTAATTGAGCCTATTTTAAATACCCAGTTGTTTTTTGCTACACCATTGGTTCCAACGATGGTTTTTCCATCGGCCGAAACGCTAAAAATACTTCCTAATCCATCGTAGGCGGTTTGTTCGAAGATGTCAATGCCATAAGTATTAACGATTTCCTGCTCAAATGAAACCCATTGCCCATCTTTAACAAAATAAGGAGAACGCAGGGGGTAATTGAGCGGGCTTGCGCCATAGAGTGTGCCGGCATTGTCCACGGCAAACGACGCCATTTCTTCGTCGTTGGCATAAAGCAGCACCACATCGTTTTCTACATCGTATCGGAATGGGCAGTAATATTCATTTACCCAAATTTCGGCCACATAATACATATCGCCTGTTACATATTTGCCGTCGGGGCTCATCGAAAGCACATCAAAGAAGTTATACTCGTCTCCGCCCTGATTTGGGTCGTAATATTGTGCGCCAAACATGATAAAATTGCCGTTTTTTAGAATGAAAGCCGTGCGGTTTGGAAGCACATTGTAGTTTAGGCATCCTAAAATGGTGTTTCCATCGGCCGAAATGCCTACGATTTCGTTAAAGTTGGCGTTTTCGCCCATGTGGTCAACGAGGGGAATGTTTAAATCAACGAGTTCGTTGTTTTCCCAAATGCAGGCATGGCTTATCGTCATGCTGGCGTTCCACACTCTACCACCCATCTTCGATCCGTCAGGCGTTACGCTAACAACTTGCCCTATTACTCCGCCTGCCGGCATTGGAAGTATGGTCCAAACGCCATTCTGCCAGTATGCGGGTTTTTCTTGAAAGCTTCCCACAACCAGGCTTCCATCATCGGTTAGGTCGTGAGCCGAACAAATATTGCTGCCTGTGCTAAGCTGGGTGGCTTCGTAGGTGCTAAGGTTCCATAAGGTTCCGCCAATTTCGTTGCCGTCCGAATTATAATAACCAACGGCCCATAAGCCGTTGTCGGAAACTTTAAGCATTACGGCATTGTCATCGGCAATTACGGGAACCAAAGTTGCGGATTGAGCCGAAAGCCTAAACGACCCGCTTACAAAAAGCGCAATAAGCGCTGCCAAGAGGAAAGATTTTTTCATGTCAGTTTGTTTTGTGCTAAATCAAAAATTTGTACAAAATTACCTTGTTTTCAAACCTTTCCTTTTTTTGCGACAGGCACAATTACACAACCATTGTTGGCACATTTCTGCTACAACAAACCCGACAAAGGCCTGCAAGAGAGCCTCTTTTATTCTTTAATGAATTGTTTAAGTGTGAATTAACACCTTTATATATGCTGGACATAAACTTTAACCCCCTAAAGCTTACATCTTGGCTTGCATAGCCTTTTCACGATTTTTCATCAGCCTTTGAGCGGATAGAGCATTGCAAGGCATTTCGTTTTAAAATGTAGAAAAAATAACTTCGGCGTTTAGTCTCTGCTAATCAGGTCGGCTTTTGCAATCTTGTTTACAATCAATGCAATGGCTCCGTCGCCCGTAACGTTGCATGCTGTGCCAAAGCTATCAACAGCAATATAAAGCGTAATCATCAGCCCGGTCATTTGTTCGTTAAAACCTAATGCGCTCTGGATAATCCCTACCGATGCCATAATAGCCCCGCCCGGAACGCCGGGCGCAGCCACCATTACAATGCCCAGCATAAAAATGAAGCCAAAAAAAGCGGCCACATCAATAGGCTGCCCAAAAAAATAGAGGATAGCCAAAGCAAAGCCAACAATTTTCATTGTGCTTCCGGCTAAGTGAATGGTTGCGCATAAGGGTATTACAAAGGAAGCAATGCTGGGATGAATGCGATTTTTGAGGCTGCATTGCAGGGTAACGGGTATGGTGGCTGCCGACGAAGCCGTACCTAAAGCAGTGGCATAGGCCGGAAGCATAGTCAACAAGCTTTTTAGCGGATTGCGCCTCGCTATGAGCCCGGCAATGAGGTATTGTATTAGCAATAATAGGATGTGCAATACAAAAATGATGAGAATAACCTTTAAAAACAGCACAATTACCGAAAAAACCTGCCCCGATACCGACATTGCCAAAAACATCCCAAAGATATAAAGAGGAAGCAATGGTATTATAACTGCGCTGATTATTAGTGTAATAACCTCTCTGAAATCACTAAAAACCCGCTGAAGCGCTTCGCCTTTTACAAAGGTGATGCCTAAGCCAATGCTGAACGAAAGAACCAAAGCCGTCATCACATCGAAAACCGGGGGCATGGATATACTGAAAAATGGATGAATAGCGTCTTCGTCAATGCTTTGTACCGCATTTGCATCCAATCCCGATGAAAGTATGGTAGGAAAAACGGCCTGACACGAGAAAAAGGTAAAGAAACCCGAAAAAAGGGTAGAAGCATAGGCAATAAGCGCCGTGATTAAAAGCAGTTTTCCGGCCCCTTTACCCAGCTCGCCGATTGCCGGCGTAATCAAACCAACAATTATAAGCGGTACAATGAACGCCAAAAAATTGCCAAACAAGCCGTTAAAAGTGATAAAAATTTGTGCAAACCAAACGGGAGCAAACAACCCAACGGCAATGCCGGCCACAATGGCAATCAGCACTCTGCCAAGCAGTGGAATACGTGAAAAAATCGTCATGCGAAAAGGCCGGCCTTAGGCCTTATTTTGTTCAGCAGTATCCGTTTCTTTCCGTTTCCCTTTTTTCTGCGGATAAGTTCCCGGCAAAATCACGTTGATGAGTTTTTTGCCCCAAAGGCCCAGCTGAACACCCGCAATTAAACTTAACAGACTAAGGATGAAGGTCCAGGTGCCATAACCCTCGCTAGGTCCAATGGCCATCATCAGCACCGAAAGCGAAACGATGACCATGCTAAAAATGATTTTATATTTGAGCAGCGGCGTTTTAAGCGTTTTGAAACGGGTAAGCCCGTCAACAATGCCCGTGATCATGGCCAAAACAAGGGTAAATGGGAAAACAAAAACCGAGAAAATGAGCACGTTTTGCACAACATCTGGCCTGAAAGAGGGAAAAATTATGGAAATGAGGATGAAAACAGGGATTGCGATGACCAAAGCCTGCGAAAGGTGGATGGCAATGGGGTGCAGGTCGAGGTTGAGGATTTTGAGCCTGTTGAGCGAAACTTTTTCCCGATAGGGTTCAAACACTTTGCGTGGCATGCCGCAGGCCGGGCACACATCGCCCAATTTATCGGCTTCCATCACATAACCGCATGGCCGGCAACGAACGAGTTCTTTCATGGTTTTGATTTTTTTTTACACTCCACAAATTTACAAAAATCGCTTCATGCAGCTCTTTTCTCTTTTCTAAACTGCTAAAAACCGGTAAAAAGAATATTTTGCCTTACTTTTTTAGCGTTTAGCCACGTTTTTTTTAAACAAATTATGTCGCTTGCTGTTAACCTTTAAAAAGCTTCGATGAAAATCATCGTTACAGGCGCAACGGGTTTTATTGGCAGCGCTTTGGTAAAAAGATTGATGGGCAGGCACGAATTGGTGATTTTCAGCCGCAACGTGCCCCATGCCCGCAAAGTATTTGGCGGAGGAATTGGCATTCAGTTTGCCGATTGGAATCAGCCGCCCTCGCACCTTGCTGCCCTTGTTGACGGAAGCAGGGCATTGATCAATCTGGCCGGCGCCGGCATTGGCAGCGGTCGCTGGACTGATGACCGCAAATGCGAGATTCTCTGGAGCCGCATACAAACCACTCGCATGCTTCACGACCTTCTCAAAGCTTCCGAAATACGGTTGGATGTGGTTATTCAGGCTTCGGCCGTTGGTTACTACGGCAATAGTTTAACCCGGATTTTCGACGAGGAAAGTGAGGCCGGAAAAGGCTTTCTTTCGCAGGTGGCCACAAAATGGGAGGAAACAGCCCGTGAGCTTTCCGAAATAAGCAACCGATTGATTTTCATCCGTTCGGGCATGGTATTATCGTCGTCGGGCGGAGTGCTTCCGAAAATGGCGCTGCCCTTTCGTTTCTTTGCTGGAGGGCGCATCGGCAATGGGCGCCAACCGCTATCGTGGATTGATCTGGAAGATGAATTGGAAGCCATTCAGTTTTTGTTGAAAAATCAACATTGCAATGGAGTCTATAACTTGGTTTCGCCCAATAGCCACACACAAGCCGAGTTTGCCACAATTCTTGCAAAAGTTTTGAAACGCCCGGCTTTAATGCGCGTGCCGTCTTTTCTGATACGCATGCTGCTGGGCGAAATGGGCAGCGAGCTGTTGCTTAATGGGCAAAAAGTGATGCCGAAACGGCTGCTCGAGTCAGGCTTCAAATTCCAGTATCCTTTGCTTGAAGACGCGTTAAAAGCAAATTATGACTGAACATTTTGCCCGAAATACCGTTTCTAAAAATGTTGCAATCAAAACAAAACGATGGCTGAGTATTCAATTAAGGATCTGGAACGTTTGACCAATATAAAAGCCCACACCATACGCATGTGGGAAAAGCGCTACGCCATTGTTGATCCCGATCGCAGCATAACCAATATCCGACACTATACCGATTGCGACCTGAAACGCCTGCTTAATGTGGCCATTTTGAACCGTCACGGATTGAAGATTTCGAAGATAGCTTGCATGAGCAACGACGAGATCAACCGAAAAATCGTTGAAATTTTGAACCCGGCCGGAGATAATCATAGCCAAATCGAAAGCCTGGTACTGTCAATGATAGACCTCAACGAAGGACGCTTTGAACAGATTATCAATAAAAGCATTGCTAAAATTGGCTTCGAAAACACCCTTTATCACATCATTTATCCGTTTTTTGAACGAACAGGTGTTTTGTGGCAAACTGGAGCTGTAAACCCTGCACAAGAGCATTTTGTTTCGAACCTGATACGCATGAAACTTTGTGCATCCATTGACAGTTTGCCGGCTATAACCGATTCAGAGGCAAAACGCATCATCTTTTTTCTGCCCGAATGGGAGCTGCACGAAATTGGCCTGCTCACCTATTATTATCTGGCACGCAAACATGGCATGAAATCGTTTTACCTTGGGCAAAGTGTGCCCATCAACGATATGCTCAACGTTGCCCGCACTGTTAATCCACACGCTGTAAGCACTTTTTTTGTTTCGGCGGTAAGCGAAGAAAAACTACAAAAATATATCCGGCAACTCAGCTCGCAGTTTTCGCTTCAGAAGCTTTTTATTAGCGGCATGCAAACTGCAGGCATCCAGTTCGACCTTCCGCCTAATGTGCATATCATAAAATCAGCTCAGGAATTCAAAACCACGCTCGAATTTTTGTGGCCGCAAGTTGAGCAGCCTCTTCGGTAATTTGTTCAACTTTTTGAGCTTTCTGAGGAAACATTAGCTTTAGAATCCAAAAGATTATTTTTAGTAATATTGATGTAAAACGCTTACTAACAATGAGTTAATAATAAGTGCAAAATTATTGGAGTAAAATATTTCGACAAATTTTTCGGCTCAATATAGCTTTTTAGTAATTTGCATCTTTTTTATCAGGACTGCTATGCAATTAACTGTAATTAACCTGTTGCGCGATGCCGCAACCCGCTTCCCTGCCGCTTCATATCTGAACGAAAAGAGCGATTCCGGATGGGTATCTACCTCGTTTTCAACTGCATTGGAAAAGTCGGCCTGGATTGCGGCCGCCCTTCTCAACGAAGGATATAAAATAAACGACAAAGTTGCTATTTTGGCCGAGGGACGTACTGACTGGGTAATTACCGAATATGGTGTTTTGCGCACGGGCGGCATCATGGTTCCACTTTCGATCAAGCTTTTGCCCGAAGAAATCCAATTCAGGCTCGAACATTCCGATTGCAAAGCCATTATTTTATCGTCCAACACGCTTCAAAAGGCGTTAGAAAGCTTTAACGACGACCAAAAAAAGACAATTCAGATCATCTATCTCGATAATAACCTCGATCAGCAACGCGATCGTTTGCAGCAATTTGGGATTGATCCGAAACAGTTTTTGCTCGTTTGCGACCTTTATGAAAAAGGCCGCTTGCTGGCCGAAAAAAACAAGCAACAACTCGATGCTGTTGAACAACAAATAGCAGAAGATCAGGTTGTTACAATATCATATACAAGCGGAACAACCGGAAACCCCAAGGGTATTATGCTCACGCACCTCAATTATTACAGCAATAGCTTTGATGCGATGCAGTATTTTGATGTTTCGGTGGGCGATAGGCTCATGATTATTTTGCCTTTGGATCACTCTTTTGCGCACACCGTTGGAATTTACGCCTGTGCTGTTAAAGGTTTGGGAATATTTTTTGTAGATGCACGCGGCGGTGGAGCCAATGCGCTTAAAAATATCCCGATCAATCTCAGAGAGGTTAATCCGCATATGATGTTGACTGTGCCGGCACTTACCGGCAATTTTATGAACAAAATGAAGGAAGGGGTAAAAGCCAAAGGCGGACTAATTGTGAAACTGTTTGAAGCCGGACTTAAAGCCGGTATCGAAATTAATGGAAATGGGTATCAAAAAACAAAATGGCCCGGACTGAAAAAATGGCTTAGCTATAAAATTGCTTATCAACTGATATTCAAAAAATTACAATTGGTTTTTGGCAATAGCATGCGCTATTGTGTAGGAGGCGGCGCATTGCTCGATATCTCGCAGCAACAGTTTTTTGCCGCTATCGGGGTGCCGGTTTATCAGGGCTATGGCCTCACCGAAGCCACGCCCATAATTTCGGCCAACAACCCGAAAATTCATAAATACGGCACGTCCGGAATGGTTATTCCCAACCTGAAGTGCAAAATTTTGGACAATAACGGCAACGAAGTTGCAGCCGGCACCAAAGGACAAATCGTGATTAGTGGCAAAAACGTAATGAAAGGATATTACCGCAATCCCAATGCAACCGAAGCTGCCATTAAAAATGGCTGGCTCTTTACCGGCGACCTCGGCTATTTTGATGAAGATGGCTTTTTGGTGGTTATTGGCCGCGAAAAGGCCTTACTGATCTCTGCTTCGGGCGAAAAATATTCACCCGAAGGAATCGAAGAAGCCATAGTGAATACTGCCGATTTTATTTCGCAGGTAATGGTGTATAACGACATGAAATCTTTTACTGTGGCCGTTGCCGTTTTGGCTGAAGACAAAATTAAAGCCTTGGTAAAAGCACAAAAGATATCGAAAAAAGAAGAGCTCATGCAGCTTGTAAGCGACGATTTACTCAAATTTACACACCACGATACATTTATCAATCAGTTTCCGGAAGTTTGGGTGCCAAGCCGCTTTGTGCTGGCATCTGAGCCATTTACCGAGCAAAACCTGATGATCAACTCAACCATGAAAATGGTAAGACACAAAGTACTCGAAGCCTACAAAGAGCCTATCGAAGCGCTTTTTAGCCCCGAAAGCAGCAATGGTTTCCACAAGCACAACAGCGAAACCATTAAAAACATGTTTGGCCTCTGATTTCCCAAAATAGAGTTGGTTTGTTTATTGTTTTCTGACCTTTTCCTTTGTTTCCTTAAACAAAACATACTTTTTTTGCTTCAAAAAGCAAAGAACTACATGATTTTAATACTTTTTAACATTAGTTAAAACTTTGATACACTGGTAGATATATCTATTTTGTAGAATTTTATTTAGAATTATTCTAAATAACTTGCTTTGCAAAAGCCTCTTGTTTAAATTTGTAGCGTAAAACTTAAACAAATACTACCATGACTGCTCTCGAATTTAACTATAACCTTACCTCCATTCAGCGCTACCTTGAGGTTTTTGCCAAACAACTTACGGGTAATGACGACGATGCAAAAGATCTTCTTCAGGAAACTTTTTTAAAGGCGCTTATCAACCGCGAAAAGTATGTCAATCAGAACAATTTTAAGGCTTGGGTTTATACCATTATGAAGAACATCTTCATTAACAACTATAGGCGGCAAAAAAAATCCAAAACCTTTATAGATCAAACGGATAATCTTTACCACATCAATTCCGTTTCGCACGATACCGAATTCAACCCCGAATCCATTATTGCCACCAAAGAGCTTACCAAAGGCATTCAGGCCCTCGATAAAGAGTTTCGCCGCGCATTTGATATGTATAACGAAGGCTATAAATACAAAGAAATTGCCGATGAGTTGAACCTAACGATCGGAACTGTTAAGAGCCGGATTTTTTACAGCCGTAAAAAACTCATGGAGAGCATGAAAGAATATCAACCGTTATAGCCTGATTGTCAGAATGTTATTAGCTTGAAGCTGCAAGCTGATCTTAGAAGTATTTTTTTCGGAATGTTGTGTAATTTAAGCAACAACCGATGAAGCATGAAAAAAGCCGGAATGCCAAAACATTCCGGCTTTTAAAATATGGCTTTGAAAAATTTGCTTAAAGGATTAGTTTTTGGTCAATTCGCAGCAGATTTGCCCGAAATTCTTTGTCGGTATCCATCAGGTTAGCAACTGTTTTGCAGGCATGAAGCACGGTAGCATGGTCTTTGTTTCCGCATTGCTGGCCAATCGTAACCAATGAAGATTTGGTGTGTTTTTTAGAGAAATACATTGCAATTTGCCTGGCCTGAACGATTTCGCGTTTGCGGGTTTTGGAGTGAAGCTGCTCGAGGGGGAGGCCATAAAAATCACAAACAACTTTCTGAATATAATCAATGGTGAGTTCTTTCGAGCTGTTTTTTACAAAGCGGTCAATCATTTGCCTCGCCAGCTCAAGATTTATGGATTTTTTGTTGAGCGACGATTGTGCAATGAGCGAAATCAATGCGCCTTCCATTTCGCGAACGCTCGTGGTAATTGAAGCTGCCAGATAATCAATCACTTCGTTGGGGATACGGATGCCGTCGTTATAGAGTTTTTGTTTGAGTATCGAAATTCGGGTTTCAAGATTGGGCATTTGTAAATCAGCCGACAGCCCCCATTTAAATCTCGATAAAAGCCTGGGTTCCATGCCTTTGAGTTCAACAGGCGGTTTATCGCTTGTAATGACGAGCTGTTTGCCATTTTGATGAAGGTGGTTAAAGACATGGAAAAAGACATCCTGTGTTTTATCTTTCCCGGCTAAAAACTGAATGTCATCAATAATCAACACATCAATTAGCTGGTAGAAATGCACAAAATCGTTTTGATTTTTATTTTTAACAGATTCAATATATTGATTTACAAACTGCTCGGTTTGAACATAAAGAACAGTTTTATCCGGAAAGTTCGATTTTGTATGCAAACCGATGGCATGGGCTAAGTGCGTTTTGCCAAGTCCGGTTTGGCTGAAAATAAGCAAGGGGTTAAAAGCTGTTTTTCCGGGATTTTCGGCAACGGCATATCCGGCCGAACGGGCTAAGCGGTTGCAATCGCCCTCGATAAAGTTTTCGAACGAGTAACTTTCAACCAATTGCGATTCAACCTTAATTTTTTTAAGCCCGGGTATGATAAACGGATTCGGAATTTCGGTAGTAGAGCCTCTGTTTAAGTCAAGAGGCATCGGCACATAGGGATTGTGTGTAGCTTTCTGGTTGCTGGTTGGATAATTGATGGCCAAAGGGCCGGATGAGCCCGAATGGCTGTCCATGATGATGCTGTATTCGAGTTTCCCTTCGGGCCCAAGTTCCTTTTTTATGGTCTTTTTCAACAGCACGATGTAATGCTCTTCTAACCATTCGTAGAAAAACTGGCTGGGTACTTGAATGGTCAGTACATTGTTTTCTATTTTGATGGGAACTATGGGTTCAAACCAGGTTTTAAAGCTCTGTGCGTGGATGTTATCGCGGATAATATTCAGGCACTTATCCCAGATTTCGATATACTTATTTCTCATTTCCTACTGAAAATCAATCAATTAAGAAAATATTAAAAAAACTGAAAAAATAAATTGTACAAAAGGCTTGATCTTTACGGCTTTGCGGAAAGATGAGATTGCTTTTGTGTTTTCAACAAAAATGGGTTAAATAAAGTTAAGAAAAAAGTTTTTTTAGTCTTGATTTTGTAGAAATGTTGTCGTATATTAAGGAAATCGACGGAAAATGATTTATTCGATTGAATATAAGGTAATTAAATGGTTTTTTGGTAAATTATTTCAAGTCCAAATATTTTCTTAAAAACTTCTAACACTCTGTCAACGTGTGATTTGCGGCATCGTATTTCGATTTCGCAGCTAAGTTCAAAACGGTTTGTAACGATTTGCAGGTTTTCTTCGCGTATTACCCGCATTACCTCGTTCATTAGCGGATAGGCAAATTTTATGAGGTAAACCTCATCAACAGTTCGTTCCTGCCTGGACGCATTGGCAAGGGCATCGCGGGCTGCCGCTTTGTAGGCGTTGACAAGACCGCTCACACCTAATTTAACACCTCCGAAATAGCGCACAACAATTACTAAAATATTGGTAAGGCCGGCCGAGTAGATCTGATTAAGGATCGGTTTGCCCGCACTGCCCGATGGCTCCCCGTCGTCGTTTGCCCTATAAGCTTTTTGATCGGGGCCAAGCAACCAGGCGTAACAATGATGACGCGCATCGAAATATTTTTTCTTGTATTGCGATAAAACCTCTTTTATTTCGTCTTCAGATTGAACGGCAATGGCAAACGACAGAAATTTGCTGCCTTTTTCTTTGTACAAACCTTCGCCGGTTGTAGTAATTATGGTATAGGTATCGTTGTTCATCCCAAAGTAATGAATAAAATGGCCATGGAAGCCAGCACAAAACCCATTTGGTTTGCAAAACTTAGCCGCCGGCCAAAAAGACTGATGTCAACCAAAGCCGACAAAACAACAACGCCAATGTTGAGGATGGGAAAAACAAGTATGCTGTCGAGTATATTCAGGCTTCTGAAAATGAAATAGGTAGCTCCAAAATTAATCAGCCCAAGCAGGATGCCTGCCGTTAGATTTTTCAACTTTAGCGGTGTTTTTTTTATCCGAAACTGAAGCATGCTCATAACCAAACCCGGAAAGACAGCAATGAAAAAAACAACTGAAAGAAATAACGGGAGGTCGTTGTTAATATAATGATAATCAGAGTATTTAATTAGAAAATCGTTGATGCCGGTGCCTAAAAAAGCGCCTAATAACAGCATGTATCCAATAAAAGGGATGTTTTGATTTTTTTCGTTTTTCAGGCTAAAATAAAATGCGGGTAAGGCCAGCACAATGCCGATGATTTTTAAGGCAGTGGTTTTTTCGCCAAAAAGCAGAAATCCGCCTGCAACAGGAATAACGACCGACATCCGGCTGGCGATGGCCGTGGCCGATACTCCGGCCTTTTGGGATGAAAGCGCAAGCAGAAAAAAACTTCCGATAAACAAAAAAGCCATCAGCAAAGCCATCGGAAACCATGCTTTCTGAAGTATAAGCGAGGGCCTGGGTATAGCGCCAAAAGCCATGAACCCAAATGCCGATGCAACGACGTAGTTTAGCGTAATGGCCTGAAGGTTATTGATGTTCCATTGTTTAAAAAAGCGAAACAATGCAAGGGTGGAAGCACTGAAAACTACGGAAAGGAGCAAAAATAACATAAGGTCGTTTTTGCAAAAATACGAATCGCCGGGCATTTTGCCTCAAAAACTGCAATTTGCTCCAACTGTTTTTAGGCCGATCTGTAACTTTTAAGCAGGTGCTTGCGTCATATGGCCAAATATCTATTTTAAAAACATGAAATCTTCTATGAAAACACAAAAAAATCTCATCCTGACTTTAGTGGCCTTTTTGGCCCTGCAAACATTGACGATGGCTAATGGCCGGATTCATTTTGTTAAAAAAGATTTTGACCTGAGCGGCTTTACGGGTATCGAAGCCGGTGGCACAGTACGGGTATTATTCACACAGGCCGAACAATATTCTGTATCCTTTGAGGCCGATGAAAAACTGCTCGATCTGGTTAAAATGAGTGTGAGCGATGGCGTTTTGAAAATTTCGGGCAATACGGGCTCTCCTACCAAATTGCAGGCTGTGATTGCTTGCCCCGAACTAAATCTTGTTAAGCTTTCGGGAGCTGCCACCTTTAATACCGATGGCGTTATACAGGCCGAAGCGTTGGAACTTTGGGCCGGCGGAGCTTCAAAAATCGAAGCTGCTGTGGAAATAAGCGGCCAACTCACGTCGCACCTCTCGGGTGCCTCGAAAATTATCCTTTATGGCAATGCCACTTCTCACGAAACTTTTTTGAGCGGCGCTTCGAAACTTATTGCGCAAGGCCTCGAAACCTCCTACACATTTGTGGATGCCAGTGGCGCGAGCGAAGCGAGAGTTGCAGCCGAAAAACTCGAACATCAAACAAGCGGAAATGCGCGCATTACCAACATAGAAGGCGATACGGAAACCAAAATATCATCAGTTGCACCACGGCCATCCACGACCGATTCCGTAAGCATTAATCTGGGCAAGGTTAAGATAAAAGTACTCGACGGCGATTCAACTGTTGTGGTTATTGGGTCGCATAAAATGGTAGTTGACGAAAAAGGAAATGTGGATGTTTCGAAAGCAAAAAAAGAGAAAAAAAGAAAATTTAATGGCCATTGGGGAGGGGTTGATCTGGGTGTCAACGGAATGCTAACGCCCGATTTTACAATGGATTATGGTCGCGGCTACGAGTTTTTAGATCAGCGAATGGAAAAAAGCATCAATGTAAACGTCAACTTCTTTGAGCAAAACATCCCTCTGAATCGCCGGAGAACAATAGGCCTTGTAAGCGGGCTCGGGCTTAGCTGGAACAATTACCGCTTTGCAAATAACGTTATGTTGCAAAACGAAAACAACCGTTTAACCGGCTATTATATGGATGGAGTAAGCGTGAAAAAAAGCAAACTCGTAAATACTTTCTTAACGCTGCCTTTGTTCATCGAGTTTCAGGGCGGAACTTCAAGCAGAAAAAACAACCTCCACTTGGCTTTGGGAGTAATTGGCGGATGGAGGTTTAGTAGCCATACGAAAGTTTATTTTCTTGAAGCAAATAAAATGTTCTGGTTGCGCGAAACTATCGGTAATTCAGCTGTGGTAACAATGGTTTCGCCTTCGGTAAAAGATCGCAATATTGTTAAAAATTTCGACGGTTTTCAACAGTCGCCCTTTAAACTCGATGCCAGCGTGAGGGCAGGATGGGGTGTTGTTGACCTTTATGCCACCTATTCTCTTACGCCGATGTTTATTAAAAACCGCGGCCCCGAACTTTATCCTTATTCAATTGGTATTTCGATAAGTGTTGATTAATGGAGACATTTTGTTTCCTAAAACAAGGAGCAGGCATGGCCTGCTTTTTGTTTTTATGCAAAGCTTTGCGTGAAATAAATGATAAGGCGATAGCAAAATTGTGCTACAATAGATAACTAAAAGCTTATCTTTGAAAGAAATATAGCCCCTCCTGCCATGAAAAATCATTTGACGTTCTTTTTTATTGTTTTTCTTTTAGCAAAGGCCAACCTTTCTTTTGGGCAGCTCATCACAGCCGATCCTGTTTTTCCAACCGACCAAAGCCAGGTGCTCATCACCTTTGATGCAACAAAAGGCAATGCCGGCCTGAAAAATTATACCGGCGATGTGTATGCCCATACCGGCTTGATTACCAATTTGAGTCAAAATGGAGCCGATTGGAAACACGTAGTTGCCGCCTGGGGCATAAACCTCCCAAAAGCTAAAATGACACGCATTGCACCTAATTTATATACCCTTACGATTGGCCCCTCAATACGGCAATATTACAATGTTACTGATAATGAGAAAGTTATACAATTAGCTTTTGTGTTTCGTAGCGCCACGGCTGTTGGCGGTTCTTATTTAGAGGGCAAAACCGAACAGAATGGCGACATTTATTATCAAGTTTATGATCAGGGGCTTCAAGTGGTTTTTCTTCAACCCGATAAAAAGCATGTTTTAGCCGAAACCGGCGAACAGATCAGCATTAGTGTAGCCGCAATAGATGCCGACTCTCTAAGCCTTTTTCAGAATAACGAAAGAATTGCATCAAGCACTTCGCTCCTGATAAATCACACATTTTCAGCGCCAAACACCGGAAGTTTTACGTTTAAAGCAAGCGCTTACGGAAATAACGCCAGTGTAAGCGATTCGGTTTTGATTTTTGTTCGGCCGGAAGTAACGGTTGAGGAATTGCCGGCAAATACAATTGATGGGGTTAATTATCTGAATGATAGCACAGTAGTTGTTTCGCTTTTTGCACCTGACAAGCAATATGCTTTTCTGGTTGGCGACTTTAACAATTGGAACCCCGATTTTTCTAACTACATGAAACGTAGCCCGGACGGGAAACGCTATTGGTTGAAAATAAGCAATTTAGAACCCGGAAAAGAGTATGCTTACCAATTTTTTATTGACGGACAAATTAAAGTAGCCGACCCCTATGCGCAGAAAATCCTCGATCCGTGGAACGACGGCTATATCCCGGCAACAACTTATCCCAACCTAAAACCTTTTCCAACCGGGAAAACGAGCGGCATTGTGTCCGTCTTTCAAACCAATGGGGCAGCCTATAATTGGCAAAACAATTCTTTTACTGGCCCCGAGCCCGAACAATTGGTGATTTATGAACTGCTTGTGCGCGATTTTGTGGCAAGTCGCGACATCAAAACCGTTTGCGATACGCTCGATTATCTGCAAAAATTAGGCGTCAATGCCATCGAACTGATGCCTGTCAACGAGTTTGAGGGCAATGATTCGTGGGGCTACAATCCGGCTTTTTATTTTGCACCCGACAAGGCTTATGGCACTATGAACGACTATAAGGCTTTTATTGACGAATGCCATCAAAGGGGCATAGCCGTTATTATTGATATGGTATTAAATCATTCCTTTGGATTGTCGCCAATGGTGCAAATGTATATGGGCACCAATGGGCAAGTGGCCGCCAATAATCCTTGGTACAACGTAAGTTGCCCTCATCCGCCCTATTGCTGGGGCTACGATTTCAATCATCAAAGTGTTTATACTCAAGAGTTTGTAGATCGCGTTAACCGTTACTGGCTCGAAGAGTTTAAGGTGGATGGCTTCAGATTCGATTTCACAAAAGGTTTTACTAATAAAAGCGGCGACGGCTATAACTACGATGCTTCGCGCATAGCACTGCTCAAGCGAATGGCCGATCAGATATGGGCTGTAAAAGAAAATGCTTATGTAATTCTTGAGCACTTTACGGTGAATACCGAGGAAAAAGAGCTGGCTAATTATGGCATGATGCTGTGGGGAAACCTAACCAATGCCTACAACCAAAGCACGATGGGCTACCTTTCCGATTCCGATTTTTCGAATGTTTCGTACAAAAAGCGAGGATGGGAAGTTCCTCATTTGGTGGGATATATGGAAAGCCACGATGAAGAACGTTTGATGTATAAAAACAATAAATACGGTAACAACGGCAATCCCGACCACAATCCGCGGAATTTGAACGTTGCCGTTAAGCGCAACGCTGCGGCTGCTGCCCTGTTTTTTTTAGTCCCGGGACCTAAAATGATCTGGCAATTTGGCGAACTGGCCTACGATTATGGCATAAATCATTGCCCCGACGGCTCTTATAACGAAAATTGCCGTACCAGTGCAAAACCCGTAAAATGGAATTATCAGCAAGATTGGGATCGGCGGCTATTGTTTCATTACTATCAAAGCCTTATTGAGCTGAAAAAATCGCAGGAAGTGTTTCGTAGTGCCGATTTCAGCATTGTGGCTAACGATCTGGTGAAAAGCTTGAAACTCAGCGGGCAGCAAATGAATGCCGTTGTTGTAGCCAATTTTGATGTGGATTATCGTTTTGCTACCCCGCCTTTTCATCATACAGGCACTTGGTACAATTATTTTAGCGGCGACAGCCTGCAGCTTTCCGATTTGAATATGCAAATTGTGCTTGCCCCCGGCGAATTCAGGCTTTATACGACATCAAAACTTGCAACGCCCGATTTTGTTGGCCTCGACGAAGCAGGAGAAGGCCGGCTGCCGTTGATGAACGTTTTTCCTAACCCTGTTTCAGATGTGATTTTTGTGGAAGTGAAGCTGGAAGAAACAGCTTCTTTGGCGCTTGAGTTGCTTAGCTTGGATGGGCAGTTGCTGCAGCGCTCGGAAAAAGGATTGTTTCATCCAGGAACCGCAAGATTGTCGCTTTCCGAATGGAATCGGTTACAGACAGGGGTATATTTTATACGCCTTGATACTGGAAGCCGTTATGTAACAAAAAAACTGGTGGTAAGGTAAAAACTAACTGCGAATAAATAGATTATCAGAGGCTTAGGGATTAATCTTTTGTTCGCATTTGTCGCTCCCCGAAAAAATGTTATCGCCCACAGCAGCCGTATAGCGAATCCTTACCCAGCCATCCGTAACACTCACTTTTGCTGTGGTTTTCGGGATAGCTTCGCCAAAAAATTGCAAAGTATCGGATTGTGGAACTGCCGGCGAAACTTTTTTAAGCTCGCCATCGGGCGAGCTGTAAGTCCAAAATTCAACCGAAAACCGGCCTTCACCCTCAATGCTGTAAACAAGCTGAATATTGCTGCCGCTGATGGCCGCTCCAAAGGCTTGCAGTTGGCAATTGAGTGGCTCTATTTCTTCCTTGTGGTTGCAAGCCTGAGAAAGCAGTAAACTTATAGCTGTTAATAGCAAGAGGTTGTATTTCGGCCTCATGGCTTAAAGTTTTGACATAAATTTTTCAATATCCACAACAAAGCGCGTATGAGTTCCTTGCCCTACGATGCCCTTGTTGTCGCTTACCGTAACATCAAAAACAACCGATCGTCCTCTCACTTCGCGGACGCGACTCTCGCAATGTATGGTTTGGCCAACAGGCGTTGCCTTGAGGTGCTGCACACAAACCTCGGTGCCTACACTGGTCATGTTTTCGGGCAAAAGCCACGCAATGCTTTGCAGTGCAGTGTTTTCCATTAATGCAATCATGGCCGGGGTGGCAAAAACTTCTACAAGCCCCGAGCCGTAATTTCGGGCTGTGTCGGCGCTGCTTACCACGATGGTATGATGCCCTTTGATGCCTTTGTTAATAACTTTTTCCATTTTATTCGCTGTAGAAGATTTTTATATCCTGCTCTAAATCAGGATGCAGACTTAGGGCCACAGGGCAGGTCTTCGAAATGTGCTCGATGATCTTTTTTTGTTTTAGGCTGTAGTTGTTTGGCGGAAAAGTGAGCTCGATGCCAATGCGGCCGATTCGCCGGGGGTCCGATTTCATTACTTTGGTTACTAAGGCTCTTGTGCCGTCAATGCTGAAACCGTGTTCGCGCGCGGCAATGCCCATAATAGTGAGCATGCAGCTGGCCAGCGAGGCCGAGGCCAAATCGGTGGGCGAAAACACTTCGCCTTTTCCCCGGTTATCAACCGGCGCATCGGTAAGTACTTTGGTGCCCGATGCCAGGTGGGTCATCTCGGTGCGCAGCTCCGAGCTATAAACAATTTCAAAGTTTGCCATATTTTTTTCTGCAAAGCTAAAATGAATTCAAACATAAAAAAAGCCCTCCGACAAGCATCGGAAGGCCCAAA
>CAYYDS010000012.1:0-20555 GCA_964470665.1 uncultured Lentimicrobiaceae bacterium
CTTTTTAAGCCATTATCCGGGCAGGAAACCAAATTGATTGTAAGGCAAAGAGCTAAAACCAATATTGAGATAAACATCAGTATATCTGATAGTTCGGGCAATATTAGGCCGGCGGCCGAAACCTTTATCGCCTCGAAACAGGTTTACTTTGTTGTTAGCCCGGGCAACGGCTACGATCGGCCTTATTTCAAAGATAGCGAGCTCAACGGCTTGATCGGAAAAATAAGCCTGTGGCAAGAGCAGCTTAATGCTACGGCAACAGGCATTAAAGCTCAATTTTCCAACCGAAGGATTAGCTCCGTAATCCTTAGTTTCAGCAAAAGCGATTTAAAAATTTGGGCACCATTTACCTTTAAAAGCTTGGTTGGAGAATCGAAACCCATTTCGTTTCCCGAACAATATTATGATGATTATCAATGGTTTGACCCCATAAACAAAAACATCAAAAAAGATTTGGACGAAAAACAGTATGTGGCTGCCCTTAAAAAAATTGAACTGGCACTTACGGATAAAAAAGGCTGGCAATATTTTGAGCACATGAGTTTTTACCCCGATTTCGAGCAACATTTTCCGTTTGAAGCCATCAAAAGTCAGCTACAGCAATACATTTCACTTTTCGACAGCGCCAACTTACGGCTGAAAGCAAATTTTCAGTTTATCGAAATTGAAAATATGGCATCCCTCATCCGGGATATCATTTCATTTAGCGAAAAAGTAACGTTTTACACCTCCGGGAGCTACACCAAAAGCAAGGCATCCGCGCAACTTTTCACCGAAACAATAAGGCAGCTTACGAATGAACTCAACGAAAGCAAGCAGCTTTTCGAATCAAAAAAGATAGAGCTACTCGAAAACGGATCTTACGGCGAATATCAGTTTAAAAATTTTATTGACCTGATATACAACAAACTGGTTCGAAACGGCTGTTTTAGCATTAAAAACGGTATGCTCAACTTAAACAACACCTTGAATTTAAACGAAATAGCTGAGCTGAAAAACTTAGGTTGGTTAAGCGATTTTAACGACCTTATTTTTTCCCTAGAGTCGGAAAGTGCGGGCAGTGGCGGACATTATCTATTCAATCAAGCCATTATGCACAACCTTGAGCGCCAACTTACCGTTCAGCCCAAACCCTATTACGAAGTATTTGCTTCGGCCAACAGCTTAATGAACAGCGACAGCACGAGCTTTATCTCTTTTCTTGAAGCAGCCATGAACACCGCACCTATTGCCGACGAGCTGCAGCAATTGGAGATTTTAAAAATTTGCTACTCTGCGGGCGATGGGCAAATATCCGAAAAAACAATGGATGCTTTAAACAATGGAATGAAGAAGCTGAATGAGAAAAAATGGAGAGAGGCCAAAAATATTTTTGAGCTGTCCATTCGTCAGGAAAGTCAGTTTGCACCCAACTGGTTTTATTTAGCTACCAGCGAAAAAAACCTCGATGAAATTTTTTCCGCACAAGCGCGCATCAACCAGGCATTAATCCTATCGCCCGAATATTTATCGCCAAAACTTTTTTTAATGGATTGGTACAGCGCACAGAATGAGTATGATAAGATTTTGCGCTTATGCAATGAAATCCTCAGCACCCGCAGCATTTACCTCTTCCACTTTTGGAAAGCCAAGGCATATTTTGAGCTTAAGCAATACAACGATGCACTAAGCGAAATTAACAACCAATGTTTATTGCTCAACCCAAACCAGGAAGACGTCTATTTTCTTCTTGGAGATGTATATGTTGCGCTTAAAAAATACGATCTCGCAAAAGATGCCTACCTCAAAACGCAGTTAATAAACCCATTTAACACCACGCGTTTTAGCGAAAAAATGAAGCTATTGCCCTAAAACTTAAACGTTCTTTCTCTACAAAAACTTTTTGGCCTTTCGCCTGAAAACAAACGGGCGGAAATCATTTTCCGAAACTATAAACGCTTGCAAATGCATCTCCTTATATTTCATATAAAACTTTGTATCAGCAACTTCATGTATTTTTGATGTAGTGTTGATGTACTAATAAATGTGCCCCGACGTAAACATGATGTAGGGGTAATTTTGAATAAAACCGAGATAAAGAATTAATCTTGCTTGAGAAAAAATTTCACGGCTTTTGAATTAACTACCAAATAAAACGTATGAAAAGAACAATTTTACTTTTTTCGGTTTTGATACTGCCCTTAGGAATGCTCTTTGCACAAGCAACGATCAAGGGAACGGTAACAGATAAAACCACACGTGAGTCTTTACCCGGAGCAAACATCCTTGTTGCGGGCACTACCACAGGCACCGTTAGCGAAATTAACGGCAGCTATACCCTCCACATCCCTGAAGGAAATCAGGTTATTCAAGTAAAATTTGTTGGCTACAACACGGCATCGCGAGTTGTAAGCCTTACAAAGGGCGAAACTCTTGTTGTTAACTGGGCTCTTGAACAGGAAGCCAGCCAGTTGGAAGAGTTTGTAGTAGTGGGCTATGGCGTTCAGAAAAAGAGCGTTGTAACAGGCGCTATTTCCGGGGTAAAGGCCAAAGACATTGAAAACATGCCTATTTCGCGTCTTGAGCAGGCTTTGCAAGGGCGCACTTCGGGTGTAACCATCGCTGCCAATTCGGGCATGCCCGGTGCATCGTCAACGGTAAGAGTAAGGGGTACAACAAATTTCAACTACAGCGATCCACTTTATATCGTTGACGGCACGCCCGTTGACGTTGGCGGCATCGGCTACCTCAACTCGGCCGACATCGAAAGCATCGAAATACTGAAAGACGCAGCTTCGGCCGCAATCTACGGTACGCGTGCCGCAAACGGCGTTATCATCATCACCACTAAAAAAGGCGCATCGGGCGCAATGAGTGTCAATTACCACACTTACCTCGGCACACAAAGTCCCGCAAAAAAACTCAACCTGCTAAACGCAACGCAGTATGCTACCATTCGAAACGAAATGCTAACCAACGCCGGACAAAGCCCGTTGTTCAGTAATCCGGACGAATTTGGCACAGGCACCGATTGGCAGGACGTTATTTTCAACAACAACGCTTTGGTACACAACCACGAGCTCAGCATCAGCGGAGGCAACGACCGGTCAACCTATTACACTTCTTTTGGATATTTTGATCAGGAAGGAATTGTGGCAAGTGATATTTCGCATTACAACCGTCTGAATATCCGTTTAAACACTACACACAAAGTAAACGACTGGCTCAAGCTGGGCAATAATTTTGGCTACAGCCACATCAAAAGCAAAGGCTCGCTAAACAGCAACAGCGAATTTGGAGGCCCTTTGTCGTCGGCCATCAACCTCGACCCCATTACCCCAGTAGTGATTACCGATCCGGACTTAATTAATTCGGCGCCCTACAACATTTTCCGGTGGTGCGCGATGCCGATGGAAACCCTTACGGAATTTCGCCCTATGTGGTGCAGGAAATGACCAATCCCTTGGCATACATAGCCACGCACCTAGGCAACTACGGTTGGTCCGACAATTTTGTAGGCAACTTTTATGCCGAGGTGGAACCCGTCAAAGGCCTTAAATTTAAGTCGGATCTGGGTGCAAAACTTGCTTTCTGGGGAAGCGAAGGCTTCACCCCCATTGCCTATCTAAACTCGGCTACTTCGTACCTAAAAACATCCTTCGACCGGGGGCAATCGCAAGGCCTTATGTGGAACTGGGAAAACACTGCCTCCTATAGCCGCACTTTTGGCAAACATGATTTTGCGGCCTTAATCGGAACAACGGCATTTGTTGAAAACAGCCGCGGAACCAGTGTTACTTACAAAAACATACCCGCCAACAATTTCTAAGATGCTTCGATGAACTTTTCTGTGGCCGACGCCGACCGCATCGGAAGCGGCTGGGAAAGCGCCAACCACAAAGTTGCTTCGTTGTTTGGACGCCTCACCTACAATTACGACCAAAAATACCTCTTCAGCGGCATTTTGCGCCGCGACGGATCCACCCGTTTTGGCCGAAACAAAAAATTTGGTTATTTCCCCTCGGCTTCCATTGGCTGGGTAGCCTCAAAAGAAGCTTTCTTCCCTCAAACCGACTGGTTTAACTTCTTAAAAATCAGAGGATCGTATGGAGTTACGGGGAACGACAACATCGGCGATTTTCGCTACCTCAGCACGATCGGAAGCGGGCGCAACTACACCTTTAATTATGATGGCTATACAATTGGCTACAGCCCAAATGCTCCAAGCAATCCCGACTTAGAGTGGGAACAAACCAGCCAGGCCAATATTGGCTTTGAAGCTACGCTGTTCAATGATTTCAGGATCGCCTTCGACCTTTACGATAAAAGCACCACCGGCATGTTGCAACCCCTGCGCCTGCCCGATTATACCGGAGCGGGCAACCCCACGGCCAACGTAGCTTCGATGACTAATAAGGGTGTTGAACTTGAGCTGGGCTATCGCTTTAAATACGCCAATATTGATTTCGACCTGAGAGGCAATGGATCCTATCTGAAAAATGAAGTAACATTTATCAGTGAAGACGTTGATTACCTGGCAGGCGCCAGTTTTCAGTCGAGCGCCTACGAAATCAGCCGATTGATGGTTGGCTATCCGATTGGCGTATTTTATGGGTTTGAAATTTTAGGCGTCTTCCAATCGAACGGCGAAATTGAAAAATGGGTAAATGCTGATGGCAACCTTCTGCAGCCCAATGCACAGCCGGGCGATTTCAAATTTGCCGACCTCAACGGCGACGGCGTTATTAATAGCGACGACCGTAAGGTAATTGGCGATCCTACACCCAACTTCAGCTACGGCTTTACCCTCTCGGCAGCCTGGAAAGGGCTCGACCTGATGGTATTCTTGCAAGGAGTTTCGGGCAATGATATCTACAACGGTTTGAGGCGTCTTGATATGCCCAACGCCAACTGGACAACCGATGTATTGGATCGTTGGCAAGGTGTTGGCACATCAAACACATTCCCGCGTGTGGTAGTAGGCGACCCCAACAATAACTTCCGCAACCCCTCGACTTTCAATTTGAGCAACGGAGCTTATATGCGCATTAAAACCATACAGTTAGGCTATCAAATTCCGAAAAATACCATCCGGAAAATTGGAATTGACAACCTCAGGGTATATGTTGGCGCAAACAACCTATTCACATTTACGCAATATAAAGGCTACGACCCCGAAATTGGAGGTGGAAGCTATGGCATCGACCGCGGATTTTATCCTCAGGCGCGTACTTTTATGGCCGGTGTTAACTTGGGTATTTAATCAATAACAAAAACTATCATGAAAGCAATAAAATACATACCGGTTCTACTGATTACAGCCCTGATCCTAAATGCCTGCGGCAAAGATTGGCTTGAAGAAAAACCTAAGGGAACAACACTCGAAGACAATTATTACCAAACTGCCGAAGACATCTATGCCGGATTGGTGGCAGCCTACGACCCTCTTGGCTGGGAAGTAGTAAAAGACTATTCGAGCAAAGTAGGCTTGTTAAATACGGCTTCTGACGAATGTTATGCCGGAGGCGGGTCGTATGGCGACCGCGCCACCTGGGAAGCCTGGAGCAGTTATACGCTCGATCCGGCTGTAGGCCCGCAAGGCGATTTCTGGGGCAGAAACTATGCCGGTATCTACCGCGCAAATGTGCTGCTCACCAAAATTGACGGAGCCACCATGAACGATGCCCTTCGCGAACGCTACCGCGCCGAAACTCATTTCCTGAGAGCCTATTATTACTTCGACTTAGTAAGGCTATTCCGAAATATACCGCTGATAACCAAACCGCTGTCTCCATCAGAGGTCTTCAATGTGGAACAGGTTGCCCCCGAAAAAGTATATGAACAAATTGAAGCCGACCTCGCGGCTGCTATTCCAAACCTGCCCCTAACGGTACCCATTGATGAAAATGGCCGCATTACAAAAGGAGCCGCACAGGCTTTGTTGGGAAAAGTAATACTGACTCAAAATAACGAAAGCAGAATGCTCGAAGCTGCCGAACTGTTAAACACGGTTTACAACAGCGGAGTTTATCGCTTATTGGAAAAATATGGCGATATTTTCAAGCCCGACAACAAATTCAACGCCGAGTCTATTTTCGAAATCACGCATACCTCCGCAGCCGTGGGCTATTGGGGGCCCTGGCCTCCGGCCGGCGAAGGCCATATTTTTACCCAAATGTGTGGCCCTCGTTCCTACAACGGACCTGATTATCAAGCAGGTTGGGGTTTTAACCCTATCACAACCGAAACGGCAAATCTGCTCAAAAACGATCCGCGCTACCGCTCAACAATTGCCAATATTGACAGCTTGGAAAAAGCAGGCGTGGCAACATATGAAAAAGGATATCAAAATACGGGCTATTTTATTCAAAAATATGCGCCGCTAAAAGAGTTTTTCGGCCATGGAACCGGCGACCCCGTTTTGGAATGGCCCATGAACTACATCGAAATCCGCTTGGCCGATGTTTGCCTTATGGCTGCCGAAGCCTACCAACGTGGCGGTGACGGCGGAAAGGCACAACTCTATCTTGACCTCGTAAGGCAAAGAGTAGGGATGCCCTCAGTAACAGCAACACTCGAAAACATCTACACCGAACGAAGACTCGAATTAGCCACCGAAGGGCATCGCTTTTTCGACCTCATACGCACAGGAAAAGCAGCCGAAACGCTGTCTTCGAGAGGATTTATTGCAGGAAAACACGAAATTCTTCCGATTCCGCTTGCCGAACTCAACGGAACAAAATTGAAACAAAACCCCAATTACTAATATATTTAGTGTTTTTTGTGGTTAGTGAGTAGAGCGGGCTACCGCCAAGGTAGCCCCTCTTTTCAAATCAAAAATAATACAGCGATGAAACGACTCCTTTTTCTTAGCTTCCTTATTGCAGCATTAGCTTGTAAAAGCTGCGCAGGGCAGGATAGCATAAAAAAGCCCAACATCATCATTCCGGGGCCGCCGCAAGACCTGGGATGGGATTTTGAAAGCTCCCCTACCTGGTATGACGAATTTGATTATCAAGGACTTCCCGACCCCAAAAGATGGGACTACGACATTGGCGGGCATGGATGGGGCAACAATGAATTGCAGTTTTATACCAATCGCATCGAAAATGCCTCGGTTGGCAACGGCCTCCTCACCATTACGGCCCGAAAAGAAGAATGGGAAAACAAAAACTACACTTCCACACGGCTTGTTTCGCGAAACAAAGGCGATTTTCTTTACGGAAGAGTGGAAGTGCGTGCCAAACTGCCGGCTGGACGCGGCACCTGGCCGGCAATATGGATGCTGCCTACCGACTGGGTATATGGCGGATGGCCAAGCTCGGGCGAAATTGACATTATGGAACATGTTGGTTTCGACGAAAACAAAGTGCATATCAGCACACACAGCGAAGCCTACTACTGGCGCATTGGAACACAGCGCACAGCATCCAAAACCATACAAAATGCTACAACAGAATTTCACCTTTACCGCATTGACTGGACTCCATACGCCATAAGAGGCTATATAGATAACCTACACATTTTTACCAGCGTGAACGATGGCACAGGATACAAGGCCTGGCCTTTCGACAAACGATTTCATCTATTGCTCAACCTTGCAATTGGCGGCGATTGGGGCGGGCAGCAAGGAGTTGATAACAGCATCTTTCCGGTAAGCTTCGAAATTGATTATGTGAGGTATTATAAAATGATCCCAAAATAAATCCCCAATGAATCGCCTTATCCCATCGGTTCGTTTTTCTATCGGTTTGATGTTCATTTTTGCACTATTGGCAACTCTTTCCTGCAAAAAAGAAGAAAAACCATTGCCTATTCTTAGCTTCGATCAAACCATAAGCATCGAAGAAGGCAATACAGGAAAGCAGCCGGTGCAGATAACCCTAAAGCTAAATCACGCATATCACAAAGAGGTAAGCGTAAAATATCAAACATACGATGGCACAGCATTAGCCGATGAGGATTATAAAGCCGTAAGCGATGGCGAATTAGTATTTAAGCCGGGAGAAACCGAAAAAAACATTCAAATTGAAATAATTGGCGATGAGGTTTACGAAGAAAATGAAAGTTTTTCACTGATAATCAATAAAGTTACCAATGCAAAACTTTCGCAAAGCTTGTGTAATATCATTATTGTAAACGACGATATTTTTATACCCGAACTTAGCTTTCCTGCACGCATAAGGCAGCCCGAAGGCAATGCAACAAATACACTCAGCTTTGCTGTGAAGCTAAACGGCCCTACAACGCATCCAGTAAGCATAAAATGGAGCACTGCGGATGGCTCGGCAAAAGCCGGAAGCGATTATGTGGCCAGCGCCAATAACACCCTCATTTTTGAGCCCGGTGAAACAGAAAAGGAAATCAGCATTCAGATTCTGGGCGATGAAAGAATGGAATTTGATGAAGGATTTTTTATCCATTTTTCCGACATTCAAAATGCAAGCTTTGTTCCGGAAGATGTAACCATTGTGCTGGATAACGACGACACTTTTACCGCCGAATTGCAGGCCGACGGCTACATTACTCCCAACAGCTACGAAGGCTTCAACTTAGTATGGGCTGACGAGTTTAATGCCTCGGGCATAAACGCACAAAACTGGGGCTACGATTTGGGCGGCGGCGGCTGGGGAAACAACGAACTGCAGGTTTACACCTCCTTATCGGAAAATGCCTTTGTGCAAGACGGTAAATTGCACATTGTGGCTACCAAACAAAACAACAGCTACCGATCGGCCCGGCTGCTATCGAAAGACAAAAAAACATTTGTTTACGGGCGCATTGATTTTCGCGCCAAAATGCCCATAGGCAAAGGAATATGGCCTGCGCTTTGGATGCTTGGAAACAACTTCGGCACAGTGGGTTGGCCGCGCTGTGGCGAAATAGACATTATGGAATACCTCGGGCATGAGCCAAAAAAAATATACGGCACCATCCACTACAATTTTGGCGGCCTTCGCTCTGCCGGCAGCAGCTATTTGCTTACAAGCGCAGATAATTTCAACAGCAAATACCACATTTTTACCCTCCTCTGGAGCGAATACGGCATGACATGGTATGTTGATTATCAGCCCTATTTCTCTGTAAAAGACACCGACATCAGCTTTGAAGCTTTTAAATTACCGCAATTTTTTATCATGAACGTAGCTGTTGGCGGCATTTGGCCCGGAAACCCGGATGCAAACACGCAGTTTCCGCAAACGATGATGGTGGATTATGTGCGACTATTTCAACCAACGCATTAAATGAAAGAAAACCAAACAAATAAGTTTTGATTTATGAAGTACAACAACTTAAACACCCGATTCTTACAAATTACATGAAATTTTTGTCGAAAATCCGCAACCAATTCAATCCTTAAAAGCATCTTTAAATAATACAACAAACACTTAAAAAATACGAAAAACTGTTAAAAAGCAAAGCAAGCAAACAAAAAGCATTTTAATTTTGAATATCAAACACAAACTTATTGATCACTACCTTTATTTATTAACCACAAATTTCAGTCATGAAAAAAACACTTAGAATCAGTTTGGCACTACTGTTAACCGTGCTACTCGTTCCGTTTACATCATGTAAAAAAGATGAACCCGAACCCGATGTGATAGCCAGTTTTACATTTAAAGTTGACGATAACGACTTCAAAAAAGTGGCTTTCACCAATGAATCGCAAAACTTCTCGTCTTTATCGTGGAATTTTGGCGACAACAGTGCAGCATCAACCGAAACGAACCCTGTTCACACTTACGAAGCAGTTGGCGAATACACGGTTACCTTAACGGCCACCTCCCAAAAGGGCACTTCTACTGATGTTTACACCAAAAAAGTAACGATTGCCGACCCCAACGAAATGCTAACGCGCCTTGTTGGCGAAAGCAGCAAAACCTGGAAACTCCTTCGCGACGTTTCGGGTGGGGTTTATCCGCTCGAATGTGGCTCATGGGCGCACACAGAAATTTGGTGGGCTATGGGTCGCGACAACGACGAGCTGGCCAACCGCCCCTGCATGCTCAACGACGAGTTTACCTTTACCCGCGAAGGCCAGCTGATCATTGACCGTAAAGGCGATTATTGGGCCGAAGGCGGTATTTATGTTCCGGACAACATTTGTGCCAGCACCAGCGAACCCATGTTAGGACAGGCCGGCGAAGACCTTTCCGCATGGAAAGGCGGCACTTTTGCCTTCTCGCTCGACGGAGCCAACAGCAAAATTACAGTTAACGGAAAAGGCGCCTTCATTGGCTTCGAAAAGTTAGGCAACGGCAAGGAAGTATCAAACGGCGCTTCGGCTACCAACCCAATCGTGGTGCCCGAAACCATTACCTACAGCGTCATTTCGCTTTATGATGGCACAACAGACACCTTGGTTATTCAAGGACAGTACAAATGGGACGACACCGAAGGCGGATACTGGAGGTTTGTACTCGTACACTATGACAATCCTGGCGACGAACCCCCAATTCCGGGCAACCAGCCTTCGCCAAGCTTTACATACGTTTTGGATGGCCGCACAGCTACTTTTACCAACACTTCAAACTATTCCGACAGCTATCTGTGGGATTTCGGCGATGGAACCACCTCAAGCGAAACCAGCCCTGTTCACACCTATGCCAGCGATGGATACTTCAGCGTAAAACTTACGGCTACCAACAGCATGGGAAGCAATACCGCAACGGTTGACATCATGGTTTCGACCGTTGTGCTGACCAACGAACTTCTGCAAGGCGCACCATGGAGAATACGTGTAGCCCCCAACTCCGTCTTTGTTGGCCCGGGAATGGGAGACCCCTCATGGTGGCAAGCACTTGTGGGATTCCTCGATGGATCGGCAGTAGGAACAACCGACGACTGGTCGTGCATTGTTGACGATGAGTTTACTTTCCATGCCGATGGAAAATTCACCTACGACACAAAAGGTTCAACCCGTAACGACGGCTATTTTGGTGGCACAAACGGCTGCATCACCGATGCTGAAATAGCTGCCAGCGGCAATGGAGCCTACTTTGGAAGCGCCCTTGGCGACGACGCTCACACCTATACCTTTACCCCTGCTTCGGGTGGCAACCGCGCCATCATTGAGCTTACAAACAGCGCAACAAGAGCTGCATTTATCGGCTTCATGAAAGGCTACTATGGCGGCGAAAATACCGACGGAAGCAATCCGCCTAACGGTGGAAACCCGGTAAACCGCTATGAAGTAATGGGATACAGTAACGACGGAACAACCGAAACCCTCATCGTTTCGGTAGATATCTCGGCCGATCATTCGAGCTCGAAATCATGGACAATGGTAATGGTAAGATAAAGAAAACTTACTGTTTCCGACTAGGGGCAGGACTCGTCGTGCCCCTAGTTTTTTTTCTTAATTAGAACCAACGAATTGTATCTACATGAATTACTTAATCTACTCTTTTAAAAACCTATTTATTCTGACGCTGGCGCTCATTTCGTTTAATGTTTCGGCACAAAGCCGCAAACTGAGCGGAACGGTAAAAGATGCCGGCGGCTCCCCCCTGCCGGGCGTAAACGTTACGTTGGTAGGCACCTTAGCAGGAACCACTACCGATATTAACGGAAAATACGAAATCAATGTGGCCAAAGAATTACTTCGTTTTTCTTTTATTGGCTATGTTGAGCAAGTGATTAATCCGGCCGGAAAAACCACACTCGATGTAGTAATGGAAGAAGACGTTGAAATACTGAACGAAGTAGTGGTTGTAGGCTACGGCACCCAGAAAAAGAAAGACCTCACCACTGCCGTATCGGTTGTTGATGAAAAATCGCTCAAAGAGCGGCCGCTCATCTCGGCTGCCGAAGGCCTTCAGGGCAAGGCTGCCGGTGTTCAGGTGGTGCAGCCCTCGGGCAAACCCGGCGCCGGATTAGCTGTGCGTGTGCGCGGAACTACCTCGGCCATTGCAGGTAACGAGCCCTTATATGTGGTGGACGGATTTCCAACTACCGACATCAGAGGCATCAATCCTGCGGATATCGTAAGCATGAGCATTTTGAAAGACGCTTCATCGGCCGCCATATACGGCGCAAGGGCTGCCAACGGGGTAGTCATCATTACTACGCGCAAAGGCGAAGAAAACATTTCGTCCGTACGTTACAATGCATACTATGGCTTATCGGACATCCGCCGCACCATTGATGTGCTCAATACCAAGCAATACCGCCAGTTGATGGAAGAAATCATGCCGGGAGGCCTCGACCCCTCACAAACAAAATTTAACAACTGGCAAGACGAAGTTTTCGGCACAGGAAGCACCATGTCGCACCAGGTTTCGGTTACGGGCGGCAACGGCAAGTCGAACCATTACATTTCGCTGGGCTATCTTTCTGACCAGGGAATAGTGAGGCCGGCACGCTTCGACCGCGTTACCTCTCGCATCAACATTGACAATCAGGTAAATAGCTGGCTTAAGGTTTCGACCAACCTGAATTTGATGAACCTCAACACGAAAGACACTCCCGACAACCTGAGTTCGGGGCGCGGTGGAGTGATCATGAGCGCGTTGAACACGCCGCCATTTTTGAGCATCTATAAAAACGACGGCAGCGGCTGGTTCGACCCAAACCCCTTTCAACCTTCGTGGGAAAACCCGGTAGCCTATATGGAAGGACCAAAACAAACCTCTATTGATAACCAACTTTTCGGTACGATTGCAGCCGATATAAAACTGCACAAAAACCTTATATTGAGGTCAAATGCGGGTATTGACTTCATGTCGCATCAATGGGATTATTACTTAGACCCATTTCGGACAAACTACGGGCGCAATGAAAACGGCGTAGGGCGTTCGGACAAACAAAACTCTACCACTTATCTTTGGGAAAACACCCTGACATATAAAAACAGTTTCGGGCTTCACAATTTAAACGCCATGGGCGGAAGCAGTATTCAGGGCAACACCTGGCATCAGACCTATGTGGAAGGAACCGATTTTCCGGCTGACGTTAGCCTCACAACCGTAAACGTGGCCAACAGCATTACAGGCAGCTCGTATCAGACCAATTGGACGATTGCGTCGTTTTTTGGGCAGGCTGCATACGATTACAACAGCAGGTATTACTTAACAAGCAGTTTGCGCTACGACGGCTCATCAAAATTAGCCAATCCCTGGGGGCTAATGCCCTCCTTTTCAGCAGGATGGAGACTTAGCTCGGAAAATTTTATGAAAGGGATTGATTATATTAACGACCTGAAAATCAGAGGTGGATGGGGAAAAGTTGGAAACCAGGAAGGCATCCCCACTTATGCGCGCTTTGGTTTAGTAAACTACTACCGAAGCCAGTCAACCAACCCGCTCTCGGGGCCTGCCTCAACACAGGTAAGCTACGGAAACCCCGATCTGCGTTGGGAAACTACCGCGCAGTCCAATATCGGATTCGACCTGAGCATGTTTAATTATCGGGTGAACGTAAACTTTGATGCTTATGTGAAAAAAACCAATGATGTGCTGCTCAACGTTCGCCTTTCGAGCTCGTTGCCCATAACCACCATCATGACTAATGCCGGAAAAACCGAAAACAAAGGGGTTGAATTTAACATCAACACGGTGAATGTGGACAAAAAATGGCGTTGGACAACCGATTTCAATATGTCGTTCAACCGCAACAAGGTAACCGATCTCGACTATACGAAGGTGTATTATTATGGCCGGATTTACAGCAACAACCAGGATGTTACGATTTTGCGTGTAGGCCTGCCCTTGGGCAGCTTCTATGGCTATGTGGCCGACGGCGTTGACCCTCAAACCGGCAACATGAAATTTAAAGACCTCAACAACAACGGCATTTTCGATACGGGCGACCGCACAGTGATCGGCAACCCTCAGCCCGACTTCATCTTTGGGCTCACCAACTCGTTCAACTACAAGAAATTCGATCTTAATTTCTTTATTCAGGGAAGCTATGGCAACGATATTTACAACGCCACCCGCATTGACTTAGAAGGGATGTTCGACAGCAAAAACCAGTCAACCGCCGTAATTGACAGATGGAAAAAGCCCGGCGATATCGCCGACATTCCGAGGGCCGGAAACATCAACAACGTGCGCAACTCCACACGCTTCATCGAAGATGGCTCCTACGTAAGGCTCAAATCAATCACCCTGTCGTACAAAGTGTTTGACAAGAGCTCGAAAGTGAAGTATATCAAAGATATGTCGCTATACGTTACCGGGCGCAACCTGATTACCCTAACCAAATACAGCGGCTTCGATCCGGAAGTAAATGCCTTTGGAACCAGCGCTGTTGAGCAAGGAATTGATTATGGAACCTACCCGCAGTCGCGCTCGATCGTATTGGGTTTAAATGTTGAATTTTAAATGAATGAAGCCATGAAAAACATCTTTTATTTACTCCTTATTCTCCTCGTTGGCTCACTCGGCTCCTGCCAGAAATTTTTGGATGTTAAACCGGTTTCGCAGGGAATCATGATTGACGAAAACAAAACCGATTCCATCTTATTTAAGAATGCTTCGGAACTCGAATCGGCATTGATGGGCGTGTATGACGACTTTAGAAACGAATATTTTGAGCTCGACATTTTTGTAAATGGCGATGCCCAAAGCGACGACTGTTATGCCGGCGCCGACAACCCTGCTAACTTTCAGATTGACGAATTTAGCATTGACGCCACCAATACCAACGTCAGCCGCGATTGGAGATATCTCTACGGCACGATCGGGAAAGCCAATTTGGTGTTCAACAATACCGACAATACGCCCGGCGTAACCGAAGCCCGCAAACTTCAGATTAAGGCCGAAGCCGCCTGGATAAGGGCGTTTGTTTATTTTCAGGCCGTTCAGCTTTGGGGCGACGTGCCGCTGCAGCTGAAAGAGGTAACTACCGTGAGCTACGACCTGCTCCCGGTTATCTATCCGCAAATGTTTCCATCGCGCGCAGCCATGGCCGAGGTGTATGCACAGATGATCAGCGATTTTGAGCTGGCCGTTGCTCATGCTCCCGTAAGCGCAATTCACAAAGGCTACGTAACAAAAGGCGCTGCCAATGCCATGTTGGCTAAGGTTTATGCTACCATCGAACCTCATCAGTGGGATAAAGTAAATCAGTATTGCGACGCTGTGATAGCAGGCGGCTATTCGCTTTTGCCGGATTATGACATGCTTTGGAACAACGAAAATGAAAACTCCGCCGAAGCAATCTTTGAAATCAATTATGACGGAACCCCTCAAAGCGGCAACTGGGGCGCAAGCATGTTTCGCGGGCTCGACTGGAAAAAATTCAACACCCCCTCGAACGACTTAGTAGCCGCTTTTGACGCCGAAGGCGACCAAATACGCAAACAATCGTCCATCATCTTTCTGGATGTATCGGGCAAATGGTCGGATGCTTACTGGCCCCAGGCCAACTTCCCGTTTATCAATAAATACCGTATTTTTAGCGGAAGCAGTCCGCAAAACTACATTTTCATCCGCTTAGCCGATATTCTCTTGCTCAAAGCAGAAGCGCTAAACGAAAATGGCGATGTTGCGGGAGCTGCAGCCATTGTCAATCAAATCAGGTCGCGAGTAAACCTGCAGCCTACAACGGCTTCCGACAAAGCCGCCATGAAGTTGGCTATTGAGAAAGAGCGCCGATTGGAACTGGCTTTCGAAGGACAGCGTTGGTTTGACCTTAAACGCACAGGCCGGGCCGTAGAAGTAATGAATGCCGTGAAAGGACCCGACGGCGCTTCGTTAGGCTACAACATCAACGACGACAAACTTTTATGGCCAATTCCTCAATCGGAAATTGACAACAATGCCGAACTTGTCCAAAATCCGGGATACTGACACAAACACTGCTGCACAACGACTTCAAGGCCGTTGTGCAGCTTTTTATAGCTGAACCAATGAGATTAAAAATCGTTTTAAAGACTTTCATTTTCGCGCTGCTTGTTTTAAGTTTCGCAGGCTGCAAGGGCAAACCATCGCAACCGACCCCCGACCCAACACCGGATTATCCAAACGGAAAAGTAATCCTGTCGCTAACGCGAGGCGATAAAATACGGCTTTTTTCGCAGGATACCCTTGCGATTTCTTTAGAAACCCCCGCCGATTGGCCGATCATTACGATTGATACCACCATTTCCTTTCAGCAGATTGACGGCTACGGGGCTGCACTCACAGGCTCATCAGCCTATTTGCTCAACCGTGAAATGGACTTAGCCGAAAGGCACAAATTGCTTCAAAATCTGTTTGATCCCGACAAGGGCATCGGTATCAGCTTTTTGCGCCTTACGCTTGGCGCATCCGATTTTTCATTGTCCGATTTCACCTACGACGACATCCCGACAAACAGCACCGACTTCGAGTTAGAACATTTTTCGCTTTCGCGCGACCTGGAAGATGTTGTTCCCATCTTACAGGAAATTCTGGCCATCAACCCAAACATCAGCATCATGGCTTCGCCATGGAGCCCGCCCGCTTGGATGAAAACCAACAAAAGCCTCAAAGGCGGGAAACTCCGTAGCGACTGCTATGCAGTTTATGCCGATTATTTTGTGCGCTACATTCAGGAGATGAAAAATCACGGAATTTCCATTACACACCTAACGCCTCAAAACGAACCTTTGTATTTTTCGGCCAATTATCCTTGCATGGAAATGCAGGCTCAGGAGCAGGCCAATTTCATTAAAAACCACCTTGGGCCAAAGCTTGAAGCTGCCAACCTCAGCACCAAGATTATCAATTACGATCACAATTGGGATAATACCGACTACTCCATCAGCATTCTGAACGACAGCCTTGCAAGGCGCTACACGGCCGGCAGCGGTTTTCATGCTTATGCCGGCAATGTTTCGGCCATGTCGGTGGTGCATCAGGCTCATCCCGACAAAGAGTTGCATTTTACCGAGATTTCGGGGGGCGCATGGGCTACCAATTTTAGCGACAATCTGATGTGGAATATGCAAACCATTTTGATTGGCACGGCCATCAATTGGTCGCGATCGGCGCTGCTTTGGAACCTGGCGCTCAATCAAAATTACGGCCCCACCAACAACGGTTGCTCCAACTGCAGGGGTGTGGTAACCATCAACCAGCCGGGAGGCCAGGTTACTTTTAATGAAGAATATTACGGCATTGCCCACTTTTCGAAATTCATCAAACCGGGCGCAAAACGCATTTCGCTGCTCGCCGCTCAATCGCTCTTCAGAATGGAGTCGGTGGCTTTTTTAAACCCCGATGGAAGCAAATCGTTAGTGGTGGCCAATTACAACGACGAGTATAAAACCTTTTCGGTAAAACAAGGAAATAAAAGCTTTACCTATTCGCTGCCGGCAAAATCAGTGGTGAGTTTCAATTGGGATTAAAGAAGATTTACCTTAGTACAATAGCCTGAATAACAGGATGTTTTAGTTTATTTCAACAATTTTTCGTCTTAGCAGCTTGTTTGCGTAGGCCAGTTGCAAGATGTAAACGCCCTTTGGCTCGTTGAATGAAAAGGTTTGCTGGCTTTGCTTTTGCAGCCGAAATTGCTGAATAATTTGCCCGTTGAGGTTATAGAGATAAGCCAAATCGCCAAGTAATTCGGGTTGGGTGCAATTTAATTGAAGCAGGCCGTTGTTTATTTTCGTTCTGATTTCCAATTGCAACTGATTGTCGCCCAATCCATCACCACCAAGCGTATTGCTTATTATATCGTTCCAGCTATTAAGGGCTTTTTCCGAAATCCGAACCGAAAGCGTTAAAGCATCTTCCACATTCTTATTCAAAAATAGCAGGCACTTGCTGGCGCTGATGTATTCAACCGATTGTATTTTTACTGCTTGCGGCGCATCGTTTAGGCTAAAATGAGAAGGCGTTAGCAATGCATTGGCAAAAAAATCGTCAACTAATTCTAGGCTGATGGTATTTTGTCGGGCTTTGATTTTTGCAGCCGGCACAACCGCATCGGCAGTAAAATGGTTATCCATCCAATTCATCCGGTTAAATAAAAACGTTTTAAAATAATTCACTTCATCCGAATAATCGTTTCCCTGCCAGTAGTGGTTTGGCCAAACGTAGGCGCCCAATATTTTCCAGCGATCGAAATTGCGTTCGCGTGCCTGAGTTGTATGAACGATCAGCGAATCAATAAAATTTTCTACCGAAGCGTTGGTTAGTTCGTTTTGGCGCAGCTGATGCCAGCGCGCGCGGGCCAGGCCATGAAAATAAGGGTCTTCCATCATACGCTTCCACCAAAACATAATGCTCCATTCTACAGGCCCCACCATTTCGAAGTGCCAGCCACTAATGTTAATGCCCGGAGGCCAAAAATCCACATTTCCATAGCCGAGGTTAAAGTCCCAGATGGGGCCGGCAAAAAGTTTTCCGCCATCGCTGTCTCTTTTTTTATATAAAAAAGTGCTATAGCGATAATTGTCCACTTCTTTGGATATTTCGTTCACCAGCATAAAGTCGATAAACGATCCCACATCAAAATACTTTTGATAGCCCTCGTTTGGATCCCGAAAGTGGTGCGATGCAAGTTGCGAGGAAGCCGTATCTACAAAATTTCGGATGTAAGCGCGCTGTTGCGTAGCAAGTTCCTCTGGCTTTGGGCTGTAATACTGAAAGATGATGTTTTTTGCGCCGGGATACTGTATGTCGGGCTGTGATAGCCAGCCGTGATAGTCATAAGTGAAATCGGGATCGAGCTTGTCAACGCTAAGGATATATCCGCCTGTAAGCGCATCGCCGCTAATGTCGCCCGGTTTAAGTTTGGCAATATCTACACGGTTTTTATCGCGTTTTATTTTTTCTTCCATCACGTAAATGCCTTTGTAGTCGCCGTTCAAAATGAGTTCGCAGTATATCGTTCGCGTGCCATAACGTCGCATTCTTCGGTTCAATTCAAATGTTACAACATTTCGCATCAGCGACTTATCTGTATAAGGCGCATAAAGAATCCAGTCGCTCTCTTTGGGCATTCCAAGCAAGGCCACTTTTAGGTCGTCGCCGGCCTTGTCGCGCGTTTCAAAACCATAACTTTTTTTGGGAAAAGCTTGCGACGACTGCCCTCTCACCTCAATTCCTATCAATCCGTTATAGGCGTTAAAGGGGTCGCCTGTATGGTTTGTGCTTCCGGGGCCATTGTCCACAATACCCATTGTAGCCGTTATTTTTGGCTCATCGGGCACCGCCACACCGGATGTGTTGACGACCACAATTGGAAGCTTGCTTTCAAAGGCGGGAGGGTCGGGAATTTCTTTCAAAATATCGTCGAAATACCAGCTATTATCGGGCTCAATGGCATTAAAATCATAAAAAATGACCATTCGGGTTAGATTTGCATAATAAGCGCCCGAAAAATCAAATGTAAAGTCGTTCCACTGGCCGGGCTGTGTTTGGGCAACCATTTCGATAGAATAGCTATTATCTTGATTTTCAAACTTAAAAGCAATTTTTCCTCCAGTTTCCGGCGACAATACTTTTAGGCGGTATCGCGGAAAAGCATCGAAATCGGCCGGAACGGCAAAATTATAAAAGAAAAAATCCCACTGGCTTGCAGTCGTCTTTACTTTAAGGCAATGCCCGGTGTTGTTTACATTGTCAGGGTTTGGGTTTATAACGGCTATGCCTTCGCCGGCCGAAAAAACCCAATTTTGCACCATACCGTCCCAATTGCTAATTGTATCATAGGTTTGTGCACGAACAGCTAATGCAGTAACGCAAAGCAAAAGAATAAAGAAAATGGGCTTCCATCTAAAAAAAGCAGCAGATAAATTGCCCGAAAATAACTTAGACAACATGATTAAAATACATAATATCAAAGCATTACCCAACCTATCTTAGAGGCTAAAACCTGCTGCAAACGGATGGAATGAATGCACTTACAAAAAGAAGGCAAATATACTCACATTTTAAGAAAAGTTTAAGGCCTGTTTAAAAGTTAAGATAAAGGATTACTTTTGTGTCAACAAATATTGTATTATAAATCATATTTCGCAAGATGAAATTTTTATCCTCTATTGTTTCCTTTTTGATTTTCTCAGCAGCTTTGATCGGCTATTCCGAAAGCCGTGCAGCCTGGTTGAACAATGAGCCTGTAAGCGTTACGCAGCCTGACCAAACAGTGATCCACTGTTTTGCTACCGGCGACGAATTCTACAATTGGCTGCACGACGCCAATTATTTTACCCTTATTCAAAGTGCTGACGATGGCTATTATTACTATGCCAGGCTTGTTGATGATGAGCTTGTTCCGACAACCTTAAGGGTAGGTCAGGCCGATCCGCAAACCTTAGGGCTAACACCGCGCATCAACATTTCGGCTGAGCAGATGAAAGCCCGCCGCACTAAAATGGAAAATGAGCTAAACTTTGCATTGCCCGAAAACCGTTCCACAAAAAATGAGGGCACGCTCAACAACCTCGTGGTGTATATACGTTTTAGCGATCAGAATGAGTTTACTTCGGATACGATTATTAACTTCAATCGTTTTAACGATCATACTCCGGGAGCCAACTCGATGTACAATTATTTTCAGGAGGTGTCTTATGGCCATCTTTTTATGCCTTCGACCTTTTATCCGGCTTCGCCGGATTCAAAAATCCGCTCCTATCAAGACGACCATCCGAGAGGCTA
>CAYYDS010000012.1:20565-24933 GCA_964470665.1 uncultured Lentimicrobiaceae bacterium
TTATATGCCCTACAACGCTACAACCAACCCAATCGGCTATCAAGAATCGCAGCGTACGGCCCGCGAACACACTTTATTGGCCAATGCCATTAATTACATCAATCAAAACTCGCCCGTTCCGCAATACATTGACCTCGATTTCAACAACGACGGCAATGTTGACAATGTGGTTTTCATCATCAGAGGCGCCCCTACAGCATGGTCAACATTATTGTGGCCACATCGTTGGAGTTTATACTCACAAAATGCTTACATCAATGGCAAAAGGGTTTACGACTTCAACTTTCAGCTCGAAACGAGCCTCAATTCCAGCGGAGTAGGCGTGCTCTGCCACGAAATGTTTCACAGCCTCGGCGCACCCGATTTATACCGTTACGACAATACCGAAATTGATCCGGTAGGCGCATGGGATATCATGGGGTCGGACAATAATCCTCCGCAACATATGGGGGCCTTTATGAAGATGAAATACGGCAAATGGATTGAAAATATTCCATGGATTACCGAAAGCGGAACTTATACCATAAATCCGCAGCAAAGCAGCCAGGGCAACGCCTATCGCATCCATTCGCAAAACTCTAGTTCACAGTATTTTGTGATTGAATACCGTAAAAAAGAAGGCACTTTTGACGGCTCATTAAGCAAGTCGGGCATGTTGATATACCGCATCAATCCGGCGGCTTCAGGCAATGCCAGCGGACCACCGGACGAGGTGTATCTGTTTCGTCCAAACGGAACCGGCACAAGTAACGGCAACTTAAACGAAGCTGTTTTTGGAGCAACCTATGGCCGAACAGCCTTCGACGACATGACAAACCCCAACGCATACCTGCAAAATGGCAGCCCGGGAGGCGTATTCATCTCTCAAATATCAAGCATTGGCGAAACCATGAGCTTTAAGGTTGATTTTCCGGGCGAAGTACAGGCAGCAATTGAGCCAAGTGTTTATGTGGCCTGTATGGACGATGATGTGAAGTTTACCGACAACTCTACAGGTTTGCCAAACAGTTGGCAATGGAGTTTCAGCCCGGCAACGGTAACTTATGTTGAAGGAACCAATCAAAATTCGAAAAACCCGGTTGTAAAATTTAATGCCGAAGGCGACTACAGTGTTAGCCTCACCGCATCGAACTCATTTGGACCCAATACCGTTACCGAAACAAACCTGATTCACGTTGGCAGCAGCAGCGGATACTTCAGCGATGGATTTGAATCCAACACCCTGAGCATAGGATCGTGGAAAGTAGAAAACCCCGACAACTCCATCACCTGGGAAATTTTTGACGTTAGCGGCAATGGCAGCACCAAAGCAGCCGGTATTAACTTCCGCTCGTATTACTCCATTTTGCAGCGCGACCGTTTGATTTCCATGCCTTTTGATTTTAGCGGATTAAGCTCGGCCTACCTCAGTTTTCAGCATGCTTACGCCCAAAACGCCAACTACCTGCAGGTAAGCGACTCGCTCATTATCCTTGCTTCGGATGATTGCGGCGAAACCTGGCAGCGTTTAGTTGCATTTGGCGAGGATGGCTCGGGCAATTTTGCCACACACGCACCAACAGCAGCTACATTTTTCCCAAAAGAAGCCGACGACTGGTGCGGAAGCGGTTGGGGGGCGCCATGCAACAACATTGACCTTAGCGCCTATGCCGGGAAAAACAATGTGCGCATCGCCTTTGAAACCGTTAGTTTTTACGGTAACCCCTTGGTAATTGACAATGTGGTGATTTCGCAATTTGTGGGCAACCAGGAAAAACGCGAAAGCCTGCAAATGAGCCTTTCGCCAAATCCCGTAAACGAAACGCTCAACATCAGCCAAAAAGGCGAAGCCGAATTTACTCAGCTCAGGATATATAATCCGGCCGGGCAGCTTCAGCTTGAACAAAAGGCCGAAAAAAATATGCAAATCAACACATTCGATTGGTCATCAGGTATTTATATCGTTGTGCTGAGCAATCAAAAAGAAAGCATCAGGCAAAAGTTTGTGGTGAGCCATCAAAAATAATTGCAAACTGTTGGGCGGCTCAAACCGCACTTTCTAAAAAAAATCCGGAAGTTAAAAACACACATCCGGATTTTTTTTTTGCCCCTCGGCCATGGCAACTCCGTTATTTTGAAAGGCTTATCCCGCTTCAACGAAAAGCAATAACCCCTTTTTGTATGCAATGAGTTTTTTTTTACAATTTCAAAGGTAAAGATTTGTAATCCAAAAGAATAGTGTAATTTTACAAAAAAATAATCCTCATTAAAAATGGTGCAGAGCCAACATTGTCTGTCCGCAACTACTTCGTTCGAAAGTATAAGCACATTACAGGAAGGCGATATTCTAAGCACATTTCGTTATAATGCTGATAACCAAAGGGCGGGGATGATAGTTACTGCTTTAAATGGCGATCCTTTATTTACCCGTTTTTATGCCGGCAGATATATAAGAAACTATCAGGATGGCATAACAAAAGAATATACGTTTATTGGCGGCGATGCCTATACCGCACCCGTTGTTGCTGTAACGCTAAGCGGCAATAATAACAGTTTTATGGCAGGCATTGAAACGCCGCCGCCAACAACCTACTATTATTTGCTTCGCGATTATCTGGGCAGTATAACTCATCTGGTGAATACGTCGAATACGGTGGCTGCCGAATACAGCTTTGACGCCTGGGGCCGCCGCCGAAATCCTGCCAACTGGGGCTATACCCTTAGCGGGCAACCGGCGCTGCTTGCCGATCGCGGTTTCACCGGGCACGAGCACCTTGCGCATTATGGGTTGTATAATATGAATGGCAGGTTGTACGATCCGGTTGTTGCACGTTTCCTCAGCGCTGATAACTTCGTGCAAACCCCTGATTTTACACAAAGTTTTAACCGGTATTCGTATTGTTTAAATAATCCGCTCAAGTACACAGACCCGGATGGGGAAATAATTTTTACCGTACTTGCAGCTATCTTCTGTCCTCCTTTATTACCTGTTGCAATTGGAGCGGATATTGGATGGATCTCAGGTGGCATCAGAGGCGCAAATACCCCCGGCATAACTTTTTGGGGCGGAGCATGGAGAGGCAGTCTTGTTGGGGCAGTAGGTGGTGGTCTATCCATGATTGGAGGTGCCGGAATGCCATTTATAGCCAACCTTGCAATTGGCACAGGCTCAGGAGCTCTTACTGGTGGGCTGGACGCAGCTTTATGGGGAAATGATATTGGGAAAGGCATGTTATGGGGTGCAGCTACAGGAGCTGTGTTTACAACTCTTACCTCGGAGAATTTTGGCAATATGTTGAAAGGTGAAGGTTTCTATACCAATGAGAATGTTTTTAACAATTTGATTGAGCGAGGGATGGACAAACAGGCAATGCTTGATTATTTTGGCTTCGAAGGCACGTATACCGGTACGACCAAAGGACCTAGTTACGTGGATGGTGGTGGCGAAGGCTCAAGTATTTTTGGAAGCACTAATCCTCAAACAGGTAATATAAAATATGGAGACCTTGCATTTGATTCCTATGATAAATTAAAAATGACCTATAATAAAGAAATGTATCATAGTTTGCGTGTTAAAAATGGCATACCATTAGAAACACAAGGAACAGAATTTGGTAAACATTTAAAATATTTCCCGGAAGAAAGGTTGGGATTTATCCATGCATATAAAAACCAAGGATTGTATCCTTCAGCAGGTAAAGGTTTAATGGGGAATATTAGTTTTTATCAAATGCAGTCTTTTAACCTTAATCTATCGCAGTATTATAGTGCTAAATGGTGGCATTTTATGTATAAATTTCCAAGAAGATGGTAAAAATTGTTGCATTGTTTTGTGTTTTATCTACTAATTTCCTTGCTAATACTCAAGTAGATACTATAAAATGTGAGGAGTCTTTTACTCATCTTGATACTTTATTAGGGGAAAATCTAATTGTTATATGGGAAACTCCTCCCTCGTTGAAAGAATGTTCTCAAAAGGATTTAGTTATGCTTGAGGAATTTGCTAGAAATCAGATAAACTACGAGTACATCTTTATTGATATGATAATTGATTCTGAAGGTGTTCCAATCTGTTTTAGGTTTAAGCAAGAAATCGAGCAAATTAATAGGGTCAAGATTACCGATAAGTTGAAATTGTTACGTTTTAACCCTGCGTTAATACAGGATAAAAGGCTAGAGTCAATTTACACAATAAAAATCTGATAAAAAGTCCTTGCCAAATGGTATGATTATACATTCCCGATTGTATCAGGGTTCTATAATGCGTGGAGGTATAACCGTTAAAAAGAGTTCAAAATGAAAGCAACAATATTTTTAAGGTGAAGATTTGTAACCCAAAAGAATAGTGTAATTTTACAAAAAAATAATCCTCATTAAAAATGGTGCAGA
>CAYYDS010000013.1:0-8390 GCA_964470665.1 uncultured Lentimicrobiaceae bacterium
AAACAAAAACCATCAGCACAAGGTTTTTGTAAAAAGTTTGCCAGTTGGTAAGGCTTATTGCGTCGCCAAAACAACCACAGTCGGGCACGGGATCATAAATTGCATCGTAAAACGTTAGAAGTGTAAAAAACGCCATCATCAGCATCAGCAGCCGTGAAGTAATTTTGGGCAAAAGGTTTAAAAGTAAAGCTACGCCAATCGTAAACTCCACCGCGCACAACAGAATTGACAGTCCGAGCGCCAATCCGTTTGCCCATTCGGCGCCATAGGCAACAAAGTAGTCTTCAATTTTATAGGCTGTGCCAAGAGGGTCAACGCCTTTTACAAAACCCGAAAAAACAAATACAATACCGGTGATCCATCGGCTTATTTTTCTAACCCAATCCATCAGCTAGCATTTAAGGTTTAAAATCCATTAAAATAAGCGAAAAAACCGCGTAATTAATGATATCGAAATAATTGGCATCCACACCTTCGCTCACGGTTGTAGCTCCTTGATTATCTTCTATCTGCTTGATTCTTAATAATTTCATCAAAATAATATCGGTTATCGAGCTCACCCGCATGTTTCGCCAGGCCTCGTCGTAATCGTGATTTTTTCGTTTCATCAGTTCGCAGGCTTCGTCTAAAACCTCGCCAAAAGCTTTTAAGGCTTCATCGTGGCTCAGATCGGCATGATCGCTCACCCCTTTATTCAGTTGAATGATAGCCATAGCGGCATAGTTGATTATTCCAACAAACTCATTTTCAAGGCCTTCATCAACCATATTAATTTCTTTCATCTGAATACTCCGGATGCGTTTGGCTTTGATTAGAATCTGATCGGTAACCGAACTTACCCTCAAAATGCGCCAAGCGGTATTATAATCATTCATTTTTTGCGCAAAAAGCTGCTTGCAATAACGAAAAATATCCTGAAAACTTTGAATGGTTTGATTGTCTGACATGACGTTACGTTAGGGTATGCAATCTATTTTTACATTTGCCTTTTGAAAAGAAAAGGCCTTTTCATCCATTTTTTTGAACGGATAAAATTACATCAAATTCTTTAAACCGGATGTTTTTAATAAAAGGTAAAGTCATTGGCGGCGAAATGCCGTTGTTAATGGGCATCATCAACCTAACCCCCGACTCTTTCTATGCCGGGAGCCGTTTGGCCAAGGCCGAAAGTGCGTTGCAAAACGCTGATCGCATGCTGGCCGAAGGGGCCGATATTTTGGATATCGGCGCCGTTTCAACACGTCCGGGCGCAAAAGCGGTATCGCTGCCGCAAGAACGCGAAAGGCTTATGCCCGTTGTGAAAGCGTTGCACAAAAAGCATCCTCACTGCATCCTGTCGGTTGATACCTATCGCAGCGAAATTGCCCGCGAAGCCTTCGATTGTGGCGTTGATATCATAAACGACATCTCGGGTGGCCGTTTCGACCCACTGATGCCACAATTTGTGGGCAGCAACAACATACCTTATGTGATGATGCACATACACGGCAATCCGGAAAATATGCAACAGTTTCCGTTGGACAAAGGAGTTGTTGAAACAGTTTGCGACTTCTTTATCAAACAAATAGCTTTATTCGAATCGTTTGGCGCCAATCGGCTGATACTTGATCCGGGTTTTGGCTTTGGCAAAACCATTCGGGCTAATTACGAACTTTTAGCCCGTTTTGATGAGCTTGGGCAAAAAAACTATCCGCTATTGGCCGGTTTGTCGCGCAAGTCAATGATATATAAGGCACTGAATGTCAGTCCGGAAGAAGCCTTAAACGGTACTATTGCGCTCAATATGCTTGCCTTGCTCAAGGGAGCTTCTGTTTTACGCATCCACGATGTAAAACAGGCCAACGAAACGCGTCAACTTTTTCTGCAAATCAAAGCCTGCCTTGATAAAAGCGCAGAATAAAAAACCTCAACCCATAAAAAAGCGAGCTGTTTTTATACAATTCATTACTTTTGTTCCAGTTATCACTAAAAAGCCGGCGCTTTGACTGACCTCATTTTACCCTTATTCATCCAAATCAGGATTACCGATTTGATTGATGTTTTTTTGGTAGCCAGTTTGCTCTACACCTTATATTATCTTTTAAGAGGCACAGCAGCAATCAATATATTTTTGGGCATTGTTTCTATCTTTCTGATTTGGAAATTGGTTTCGCTTTTGCAGATGGAACTGCTTAGCGAAATCTTAGGCGCCTTTGTCAGTGTAGGTTTTATAGCTCTAATCATCATTTTTCAGCCTGAAATACGGCAGTTTTTGCTCGCTCTTGGCACGCCAAGTTTTATCCGGAAACACAAAAACAAACTTCGCCTTTTGGGCATCCGATACCGCGACGAAGACCTGCCCGATTATGCAGTGCTCCAACCTGTTTGCGCATCGCTAAGCGAAAAGAAAACCGGTGCTCTTATTATTCTCAGGCGACAAAATAAACTTTTCGAGTTTGTGCAAACAGGTGTAAAATTAGATGCCCTTATCAGCAAAAATCTAATAGAAAATATCTTCTTCAAAAACAGCCCTTTGCACGATGGCGCAATGATTATTGGCGAAGACCGCATTATTGCCGCAGGCTGCATTTTGCCTGTCAGTCAGCGGCTCGATCTGCCGGGCAGGCCTGGCCTAAGGCATAGGGCAGCATTGGGTATCAGCGAACAAAGCGATGCCATAGCCATCATTGTTTCGGAAGAAACCGGAAAAATCAGCATTGCCAAAAATGGCGAACTGATGCGCATGGAAAATGCGGCTGAGATGCTTGCTGTTATTCAGAAAGAAATTGGGCACCATTGAAAATGCATCATCGTTAAGCAAACAGTTTCAGGTTAAAACCTGATTATAAATTGTCTTTTTCGTGTTTTCATTCTTTATTCCAGTGAAATTAAAAGCGGTAAATACTATTCTTTTGACATTCAACACCTTGATTATCACATGTTTTATTCTATTTGTTTCGTGCCATAGAGAATCATTTCCCATTGATGAAGACGAGCTGCCATTTCCCGCATTCATTCAAGGCTGCGACCTTTCGTTCTTACCCGAGATGCGTGCTGCCGGGCTTCAATATAAAGATTTGCAGGGCCAGCCGGAAGACCCCTTGAAAACGCTATCGAAAAATGGAATGAATATCGTTCGGCTCAGGCTTTGGCACAAGCCCGATGGCAGCTATTCCTTGCAAGCAACGGAGGCTTTAGCCGAAGAACTCAGAAGTATAAAAATACCCTTATGGGCCTGTTTGCATTATTCCGACACATGGGCCGACCCCGGCGCACAAAGCAAGCCTACTGCATGGGATAATTGTGATTTTGAGGTACTTAAAGACAGTATTTATCGTTATACTTATCGTGTTGCTTCACTTTTAAAGCCGGCAATGATGCAGATTGGCAACGAAATCAATCAGGGTTTGCTTTGGCCCGATGGCCATATTTCGAAGCCACAACAAATGCAAGCCTTGCTCTCGGCCGGAATAAAAGCCTGCCGCGAAGCCTCGCCACACACCAAAATAATGCTGCATTATGCCGGGCAAGAAGGAGCCTACAAATATTTTAATGGATTAAAAACGCTCGATTTTGATTTGATCGGGCTCTCTTACTACCCAATCTGGCACGGAAAAAGCCTTACCGACCTGGGCAATACCATCCGAAAACTGAAAAGTGATTTCAACAAAGAGGTGATCATTGCCGAAACGAGCTATCCGTTTAGCCTAAGCTGGGCCGACCACACCAATAATATAATTGGCAGCATCGCTCAAACGATACCCGAATACCCTCCAACGGCTGCCGGCCAGCGTCAATACCTCGAAGCGCTGCAAGGAGCGATAAAAGTCGCGGGCGGAAATGGGTGGTGCTATTGGGGAGCCGAGTGGGTGGCCGCCTATGGGCCGCAATCCACACAAGGTTCGTCGTGGGAAAATCAGGCATTATGGGATTTTAGCCTCAAAGCGCTCGAATCGCAGTCTTGTTTCAAGGCCAAATTTGAATGAAATTTGGTTGAAACAAAAAAAACCAAGTCTTAAATTTATCTTACTGATATATAACGTATTAGATCATTTAAGATGAAGGATAAAAAAATGAAAAAAGGTACTCTAGGCATTAATTAAAACATTTTTTTAGCGACAAATGTGGGGGGATAAAATATAGTTGTATATTTGCACTCATTTTTGAGTTAAGCACTTCACAAAATATTTGTCTAAAAATGAGCAAGAACGCCTTTATCAAGTACGTAGAAGATCAGGTTGCGGTTAAAGAATTTCCATCGTTTCAGGCCGGCGACACCATCACGGTAACCTATAAGATCATTGAAGAAAACAAGGAACGCCTTCAAAAGTTTCAGGGTGTCGTGATTCAACGCGTTGGCAGCGGACCTACTTCAACCTTTACCATTCGCAAGGTTTCCGGCAACGTTGGTGTTGAGCGTATCTTCCCCATTTCGTCGCCCATGATTGCCAATATCGAAGTAAACAAAAAGGGACGTGTTCGACGTGCACGTATTTTCTATTTGAGAGATCTTCGCGGCAAAAAGGCTCGTATTCAGGAAGCCCGCCGATAAAATATTTTCCGTTTTGGATACCCAAAATCCCGACGTTTTGCGCCGGGATTTTTTTTATGTACTGCGCTGTCGCACAATCTCATAGCATGCAATTCCGGCAGCAACCGACACATTGAGCGATTGAATTTCGCCCAGCATAGGCATTTTTATACGCGCATCGGCAATCTTCAAATATTCTTCGGATATGCCGGTATCTTCGGCACCAAGAATAAGGGCCACCGGGCCGCTTAGGTCGGCTTTCCAATAGTCAACCGAAGCTTTTTCGGTAACGGCAACGATTTTCAGCCCGCTATCCTTCAAATATTGCAAACTTGTTTTCAGGTTATCCTCGCGGCAAACATTCAGCCGATGAAGTGCGCCGGTAGAGGTTTTCACCGCATCGGCATTAATCATTGCCGAGCCTCTGCTGGGCAAAAGTAGCGCATGAACCCCGCTAGCCTCGGCACTTCTCGCTATGGCGCCCAAATTACGCACATCCGTAATCCGATCGAGAACCAGCAAAAAAGGCTCCAAAGCAGCCTCAAATAGCATGGGAAGCAAGGCCGAAAGTTTTTGATACGTAAGGTGGGCAGTAAAAGCCACTACTCCCTGATGGTTTTTTTTGGTAAGCCGGTTAAGCTTTTCCATTGGCACCATCTGCACGGGGATGCCCAACTGGCGCGACAGGCGGACAATTTCGGCAGTTTGCGGCGAGCGTATCGTGTTTTGCATCAAAATCTTTTCAACCTCAATACCTGCTTTAAGGCCTTCAATTATCGGGCGTATGCCAAAAATCATGTCTTTTGTTAGCGAATCGTCCATCGTAGAAAAATAAAGACCAAAATTAAATTTTTTCGGAACAACTTACAAAATTCTTAAATTTGATTGCTCATTATTGGACTACAGTTTTTACTTTGAAACAGGCAGCGTTATGCGAAAAACAGGGCTATTTCTCATTCTGCAAATTGCAATAGCATCGTTGCAAGCGCAGGTTTGGCAGGAACCACAAACGGTATCGCCTAAAAAAACAATTCGCGAATATTTTGCTGTAGCCCAACACTTTACAGAAAACAATGCAGCGGCAAAAGGCAATTCAAAAGTAACGGTGAGCTTAACTGTTGATGCTCAAGGCAATAGTTCAGATTTTCGAATTGTTAAAAGCAGCAACGAAAAATTGAACCCCGAAGCCATCAGGCTGGCTCGCAAAATTCTTTGGAAACCAGCCATACGCAACGGTTACCCGATTGTGGCCAAAGCCGAAATAGATATTCCTTTCAAAAAATCAGAGCGGAGCAAACAACACATTCAAAGTGAAATTGAACCAACGATAACCAATATTCCGCTTGATACAAGCAATATTATTTATACTTTTGCAGCCGTTGAAACACTGCCAAAAGCAATTTTACCACAAAACTACCGAAATTTGAACCATTATATTGCATCAAATCTAAAATATCCGGCATCGGCTTTGGCGGCCGGTATCGAAGGCGAAGTACAGCTCGGGTTGGTTATTGAGGAAGACGGTATTGGATCCAACATCCACGTAATCAATTCGGTAGGTGGCGGATGCGACCAAGAAGCAATACGCATTTTGCAATCTATTCACTGGGTTCCGGCCATAAAAGACCACACTTTTGTAAGAAGCCGTTCGGTGTTTGAAGTAACTTTCCGCATTCAAAACCACCAGCAACAGCAGATCCCAAACAGACAATCAGGAGGATTATAATTACACTTTACTTATAAATTAAACGCATGAAAAAACCATTTTTAACAATTCTTGGCATGATCTTCTTTATGGCAGCAATAGCACAGGAAGAAGCGCCCTCGTACTGGAAAAAAAACGGCAAAGTTGGGCTTAACCTCTCACAAAGTCAGCTCACCAACTGGGCGGCAGGAGGCCAAAGCGCAATTAACGCCCTCGGTCTGTTTAGCTACAGTTTTAACTACAAAAAAGACAATGACCTTTGGGACAACAGCCTCGATCTCGCATTGGGATACAGCAAGCTCGGAGCCGAAAGCCTGATAAAAACCGACGACCGCATCGAATTCAATTCACTCTACGGCAAAAAAGCACTTGAAAACCTGTATTATGGTGCCGCTTTTTCGTTGAAAAGCCAGTTTGTGAATGGCTATGATTATAAAGTTGATTCGACCACGCCCATTTCAGGATTCTTTGCACCAGCCTATGTTACACTGGGCTTGGGTTTGGATTATAAACCCAACAAATACATCTCGATCAATTTCTCGCCTTTAACCGGCAGGTTGACCATGGTAACAATAAAAGAACTTTCTGACGAAGGCAGCTTTGGGGTTGACCCTGGAAAAACAACACGTTTTGAACTGGGATCGAAGGCATGGATTAAAATTGAAAAAGAAATCATTCAAAACGTATTATTCAACACCAAATTTGAAGCTTTCAGCGATTACCTTAAAAATCCGGAACGGATTGACATTGATTGGCAAACCGGCATCGCCATGAAAGTGAATAAATGGTTGAGCACCAATATCACCACCCATCTTATTTATGATGACGACGTGATGATTATGGACAAAGACGGCAAAAAAGGCCCACGCACACAGTTTAAAGAAGTACTTAGCGTTGGCTTGAGTTTTATGTTTTAAGCAAATGACTTATATAGGACTTTTATCGGACACCCATGGGTTTTTACATCCGCGGGTGTTCGATTTTTTTTCGCCCTGCAACGAAATCTGGCATGCGGGCGATATTGGCCCTCACATCATCGGAGCACTCGAAGCTTTTAAGCCGCTAAAAGCCGTTTACGGAAACATTGATGATCACAAACTCAGGGCTTATCTTCCAGAATATCAAAGCTTTACAGTAGAACAGAAAAATGTGCTGATGACACATATTGCTGGCAATCCGACAAAATATAAACCGGCTGTAAAACAAAAAATCGCTCAACTAAAACCGGGGCTCGTTGTGGCTGGCCATTCGCATATCCTTCGCATTCAATACGATAAAGCAAATCAGCTCCTTTTTATCAATCCAGGTGCTGCCGGTTTGTATGGCATCCATCAAAAAATCACCCTTGTGCGCTTTCGTATCAGTGGCACAGACATTCACGATCTCGAAATTTTTGAAGCGCCAAAAACAGCTCCTATCTAATCCGATCGACCGAGCGGATAAGTTTGATGTCGGATCGGATGCTGCGCATAGCCAAAATGGAAAAAACCAAAGCCAATAAAGGCAAAAATGCGCCAATTTCGTAATTAGCTTCAACCTGAACCAATTTTGCGATTGCAGGCGTGTAATAAAGCAAAATAGCAGCTACCACAACGATTGTGAGAAACATATTTGCCCTCATAAACTTGTACTGAACATTCATCTTTTTATACTTAAAGATAGCAATAACGGGCAATAGCACCATTATTACAGTTAAGATAATTAGCGGCAAAACAAAAAATGAGCCAATAAGAGGGGAAGCGCCGGGCATAAATTCTTTTAGTTTGAAAACATATAACTTAAGAATATGAACCGAACCCAAAAACTCCGCAATTGGGAAAAAGAAGAGCAATAGTGCTGAAATAGAGGCTAATGCCATAAATAATGTTTGAATTCGCTGAATCATTGATGGTGAAATTTTGTGGCAAATATACCGAAGAAAATAAAAGTGAAGGATAAATAAAACCGATAAGCCGCCAAATGGATAAAAACCCTCTGATTTAATAATTCCGACTTTTTTTTTGCATAAAGCTTGCATATAAAAAACTTAATGTATTTTTGTCGGGCATATTGCTAAGAAATCATTTTTTAGTCTTTTGCAGTGCGTTTCGAAGCACTGAATTTTACCAGACAACTTTATTTTATTTTCCAAAACAGAAGGAACAATATAATCAAATGTTTTATATATACCTATTT
>CAYYDS010000013.1:8400-10131 GCA_964470665.1 uncultured Lentimicrobiaceae bacterium
AGTGTGACGTATCAGCTGTCATCAAGGACGCACAGCTTAATAATAAGCTTGTAGGCGAGTTGAGAGAGATTGCAACCGAACTGAACATCCCCAAGGTTGAGAAACTGCTCAAACAAGATCTTATCTATCAAATACTTGATCAACAAGCTCTTTTACCCGCACCAGCCGAAAAACCCAAAGCAGCTTCTTCGCTTGAGAAGTCATCAGAAAAAGGCAAAAAACCGCAAAAAAATCAAAACGAGTCAAAAAAAACCAATCAGCCTTCAGCTAATACAGTAGTTAAAGTTGTTAAAGCAGAAACCCCTGATTCTACTGTGGCTAAACCTGATCAGCCAAAGCCAGCAGAAAAGGCAGAAAGCGAACCCACTCGGGCATCCCTCGCTTTAGAACCTGATCACATGGCAGCTGAATCATTTTCTAAAGATAAACGCGAACCCCGCAAACGTTTGAAGCAAAAAGCTGCGGCATCAAGCATCGAAGGCCTTGTTGTGCTTCCCGAAGAAACAATCAGTAGCGCCACAACAGCTGCAAACAAGCCGGCTAATAATCTTTTTGAGAAAAAACCGGTTCAGCAGCAACAAGCAGAAGAGCCTAAGGTTCAGCAAGTTGAAGAAACAGTACAAAAACCCGAGCTGCTGTTAAGCGCATTGGAAGGCGAAAGTTTGCGTCAAGAGCCAAAAAAACCGGAACCTGCCCAGCAAAGCACCACCGACAGGCAATGGAAAGAAGAGCGAAATAGCGAAAAACCATTTCACCAGCAGCGCTATTCGCATGAAAGACCGCAAAATGGCGACAGGCAACGAAATTTTGAAAAGCAAAACCAAAATGAGCCATATCAGCGCAACGACCCCAACCGCAGCCTTAGCAATAAAGACCATCCTCAAAAGGTAAAAAGAGAGGATTACAGCTTTGAATTTGAAGGCATTGTGCCGGCCGAAGGAGTACTAGAGATAATGCCCGACGGCTATGGATTTTTACGTTCATCGGATTACAACTACCTCAACTCGCCCGACGACATTTATGTGTCGCAGTCGCAGATAAAACTTTTCGGCTTAAAAACCGGCGATACGGTAAAAGGAACCATCAGGCCTCCCAAAGAAATAGAAAAATATTTTCCGCTAATCAAGGTTGACAGCATCAACGGGAAACATCCCGATGAAGTGCGCGACCGCATTCCTTTCGATTTTCTTACGCCGCTCTTCCCCGAAGAAAAATTTAACCTTACCAGCCATGCCGAAAGTACCATGTCAACCCGCATCATGGATCTTTTTGCACCTATCGGAAAGGGTCAGCGCGGGCTGATAGTGGCACAGCCGAAAACAGGAAAAACCGTACTTCTGAAAGAAGTAGCCAATGCCATTGCCAAGAACCATCCGGAGGTTTATCTGATTATTCTGCTTATTGACGAGCGCCCGGAAGAAGTAACCGATATGGAGCGCAGCGTTAGAGCCGAGGTGATTGCATCAACCTTTGACGAACCGGCTGAAAAACACGTGAAAATTGCCAATATCGTTCTCGAAAAGGCCAAACGTCTCACCGAATGTGGCCATGATGTGGTGATTTTGCTTGATTCGATTACCCGCCTGGCCCGCGCCTTTAACACCGTTTCGCCTGCTTCGGGCAAGGTACTATCGGGCGGGGTTGAAGCCAACGCCCTGCAAAAACCAAAACGCTTTTTTGGCGCAGCACGCAAAATTGAAAACGGAGGCTCACTTACCATTATCGCCACTG
>CAYYDS010000013.1:10141-24731 GCA_964470665.1 uncultured Lentimicrobiaceae bacterium
CTGCCCTCATTGATACCGGGTCGAAAATGGACGAAGTCATTTTTGAAGAATTTAAAGGCACCGGCAATATGGAGCTGCAGTTAGACCGCCGCTTAGCCAACAAACGCATCTGGCCTGCCATTGATATTGTTGCCTCGAGCACACGCCGCGAAGATCTGCTGCTCGACAAAGACGTGATGCAACGCGTATGGATACTTCGTAACCACCTCTCGGATATGACTCCGATCGAGGCAATGGAGTTTCTGAAAGATAAAATGAAGTTTACCCGAAGCAATGACGAATTCCTGATCTCGATGAACAGTTAATAAAAAAAAGACCGGCGCAATCCGGTCTTTTTTTTATCGGGGTTGAAACTCTTTAGCCAAAGCCGGCACATCGAGCCCGCCAAAATTTCCGGAGCTCATCATCAAAAGGGCCAACGGCCATTGCAAAGCTTTTTTTATTTCAGCTTTAAGCTGCCGGGCATCCGAAACTAGTGTGATATTCGGATGGTTGAAAGCCTCGCAAATGGTTTTGGCATCCATAAAAGCCAGCTTTTTAAGCTCAACGGCATGAGGATCGTAAAAAACAATAGCCCGATCGGCATCGGAAAGGCTATCACGGTATTGAGCAATAAAATTGCTGCTTAAACTGCTGAAAGTGTGCAGCTCAAAGCAGGCAATACGCCAATGCGAAGGATATTTTTGCCGCAAAGCCTCGCAACTTGCCCTCACTTTTGATGGAGCATGGGCAAAATCGCGATACACAACAAACTGCCTATCGAGCCAAACCGGCTCCATGCGTTTTGAAGCTCCCTTGAAAGAAACAAGCGCCTCATAAGCCGCCCTTAGGGGCACCCCCATAGCAGCAATAACAGCTAAAGCAGCACTAATGTTGGAAAGGTTGTGCCTCCCAAAAATGTGCAATGGAATGGCATCGCCTTCCGCGTTGCGAATAATAATTGCCTCGCCATCCATCTCAAAAGGATGAGAATAATAAGGTATAAGCTTGCACGAGGCTTCGCCTATCAGGTTGACAACCTGAATATCATCGGCATTGTAAATTAAACTTCCAGCTGGTTCAATGACATGAATAAACTGCCGAAACTGGTCGAGATAGATTTCAAATTCGGGAAAAACATTGATGTGATCCCAACCTATGCCACTTATAACAGCAATATGCGGGCGATAATGCAAAAATTTTGGCCTTCGGTCGAGTGGCGAAGTAAGGTATTCGTCGCCTTCCAGAATCATCCATTCGGCATCATTGCTTAGCCGCACCATCACCTCAAAGCCGTCGAGCTGAGCTCCAACCATATAATCCACATCAAATGCGGCATGTTTCAAAATGTGAAGAATGATGGACGTGATGGTTGTTTTGCCGTGACTACCGCCAATAACCACCCTTTTTTTTGTTTTCGACTGCTCGTAAAGGAATTCGGGGTAAGAATATATTTTTAGTTTAATATCCTGAGCGGCAATAAGTTCGGGATTATCGGCACGAGCATGCATGCCCAGAATTACGGCATCAATATCGGAAGTGATTTTTGAAGGAAACCAGCCCAGGTTTTCCGGCAAAATACCATATGATTTTAACCTGCTTCTTGATGGCTCAAAAATTTCGTCGTCGCTTCCACTAACTTCATAACCCTTCAAATGCAGAGCTATCGCAAGGTTGTGCATAGCGCTCCCCCCTATTGCAATGAAATGAACTTTCATAATCGGCTTTTTTGCAAAGATAAGCCGGGCAATCAAATCTGACACATTTGCAATTGCGAACTTTAGTTGTACAAGTTTGTTATTTTTGCAGGAAATAGTCAACAATGGAAACACTCATCCGCCGGCTCAACGCAGAATATCAAAATTTATCTGCCGAAGAGGTTCTGGCAGCAGTAAATGAAAGGTTTAGAGATAAAATTTGCTTTGCAAGCAGTTTAGGATACGAAGATCAGGCCATCACCCGGATGATTGCGCACGCCTGCCCCGAACTACCCATTTTCACCTTAGATACCGGACGTCTTTTTCCGGAAACCTACGACCTTATTGACCGCACCAACGCGCGTTACAAGCTGAATATCCGCGTTTATTTTCCCGATGCGCTCGAAGTAGAAGAAATGGTGGCCCAAAAAGGAATAAATCTGTTTTACGATAGCATTGAAAACAGAAAGCTTTGTTGTGCCCTAAGAAAAACGCATCCGCTACGGCGGGCGCTAAGCGGCAAGCAAGCTTGGATAACCGGTTTGCGCAGGTCGCAATCGGTTACACGCGAACATATGCAATTGGTTGAATGGGATGAAAACAATCAACTTATCAAAGTTAATCCATTGATTAACTGGTCAGAAGAGCAGTTGATGGCCTATGTTAAAGATCACAACATCCCATATCATCCGCTTCACGACAAAGGTTTTCCGAGCATCGGATGCCAGCCATGCACCCGGGCAGTTGCGCCGGGCGAAGACATTCGGGCAGGTCGCTGGTGGTGGGAAAATCCCGATCAGAAAGAATGTGGGCTTCACAAAAACAGCGCAGAAAAACAAAACAATAACTAAAGCCTGAAAGGGCAAAAAAAATAATGGTATGAAACAGCAAACACAGAAAATCCTCAAAGAACTTCAAATAACACCCGAAGAAGTATTAAACGATTACCGCATAGCACTCGAAAGCCGCCATGCCAGTCTATTAGGTCGGCGCGAAGTGCTTACGGGCAAAGCCAAGTTTGGTATTTTTGGCGATGGAAAAGAAATTCCGCAACTCGCATTAGCCAAGGTTTTCAAGGAGGGTGACTGGCGTTCGGGCTATTACCGCGACCAAACCCTTATGCTGGCCACCGGCCAGGTGAAGCTCGAGGAGCTTTTTTCGCAGCTATATGGCGATACCGACCTCATGGCCAACCCGGCCAACGGAGGCCGCCTTATGAACAACCATTTTGCATCGCGCTCGCTCGACGAAAACGGGCAATGGAAAGACCTCACGAAACAAAAAAACTCATCGGCCGACAGCTCACCTACAGCCAGTCAGATGATACGCATTTTAGGCTTAGCACAGGCGTCGGTACTATTTCGCAACAACAAGCAACTCAAAGACTTTAGCCAATTCTCAAACAACGGAAACGAAGTTGCATTTGGCACCATTGGCGATGCTTCCACGTCGGAAGGCCACTTTTTTGAAGCCATTAATGCAGCGGGAGTATTGCAAATTCCAATGGCTATTTCGGTTTGGGACGATGGGTGGGGCATTTCGGTACCAAACGAAAAGCAGACCACAAAATCAAATATTTCAGAAATCCTCAAAGGTTTTGAAAAAGAAGAAGGCACAAATGGTTTCTATATCTACCGGGCTGACGCTTGGGATTACGCCGCTCTGATAAAGGTTTACCGCGAAGGCATTGAAAAATGCCGCACAGAGCATGTTCCGGTATTATTTCACATCATGGGATGTACCCAGCCGCAAGGGCACTCCACTTCGGGTTCGCACGAACGTTACAAAAGCCCCGAACAGCTTGAAGATGAGAAAGAACGCGATGGTATTCGGCATTTAGGGCTGTGGATCGCTAAAATGGGAATAGCTACCAAAGAGCAGCTTAAAGAAATAGAAACGAAAGCCGAAGCAAGAACAAAAGAGGCCCGAAACAATGCCTGGCATCATTTCCATCAACCAATGATTGACAAGCGCAATGAGCTGCTCAATCTCGCGAATATGACCGATTGTAATTGTGCCAAAACCGCTAAAATTGAACGAATTAAGGTTGATTTATCACGTATTGGCGAGCCTATTCGCAAAGACATTGTTTCGTCGGCACGAAAAATACTCCGCCTCATTTGCGACAGCTGTTCCAACCCTTCAAACTCGCTTAAAACCAACGTAACAAACTGGCTCATTGCCGAGGAACAACGCGGATACAACGACTATAGCAGCCATTTATACTCCGAAAACGACGATTCGGCTTTAAAAGTTGAAGGAGTAGAGCCCATGTATGCATCCAATGCTCCAATGGTTACCGGACGCGAAATTTTAAAAGAAAATTTCGATAAAATACTTGAAATCAATCCATTGGTTGTTGCTTTTGGCGAAGATGTCGGAAAAATTGGCGGTGTAAATCAAACCTGGGAAGGGCTTCAGGAAAAATACGGCGTGCTGCGTGTTGAAGATACGGGTATCCGCGAGGCTACCATCATCGGGCAAGCTATTGGATTGGCTTTAAGGGGGTTAAGGCCCATAGCCGAGATACAGTATTTCGATTATTTGCTTTATGCTCTTCAGGCCGTCAGCGACGATTTGGCCACCACGCGCTATCGCACCCGAAACGGGCAAAAAGCCCCTGTTATCATCAGTACAAGGGGTCATCGCCTCGAAGGCATTTGGCATGCCGGATCTCCACTTAGCATGGTAATCAACTCAATAAGAGGTGTTTATGTGGCTGTTCCAAGAAATATGACTCAGGCAGCAGGTTTCTACAATACGTTTTTGGCCTCTGGCGAACCTGCTTTAATCATCGAACCGCTCAACGGATACAGGTTGAGAGAAAAACGCCCGTCAAATCCCGGAATGTATCGCATAAAGCCGGGCGAACCCGAAATAATCCGGCAGGGAAAAGATGTAACCTTGGTAACCTATGGCTCGTGTGTGCGAATTGCCATGGATGGCGTTTCACAATTAGAAGATTTTGGCATTGATGTAGAACTTATTGACGTTCAAACACTTTTGCCTTTCGACTTGCATCATACCATTGCAAAATCCATTCAAAAAACCAATAAAGTATTGTTTTTTGATGAAGACGTACCCGGCGGGGCAACCAGCTATATGATGCAGCAGGTAATCGAAGGCCAAAAGGCATTCCGCTACCTTGATGCAGAGCCTAAAACCCTCACTGCCAAAGAACACCGGGCAGCCTATACTACTGATGGCGACTACTTTAGCAATCCAAATGCCGAAGATGTTTTTGAAACCGTATATCAGATGATGCACGAATATAATCCGGCAAAATTTCCAAAGATCTTTTAACCAGCTTAGTTCACAGCCTATCATCAAATCGGGTTTGTGAGTATTTTCTTTTAACCAACCCCTATGCGGCTAATTTTTGCGATTTCTGTTGCCCTGCTTTTGCTTACCTCGTGCAGCAAAAAGAAAAAATACAAGCCGGATGAATCATTTTACGACACAAATACGAAGCTTTTGCAAACCGACAAGCTGCAAAAACCGAGCGATAGCGCTTTTTATAATTCTCTCATGTTAAAAGAAGAGGTTGTAGCAACTGTAAAACATATTAACCGGCCCGAACCACGCCGACAATTTAGCCCTACAAAGCGTTTGGACCCATATAGTGCTGATTATCATCATTTAAATCTCCTTGATTCCATATCGCCCGATTGCCTTTCGAGGCGCGAAATTTCTCCTTTACCTCCGGAGCCTGCAGAAAGTTTTACTAGCATCAACCGCTATTTTATGGTTGATTTTGAGAACGATATCTTCACCGGAAAAGATTATTATTTTACGAATGGCGCGCAGCTAACGCTTATTCTGCCCCAATACGGGAATTACTTTCTGGCACAGCTTCTGCCCTCGGCCGGCAAAGGTTCCATAAATCATTATGGCCTTTCGCTGAGGCAAAATATGTACACCTCGACGAATCCCGAGGAAGATGAAATGGATTGGAACGACCGGCCTTTTTCGGGGGTTCTTTTAGCCGAATTTTTTAAAATAAGCACTTTGCACAGCCGCAATCTGCGCCTTACAAGCCGGCTACAGGGCGGTTTTATTGGCGAAGCATCGCTGGCTGCTTCGATGCAGCGGCTGATGCATCATCTGCATCCATTAGGCTGGCAGTTTCAAATACGCAACGATTTGCTCGTCAATCTTGAAGCAACAATAGAAAAAACTGTCCTCGCCGAAAAATATGTGCGGCTTAATTTTTCGGGCACAGGGCGTTTTGGCACCTACCTCACCACGGCCGGAGGCGGCATGCAACTGATGGCCGGCCGCATTCCGCAATCCATCAGCCCCTTTGCTGTCAGCCAAGTTGGAAGCGCCGAATACGAAGGCAATAGACAAAAGCTTTTATGCTGGGTTTTTGGCCATGCCAGCGAAACTTATACCTTTTATAATAGCACGCTTGAGGGAGGCTTTTTTAATCGGAGCAGCCCATTAATTATTGAGAAAGAACGGCTTAATCGTACTGTTTTCCAGCTCTCGACCGGTATTGGTTTAGCCTATGGATTAACCGCCTTACAACTGAAATTTGTATATTTGACGCCCGAATTTTCGCCCGGCAAAGACCATAGCTGGGGGTCTATTAATCTGTTGTTCAACCTTTAACAAAATTGTTTTGAAGCCCTTAGATCAAAACCCTCTATCCGGAAAGGAAATTATTTTTCCGGTTACCTATAACATAAAAGTTGTTGTAACCCAAAACATGAATGCAACTTCCCATCGCGAACTTATCGAAGGGGTTTTTGAAAGGTTGAAAATTCCTTTTGAATACCAAAGCATGCAGCCCAGCAAACAAAATACCTATTTGAGTTTTAGTTTTCGGATAACTTTGACCGATAAAGCCCTGATGATGGAACTTTATGGCGAGCTTCAGAAAATTCCGTGGTTTAAATTTGCTATTTAAATCTATGGAAACCAAACTTTTAAGTCAGATATTTTTGCTTGCAACGGGTGGAGCTACCGGAACCCTACTGCGTTATTTCACCTACCTCTGGGCCGACAAATATCTTGTGCAGCATCTTCCGTGGGGTACAGTAGTTGTCAACCTGCTCGGTTCTTTTGTAATTGGTATTAGCTGGGGGCTAATGGAAAAATATTTTTATCCGCCGGCTGTCGGTCTATTTGTTTTAGCTGGACTTTTAGGCAGCTTTACAACCTTCTCTACCTTTGCTTTAGATAGCATTAAGTTACTTAATCAGAGCGGATTATGGGTATTTCTCATGTATATTGCCATTCAAAATATCGGCGGGATTTTGTTGTGCATTGCAGGCCTATTTTTAACACGCATATTGTAAATATCCATGCACGATATTGAACCGCATTTTAACTGGAGGCATCTTTACACCTCCGAAAACGACCCCCGATCGCCATTTGCGGGGCGCGAATACAGTGAAATTTATTTCACCAATACCATTTACAATTATTATATCCATCCGCAGTGGGACGCATTTGGATCGCTTACCCTCTACGCAAAAATTCTATATTGCGATTACCACAAACAGTTTTGTGTGATTGAGCTCATTGGCGAGTGGAATGATTTGTTGTATAATGACATCATGTATTTTTATCGAAACATTGTGGAGCCTTTAACCGACGAAGGTATCAGGCACTTTATCCTTTGCGGTGATAATATCCTCAACTTTCATGCTGATACCGATGATTATTATCAGGAATGGTTTGATACACTTGATGACGGCTGGATTGTGTGTTTGAACTTTCGCAACCATGTGATTCAGGATTTTATTAAAGCACGTTTAGATTATTACCTTGCTTTTGGCGGAAGTTTTGACGAGTTCAACTGGCGCGGTTTTATGCCCGATCAGCTTTTTGCCATTATCAACAGTATGATAATGAAGAGATTAAATCCTTAACATGATCAAAGCTGCAATCATTCAAATTTATGGTCGGGTGCAAGGGGTTGGTTTTCGATATTATACTCATCAGAAAGCCAATGAATTAGGAATAAACGGCTTTGTTGAAAACCGAGCTGATGGCAGCGTTTATATTGAAGCCGAAGCCGAAGAAGACCGGCTCGATGCTTTTATTCTCTGGTGTCATCATGGTCCGCAATGGGCAAAGGTAAGAGAGCTAAAAATAGCTCCCATGCCGGCTTTGGGCATCAAAGGGTTTAGGGTGAGATAACGATCTCAGCCGGCAGCCACGCCAATAAGCTGATAAAGCACCCTTGCGCCAACATTTCCATCCCATTCGTCATCGCCGGGGGCAACCTCGCATAGGTCGAAGCCCACAACTTCTTTTCCCGAGGCCTTGAGTCGGTTTAGGAGAAACATCAGTTCTTCAAACTGAAGGCCACCGGGCACCGGTGTGCCGGTATTGGGGCAAAGTTTTGGATCGAGGCCGTCAATATCAACCGAAATGTAAACCTTTTGAGGCAATTTGGAGATAATTTCGTCGGTAAGGGTTTTCCAACTTGCGCCTTCAAACTGTCGGCTGCGCAAATCGCGGTCGAAAAAAACGCTGATTCTTTCGGAATTGGCTGCCATGAGATTGGCCTCCTCTTCGCAATAGTCGCGAATGCCCACTTGCACTAATTTTTCAATGGCATCGAATTTCAACGCATTATAAAAAATGGAAGCGTGCGAATAGATAAAGCCCTCAAAGGCATCTCGCAGGTCGGCATGTGCGTCAATATGCAGGATTCCATAGCGCTCTTTATCAGACAGATACAGATGATATCCTAATGGCACACTGTGATCGCCGCCTAAAACGCCCACAATTTTCCCTAACGAACGCCAATGTGCAATGCGATTCGACAGCCAAAAGCGAACATCTTCATTGGCTTTGCGGATGCGGTCGTAAATTTCGCGGTAGCGCGGTAAATTTTCATTCATTTCGCCGCTTTCCAAGGCCTTGATAACGATGCGTGCGTCTTTGCGTAAGCTGGCATGTAGCGCCTTAAAATGCCGCGGAAACTCGTCCATCCAAATGCCTTGTTTCCAAAGCTCCGGAAAATCGTGATGGTAAAGGTCCATCTGGAGCGAGGCCTCTTTTACGGCTTCAGGGCCGGCAAAGGTACCCGAGCCATAACTCACGGTAAGCTCCCAGTTTACAGGAATTATGACAATACGGGCGGTATCTTCATCGTGAGGCAGGCCGTAAATTCCGGCGTTATTTTGCGCGGCTGCGTTGGGGTCGAATGATTCAAACATAGCTCGAATTTATCTTACAAAAGTCAGCAAAAAACCTCAGGGAAACGCTACTTTTGCAAAAATTTTGCTTTTTGGATCTGTTTTCACACCTTAATCATTTCGAAACTTGCAGCTTTGGCAGTGGCAGCTCGGGCAACGCCTATTATATCGGCAACCACGACACGGCTATTTTGATTGATGCCGGCCTCAGCAGTCGTAAAATTGTGAGGGGGCTCGAAGAAATCGGAAAAAACATCCGCAATATTCAGGCTATTTTAATCAGCCACGACCATATTGATCACATTAAAGGCCTCCCCGACCTCACCCAACGTTTCAATTCGGCTTTTTACACTACGCCAAAGACCTGGGAAGCCATACAAGTCAATCGTTTCACCCGGCATACCCGGCCGGGCTGCTTCAGGCCAATAGCTGCCGGCGAGGCCTTCGGCATTGGCAGTTTCGAAATTACGGCTTTTCCGGTTTCGCACGATGCGGCTGATTCTGTTGGCTTTAGCATAAGAAGTGCCGAAGGGCGGCTTACTTTTGCTACCGATCTCGGACACATTGGCCCCGAAGCAGCCGAATTTCTCAAAGCCTCAAACATCCTGATTTTAGAAGCAAACTACGACGATCATATGCTAAGCAACGGACCTTATCCGCCCTATCTGCAGGCCAGAATTCGCAGTACAAACGGGCATCTGAGCAATGATCAAACAGCTCGGTTTCTGTTCGAATCCGATCATCCGCGCTTATCGCATGTGTTTTTGGCTCATTTGAGCGAACACAATAACAGCCCGGAAGTTGCACTAAATACCGTTAATGAGCGGTTTTGGAGGGCCGGACGAAAGCCCGGTTTTCATCTGGCGGCTTTCGATCGAAAACGCAAGTCGGCTTTGCACCAAATCAACATCATTTGAGCGAATCCTAAAAAATGCAGCGCGTTTTTCAAATTCAGCTTAACGGCCCGAATCACATTGCTAAACTTTTAGCAGCGGCATGCTTCAGATCGTTTGCGCCTCAATTGCAAATCACGATCGTTGCAAGATATACTCCTATTTATATAGCGCCGATGCTTCGCCAAGCCCTCAACGAATCGCTTTTGAGCATTGCAGGCATTTCATTTACAGAAGAATCCGAAGGGAATATTGATTTTTTTATCGAAGTTGCAGGCAGCAAAGGCGAACCCAATCAAAGCGGCAAAGATGTTTCGGCAAGCCGCCTTAGCCTCTTTTTGCCTGCTTTACAAAAGGCGCTCGAATGCCCCAATTCGATCGAAATGGCAAGGCAGGCTGTAGCCGAAGCCAAAAACGAGTGTTTTAAACTTTTTCGCGATTCTATAAAAACGGCGGTAAGAAACTGAGGCTTTCAGCCTTTTAGGCTAATCATATTCAGCTTATCGAAATCGAGTATTTCCACATAATCGTTGGTAACCTCAATCAGTCCATCCGACTTAAACTTGGTGATGATGCGGGCAATACTTTCGATAGACATTCCACTGAGTTCGGCAAAATCTTTGCGCGTGAGGTGCAGCGGAAAACGGGATGATTTGTAAATGCGATTTGCTAAGCAGATAATCACATCGGCCAGGCGGCCATATGTTTGCTTTTTTGTGAGGCAGTAAAACCTGCCATTGATTATGGCGCTCTGCTCGGCCAGCAAGCCCACCATGCGCGCTGCAAATTGCGCATTGCTGTTCATTATTTGTTTGAAAGCGCTGATTTCGATCAGGCTAACGCGACTTTCCATATAGGCCTGCACCGAATGTTGAAAAATGGTATTTCCTTCGAAAAGTGTGGAAAGACCGATAATATTAACCGGAGCAAAAATTTGCAGGATCAGTATTTCGTTGTTCCACTCTAAAAAACTTTTTACCAATCCCTCTTGAATAATCATGAGGTGCGAGGCAAAAGTTCCCTGCTTACAGATCATTTCGCCTTTTTGGTAAAACACATCTACCATCTGATCGGTAAGATACATAAGCTCCGATTCCTGAAGCAAATTAAGGCACTCCAGCGTGTTGCTTCCAATGGAGCAGCTGTTTCGAATGGCATCCGGGCTTTTTAGCATAACATCTTACTAGAAGGCAAAGATAATATAAATCAAACAATAATTTGATACAGATCAAATAAAAACCGGATTAACGCCCGTCGAAAGCTTGACGAGCTTGTTGTTAGAAATCTAAATAAATGTTAAATCAAGAAGTAGTTTTGCTGTGAACAAATTAACATCAAATGAAGTATGAACAGCATTGTTGAAAAATTCATTTCATTCATCGTTGTGATCCTTCTGCCGGCATTGGTTATTTACCTTACCGTTCATTTTGGTTTGCAACGCAATGAAGCTGAAAAAGCGGAGATTGTGTTTAAATCGGAAACTACTGCAAAGGTTGATCACAGCCAGTTTGAGATATTACAGCAAAAATTCGTTAATCCGAAAGATGTAACGGCTGCCTGTTTAAGCTGCCACAACAAGCGCGACGATGAGCTGATGAAAAGCACCCACTGGACTTGGGAGCGCGAAGCCGATATTCCGGGTCGCGGCATTGTTAAGATCGGGAAAATGAATATCCACAACAACTTTTGCACGGGCGCACAGGGCAACAACGGCTCGTGCATGAGGTGCCATATTGGTTATGGTTGGGAAGACAAATCGTTCGATTTTAATGATCCCACCAATATTGACTGCTTGGTATGTCACGACAAAACCGACACCTATTTTAAGCAAAAAGGCATGGCCGGCTGGCCTGCAACCGAAGCCACCGAAGATAACGAGTTTAAAGTACCCGACTACAATTATATTGCAGCCAACGTAGGGTATCCCGATAGGGACAACTGCGGGGTATGTCACTTTTATGGGGGGGGTGGCAACAATGTGAAACATGGCGACCTTGAAGAAGCCCTGTTTCACACGACAAAAAAAGTGGATGTGCATATGGGCGAAGACGGGCCAAACATGGTTTGTATTGACTGCCACGAAGCCACCAATCACAATATAAAAGGCCGCTCCTACAGCGTAAACGCTAGCAACGGCAACCGTTTGCACTGCTATCAGTGTCATACCGAAAGCCCTCACAACGACAAAGTGCTCGACTACCACAACCACAAAGTAGCCTGCCAAACCTGCCATATCCCGGTATATGCCAAGGTAAATGCCACCACCCTGTATTGGGACTGGTCGAAAGCCGGCCGTCGCGATGCCTTGGGAAATGGGATTAAGGAATACGATGCCGATCACAACTACAGCTATCTGAGCATTAAAGGGCATTTTGTGTTTGACAATATGGTACAACCTGAATACTATTGGTTTAATGGCTCGGCCGACCTTTTCCTCGAAGACGACACCATTAAGGAAGTGCCGGTGCAGATGAACAAACTTTTTGGAAGCTACGCGGACACCAATGCCAAAATTTATCCGGTAAAAGCACACCGCGGTCGCCAGGCTTACGACCCTGTTAACAAACAACTGCTCTCCGTAAAATTATTTGCCCATAATAAAGGTGAAGGCGCTTTTTGGGAAGACCTCGATTGGCCCGAAGCCATTAAGCAAGGAATGGAATACAATAATAGAGAATGGAGCGGCGAATACGATTTTGTTGATACGGAGGTATATTGGCCTGTAAACCACATGGTTTCGTTGAAAGAGGAAACCTTGAGCTGCAAAGAATGTCACATCAGGAAAAAAGGTCGTTTAGATAAACTCACCGACTTTTATTTACCCGGACGCGACTACAGCAAACTTATTGACTTTAGCGGATTTGCCGTCATCATACTGGCACTTATCGGAGTGATCGGGCATGCCGTCATGCGAATTTTTTAACCTTAACAACCAGAAAAAATGAAGTACAAGAAACAATACCTCTATAGCAAATTTGAGCGCTTTTGGCACTGGACTCAAATGCTGTTAGTAATACTGCTTATCTTAACCGGATTCGAAATTCATGGAAACTTCGAAATCTTTGGCTTCGAAACTTCGGTTAGGCTTCACACAGCATCGGCATGGTCGTTTATGGGCCTGGCGCTGCTTTCGATCTTCTGGATGTTTACCTCAAAGCAGTATCTGAATTTTATCCCAACGAAAAAGAAACTTCGCGAACAGATCAGGTATTACACCTCAGGCATTTTCAAAGGGCTACCGCATCCTACACACAAAAGCTTGTACAACAAGCTCAACCCATTGCAGCGCATCACCTATGCGGGCCTGCTGGTGCTGATATTTCCGGTTCAGATTTTAACCGGAATCGCCTACCTTTACTATCATTATCCTCAAAACCCGATAGATGCAGGCGGCTTAAAAGTTGCGGTATATCTGCACACCATAGGCGCATTTTTGGTTATCGCATTCATCATCGTACATGTGTATATGACCACCACCGGAAGCACGGTATCGGCCAACTTCAAGGCAATGGTTTCGGGCTATGAAAAAGAAGCCGAAAGCGAAGCAAAAACCACCGAAGAAAACGAAAAATAAAAATCACAAACCGAAAAATAATAACCCATGAAAAAAATCTCCATCATACCCCTCATTTTTGCCCTGATGCTCGTTTCATGCGGCAAAAAACAATCTTACAACTCGGTTGACGGCATGGTTAACGAAGCTCTGAAAACCGTAAAACTCATCACTGCCGAAGAACTCGACCAGCTAATGAACGAAGGTGGCGACGAGCCTTACACCCTGATTGACGTTCGTCAGGAAGTAGAGCATTACTACGGATTTATTCCGGGCTCGGTAAACATTGCCCGTGGCAGCCTCGAGTTCAACATTGGCGAAGAATCCTATTGGGATGAAATCGGCTTGTACATGCCGGAAAAAGACGAAAAAATTATCGTTTACTGCAAAAAAGGACAGCGCGGCATTCTCGCAGCCCAAACTCTTGGCCAGCTTGGCTATAGCAATGTATATGCCCTGGAAGGCGGATGGAAAAAATGGGAGATAACTTTCCCCGATATCTATGAAAAAGCCTTAGACAAATTGGGCGGAGGCAGCGCATCAGCTGCTTCGGGCGGAGGCTGTTAATTAAAAGAAAACAATCAGATTAGTTCATATAAATTTTTAAAATCACTTAAATCAAATCATTTACCCATGAAAAAGATTGCTTATTATTTTATTGCACTTTTTGTTTTAGCCGGAGTAACACTTAGCGGTTGCAAAAAAGAAAACGAAGAAACCTTCGACGCACAAAAAGAGCTTACAACCTATTTAGTAACCAACAATCTGGATCTCAACACAATCTTAAACAATTTTGTAATGGGAGCTCCTGCTGATGGCAACGTAAGCGCAAAATACGTCATTGACGTTCGTACCAGCGAAGAATTTGCCCAAGGCCACATTGCCGATGCTCACCGCGTTGACCTGAAGGACATCCTCACAGAAGCTGCCAAAGCCGACAAACCCATTATGGTAGTTTGTAAAACCGGCCAAACTGCAACCCACGCCGTTACCCTTTTACGCTTGTCGGGCTACGACGATGCCGTTGCCCTGAAATGGGGAATGAGCAGCTGGAACAAAGCTTTAGACGTTTGGACTCCCAGCATTGGCAATATTGCCGAAGGCCATGCCAACTGGAACAACGAAGCTGCACCAAACAACCTTACCTACGAAAGCCCAAAATTTAGCAGCACCACCACCATCGCTGCCGACATCCTGAAAGAAAGAGTTGCAGCCGTACTCAATGAAGGCTTTTTGAGCATAATGCCCAACAGCGCACTTGAAAATCCGGGCGATTATTTTATCAACAACTACTTTAGCGAAGCCGACTAC
>CAYYDS010000014.1:0-12003 GCA_964470665.1 uncultured Lentimicrobiaceae bacterium
ACATTGCTTCCTATGCCTTGCTCACCCTCATGATGGCTCAGGTAACCGGTCTAAAACCGGCCGAGTTTATCCTCACTCTGGGCGATGCCCACATCTATTTGAACCATCTTGAACAAGTAAACCTCCAACTTCAACGCGAACCAAGGCCACTTCCGGCAATGCATATTAACCCTGAGGTGAAAGAAATTTTCGATTTCCGTTTTGAAGACTTTGAGCTCGGCGGATACGATCCACACCCTCACATTAAAGGCGATATCGCCATCTGATTTCGTATGTCAAAGCAAAAACCTCTTGTCAGTTTTATCGTAGCCATCGCGCAAAATGGCGCAATTGGCAGAGATAACAAACTGCCCTGGCATATTCCGGCCGACCTAAAACGCTTCAAAAAAATCACTTTAGGGCATACGGTGGTCATGGGGCGGCAAACCTTGCTCTCGCTCCCCTCAGGCCCATTGCCAAAAAGGCGCAATATTGTGCTCAGCAGCAGCATGACGGATTGTTTTGCCGGGCGCTGCGAAATTGCCCGCTCTGTGGAACAAGTATTAGCGCTTACTCAAAATGAAGACGAGGTGTTCATTATCGGCGGCGCCGTGGTATTCAAGCAGTTACTGCATCTGGCCGATAAGCTTTATCTTACAATCGTGGAAGCCGATATCGAAGCCGATACTTTTTTCGACGAAATTAATTACGACGATTACCTTTTGGTAGAACACGAAAAAATCAGCAACGACCCAAGCGTTGATTTCAGCTACCGCTACGAAACTTGGGTGCGAAAATAGCAATTCAATTGTTTTCTTCGAAAACCGAAATGCCACCCAGAAATACTCTCAAAGGACTGATATACGGCACTTTAGATTCATCTTCCTTCATCAGATCGGCTGATAGAATCACAAAATCGGCCCATTTTCCTGCTTCGATGCTGCCTTTTTGATCTTCTTCAAAGGCGCCTTTGGCCGGCCAACAAGTGATGGAACGAACTGCCTGCCGGCGACTGAGTGCGTTTTCTGGCTGAAAGCCGCCTTCGGGCAATCCTTTCAGGTCTTTTCGAAACACGGCAGCATAAAAAGTGAGCAGGGGGTTTATATTTTCAATCGGGAAATCGGTTCCATTAACAAGCCAGCCGTTTTGCTCCAAAAGCCGGTGTTGGGCATAGGCTCCTTTTATTCGTTGATCGCCAAGGCGCTCGCCCGCCCAAAACATATCCGAAGTGGCATGAGTACTTTGTATGGAAGGGATAATAGTGTAGCGGCTAAAAAGCTCGAAATCAGGCTCATCTACCACCTGGGCATGTTCGATTCGCCAACGACGGTCGTTGCTTTCTTTCAAATATCCGGCATAAAGATTGAGCATCATACTCACTGCGGCATCGCCAATAGCATGGGTATTTACCTGAAATCCGGCATCATAGGCGCGCTGCATCACCGAGTGGTAAAAAGAGGTATCGTGCATGATTAAACCTAAACGGCCCGGGGCATCGCTGTATGGCGCTTTCATGCGCGCCCCGCGCGAACCGAGCGCACCGTCGGCATAGAGTTTTACCGAGCCAATGCGGATTTTACCATTGTCGAAAGGGCCTTGAGGCAAATATGCCTCCAAAGTTTCTTCATCAGGATCAATCATGGCATTTATCCGCATGAGCAATCGTTCTTCGTGCTGCATTTTCTTTATCAGCTCGATGGTTGCAACAGGCAAACCCGCATCCGTAACGCTGGTGAGGCCTGCCGCAAAACACTTTTGCTGAGCTTCTATCAATGCAGCTTCCTTCTCATCTTCAGTAAGTTTCGGGATGAAGCTCTTTGCCAAATCGTTGGCATTATCAATTAGAACACCACTAGGGAAGCCGGAAGAATTTAAAACCACTTCGCCGCCGCCAATTTTTGTATTGGCATTTATTGCTGCCAGCTCTAAAACGGCTTTGCTGGCTATGGAAGCATGTCCGTCAATGCGGATAAGCAAAATTTTCTTACCTGGAAAATTCAGTTCAAGTAGCTGATTATCAGGAAATTGTTTTTCAGGCCAGAGGTTTTGATCCCATCCCCTACCCAAAATCCATTCTGAAGGGTGTTTTTCGCCATGTGTTTTTAAACGCTCAATAACTTCGTCGAAAGAAAGCGACCCTGTGAGATCGGCATAGCGATAGAGAAGCTCTCCCAAGCCATAAAAATGACAGTGCCCATCGTTGAAGCCCGGATAAACGGGAGCTCCGCCGGCGTCGAGAATGTGTTCGGAAGTATAGGCCTTCAGAATTTGTTCGTTGGATCCTACCGCTATAAAGCGGCCGCCTTTGACCGCAAAAGCCTGAGCAGTAGAAAAAACACTGTCAACCGTATAAACAAGTCCATGGGTTAGAATCAGATCAACTTTTTCTTTAGTCATTGTCGTACAGGAATTTAAGCCGATGAGGAAAATAAAAACCCAAAATAATCTAACTTTCATATTGTTTTAAATTGAGAATCAAGCTGTCAATATCGGCGCAAAAATAAGTTGTTTCATCGCAACGCAAGCGATATTCGCTATCGGAATAAGAAATTGAAAATCGGCTTTTTTCGGTTGTTGTGGCAAAGCCATTGCGTTCGAGTGCATTGTGAATCCACTTTAAGTTTGGAATCTCGCCAACGATTTGCACCTTCCGGCTTGGCTGTACTTTATGTGCAAAGCTGCCCGTTTCGATGTTAAACTCCACGCTCCGGCGATTGAAAAATTCGGCTATATAGCCGTTTGTAGCCAACATTTCGGGGCTTCCATCCACAAATGCTTTATCTGGAGCAAGCAGCCAGAGCCTGTCGGCATGGCGCAGCACCAAATCGAGATCGTGCGAGCTGAAGACGACTGTTTTTCCTTGTTCAGCCACCAATTTTCGCAATAAGACCATCAGTTCGAGCTTGCCCGGATAGTCGAGAAAAGCGGCTGGTTCGTCGAGGATAATCAGGGGCGTATCTTGCGCTATGGCTTTGGCAATGAATGTTTTCTGTTTTTCGCCATCGCTAAGGCTAACGATCCTTCTTCCGGCAAGGTGCGCGATGTTGCATACCTCCATGCTCCATTGCACCTTTTGCTTATCAGCCAAGCCCAAACGCCCCCAGAAACCCGAATAGGGGTAACGCCCCATTGCCACCACATCCTCTACGCGAAGAAATAAATCGTCAGGAAACTCGGTGAGCACCACGGAGACCAAAAGGGCGATTTCGTGTTGCGGGAGCTCTTCCAAACGTCGCCCATTAAGCTCAACCCTACCTCCAAGGGCAGGAATAAGACCGGTTATTGTTTTCAAGAAAGTAGATTTTCCGGCCCCGTTTACACCGGCCAGCGCGATGAAAGCCGCCCCATCAACCTGAATATTTATCGCAGGCAGCAATGGCCCTTTTGCCGTATGGTATCCGATAAGGAGCGATTGGGTTTTTAAAATCATGGCGCTCAAACATTACGGTGAAAAAGATGCTTATGGCGCAAAATGAACCAGATAACCATAGGCGCGCCAATAAGCGAGGTTACGGCATTTACAGGCAGGCTTCCGTCTATACCGGGCAAACGGGCTATCAAATTGCAGGTCAGCGCCATAGAAGCTCCAATCAAAATGCTGCCCGGCAATAAAATATGGTGACTGCTGGTTCGAAAAATCATTCGTGAAAGATGCGGTACAGCCAAACCAATAAAGGCTACCGGACCCGCATAAGCCGTAATGACAGCCGTGAGAAAGCCCGAAATAAGCACGCTATAAAGTTGTATCCGCTTTACATTTACCCCTGAATTAGCCGCATAGCGATCTCCTATCAGCATAAGATTCAATGGTTTAACCAGAAAGGCTGATGTAAACAAACCAAGACTAACCATTGTGGTGAAGAAAGGCAGGCGCGAAGGGCCAACATTGGAAAAGCTACCCAAACCCCAGAGCACAAAAGCCTGAAGATCTTCTTTTTGCGAAAAATATTTTGCAATACCCACAAGGGCGCTTGTAACGTAGGCTATCATCATACCGGCAATAAGAAGGCTAACCATATCGGATAGGCGTCGGCCCAACCAACTCACAAATGCCAATACGACAAGAGCGCCGGCAAAGGCCGCCGCCATCAGGCTCGTTTGCCCGGCCCAATGTGCCGTTGCCAACAGTTTTCCGGATACAGCTCCCGAAAAAAGAAGCAGTAAGGCCACGCCCAAACTGGCGCCCGAGCTAATACCCAAAATAGAAGGATCGGCCAAGGGATTGCGGAAAAGCGTTTGCATATAAAGGCCGGCCACAGCAAGTCCGGCCCCCGAAAAGAGTGCAGTAACAGCCTGAGGCAAACGATATTGATAAAGAATGTGCGAATAGGTGCCTGCCTCCGTTTGAGGAAAAACCAGGGCTTTCCAAATCTCGCCGGGCGGGATAATTACCGAACCAAAAAAAAGGTTGAGTACAAAAAAGAGCAACATCAGCCCTGTCAAGGCCATAAACAGCGAAAAGAGTGGTAAATACTTGTTTTTCACGGCTCTAACAATTGGTAATATCGGGCCTTATGCTCAGGCAAAAGTTGCGGGTGAAAGATGGCAATCAAATCGGCCAACATTTTTTGCGGCTCGAGGCTACCCCTTTCGAAATAGGCCGTCGCAGCAGTATTGCAAAAAATAATACGGTGGTTTTTAAAAGCGTCGAAACCGCCATAAAACTCATTTTCGGCCAACAACTGCTTATAGGAATAAGCTTCGGGGGCGGCTTGGGCAATTCGCCAGAACCGGGCATGAGCTGCTTTGCTAAAAATAGCCTCAATATCTAAAGGAACGCTGGCTTCGCCTTCTAAGGCAGAAAAAATATAGTCGGAGCCTGCATCAGCAAGCATCCGAGCTAAATAGCTCTGGCCGCAGGGCACATACCACTGCCCGGCAAAAGCCTTGTCGGAAAAAACCGTAGGCCGTTCTTGAGCGCTTGCAGCTAACAGCTTAAGTTCTTGATATTCAACAGCTATTTGATTGAAAACCTGAAATGCCCGCTCCTCTTCCCCTACCAGCAAACCCAATAATTTAATCCATTCGGCACGACCCAAAGGGTGGTTTTCAAAATAATCGGCCCAAGGGATGAGGGTCATAAGGCTATAGCTCAGCTCGGCAGGAACACCGGCAGTATTTGGCGAATACAGCACAGCATCGGCTTCGAGAGTCAGCATTTTTTCAACGTCGTAATGGCTTTCGCCGCCTACATCGGTCACTTTTCCTGCTTTAAGTTGCTGACGTATAAGACTATCGTTGATGAAACGGCCTTCGGATACCCCAACAATGCTGCCGATATGCCCAAGCTCGATGAGTGGGCCCCATTGTGTGGCCGAAAGAGCAATAATACGTTTGAGGGGGACGCGCAAAACGGTCTTTTTTTCAACCCTTAAGGGAAGTGTATCGGCCTGTTTTATGACAAAAAAATGTTTCAGCGTATCGGCCCTGTGCCAGGGATTAAAAATAACGACCTCCGCAAAACCTTGGTGAATAATCACATCAAAGCCTCGCGCAAAACTGACGTAGTCGTTTGGGCTGGCCTGCGCATCCTTCTCATGCTGCAAATGAGGCGCGTTTTGGCAAGCTGCTAAAAAGGCAAAAAAGAAAAGCAGCCAAAAGGAGGATATTTTGTTGCGAGAAATTTTCATTCACCAATTGGCATTAATAGCTATTTGAATCGTCCTCGCGCTCAAGGAGTAGTATAGACTGCTGATTAACAATAAAATAACGTTCGTTATTATAATGAATCTCGATGGCTTCGCGTTGCAAAAAAATAGCCAGATCGCCCTCTTTTGCCTGCATGGGCATATAACGGCTGTTTTCGCGGTTTTGCTTCCAAGGTTCCTGGTCGTTATCCACCGGCATGGGTATGGGGAAACCCGGCCCAACTTTTACCACATATCCGCTCTGAATGGTTTCTTTTTCGGAATAGCCGGGGGGAAGAAAAAGCCCGGAGCGCGTTTTATCGGGCTTGGATTTTGGGCGAACAAGCGCCCTATCGCCAACAACGATCAGCTTATCTAAATGATGTGAGAAGTCTTTTGCCATTTTCGGAAAAATAACTGAAAAGCCAAAAATACAAAAAGCCGCTCTATTCAGTGGGGTTCAGTAGAAAAAAACGGTATTTTTGTAACCTTATAACAAAACAAATTTTAATCATTCTGAAATGCGATTGACCTTGTTTAAAACCATAAAGCCAAAAAAGTTCAACTATAGTCCGCGGTTTTACGATCCGGATAAGGAAGCTCTTGAAAAACGGAAAGCAGCTTTGGGTTTGGACAGCAACTTGAGCGACAGCGAAAAGTTGCGCCTAAAGATGGACCAGCGCTGGCGCGGAGCTAAAAATCAGGCCCAGCCCAACCCCTTTCGCAACATCAGCCTGCTGATTTATATCGGAGTGATTGGCTTTGGAGTTTATTTTATTTTCTTCACCGACTTCATCAATAAGCTTTTACGAGCTTTTGGGGTTGGAAATTAAGCTCTGCAATGCGCGACATCATTAAACTGTTGCCCGATTCGGTTGCCAATCAGATCGCTGCCGGCGAAGTTGTGCAGCGGCCTGCCTCGGCAGTAAAAGAGTTGCTCGAAAACGCCGTTGACTCCGGCGCAAGCCAGATTGACCTCGTACTCAAAGAAGCTGGAAAAATGCTCATTCAGGTAAGTGATAACGGCTGCGGCATGAGCGATACCGATGCACGCATGAGTTTCGAGCGCCACGCAACTTCTAAAATTAATAAGGCAGACGATCTTTTTTCAATCCGAACTTTGGGTTTTCGGGGCGAAGCCTTAGCCAGCATCGCCGCCATTGCACAGGTGGAGATGAAAACCCGCCGCCACGAAGACGAACTTGGCACACTGCTGCGCATCGAAGGCTCGGTTATCACAACGCAAGAAGCTTGCAGTGCTGCGGCAGGGAGCTGTATCACCGTAAAAAACCTGTTCTATAACGTACCCGCCAGACGCAACTTTCTAAAATCAAATCAGGCCGAGATGCGCCATGTGCTCGACGAGTTTCACCGGGTAAGCCTCATTCAACCCGAAATTGGCTTCAGCTTGATACACAACGACAAGGAGCTGTTTCACCTTTTGCCCGGCACCCTGAAACAGCGTATCGTAGCCCTGTTTGGAAATGCTTACAACGAGCGTTTGCTTACGGTAAACCTTACAACCGACAGCCTGTCGGTAGAAGGTTTTGTTGGGAAAGCAGCCTTTGCGCGAAAAACGCGTGGCGAACAATTCTTTTTCGTCAACAAACGTTTTATCAAACATGCTTACCTAAACCATGCTGTAGAACAAGCCTTTAGCGAATTATTGGCAAAAGACAGCTTTCCAAGCTATTTTCTGCATATCCGCATTGACCCTTCGGAAATTGACATAAACATCCATCCGACAAAAACTGAAGTCAACTTTCAGGATGCACGAACAGTGTATGCCTTCATCCATTCTGCCGTGCGAAAAAGCATCGGCCAGCACGACCTTGCCCCACGAATTGATTTTGATGTGCCTGCTGATATGGGTATTGATTTTGGCGAGATAAGCCGGGCAAACCGGGCTGTAAACCCGCCTTCAATCAGTTTCAATCCGGAATATAACCCCTTTAGCAATCCAAAACCTGAGCACCGATCCGGGTTCAGCTCGACTGAAACAACGGATAAAAGTGAAAACTGGCGCTTGTTTTACGAACAAATGCAAAACACCGGAAAACGGTCGGATAAAACGCCGGTATCTGCCTCCGAAACAGAGCTGCCCATCCGACAACGCGTGATGCAAATACACGGAAAGTTTATCCTGACTACCGTAAAATCAGGCCTTATGCTCATTGATCAGCATCTGGCGCATACACGGGTTCTCTTCGAAAAATACCTGCACCAGCTTGACGAACAAAAAATTGCTTCGCAGCAACTCCTTTTTCCGGCCAACCTCTACCTTAATGCACAGGATGCCGAGCTGCTGCGCGAAATGTCGAAGCCGCTGAGCGAGATTGGTTTTGTGATTGAAACGCTTGGCGAACGCAGCTTTGTTGTAACCGGAATGCCCGAAGGCACAAATCAGGATGCCGCCGAAGCCATCGAGCATTTGCTCGAAAGCCTGAAACAAGAAAAAAGCAATCTGCAATCGAAGAAAAATTTTACTTTAGCCCGGTCGCTTGCCAGGCAATTTGCTATCCCATACGGGCAAAGCCTCGGCGACGAAGAGATGTTAAGCCTTATTGACCAGCTTTTTGCATGCAAGATAGCCGATTTGACACCCGATGGCCACAAAACACTCAAAGTGTTGAATATAAATGAGATAAGCCAATTAATTCGCGAATAAATAAGGAATATTATCCCTATGTCATACTACCAGCCCGCACGTTTTCAATTACTTCCACCGGTTGTAAAAAACTTGTTGATAATCAATATCTTGTTTTTTTTGGCAACCATTACTTTTGATTCAACTTTCCACATTGACTTAACCAAAATTTTGGGGCTACACTATGTTGGCGCCGGCGATTTCAAACCCTACCAGTTTGTAACATACATGTTTATGCATGGCGGTTTTGCACATATCCTCTTCAATATGTTTGCATTATGGATGTTTGGAAATCGCATTGAGTATGTTTGGGGAGGCAAGCGCTTTCTTACCTTTTATATGATTACCGGCATTGGGGCAGGCATTTCGTATGTTATCTGGATTTATTTTCAGCTACGCCCCGAGCTTAGCCTTATTGATCAATTTGTGCAAAGCCACGACGTCGCATTCCTCGAACAGCTTGTTGGAAGTCATGTTTTTAAGATTAACGAGTATTCGGGCGAAATTTGGAGCCAGTTTCAGACTTTTGAACAAAATTACCGCGTGCTGGCTGGCAACCCTGCCAATCAGCAAGCCTTGGGCAGCGCCGTGGAGTTTATGCAACATTACAAAGAGTTTCTGATGAACCAGTCGGTTGTGGTGGGCGCTTCGGGAGCTGTGTTTGGAATTCTTCTGGCCTTTGGCATGATGTTCCCTAACGAAATTATCTATATTTATTTCTTTTTCCCCCTCAAAGCCAAGTATTTTGTCATCCTTTACGGTGCCTTTGAATTGGTTGAAGGCGTGTTAAACCGTCCGGGAAACAACATTGCACATTTTGCTCATTTAGGCGGCATGTTATTTGGATATTTGCTTATAAAATACTGGAAACGAAGGGGCGAGCTTTATTAACCTATGAATTATCAATCGAAACAACCCCAGTTTTTAGATGCCATAAAGGCGTTCTTTGCCCGGAAAACCGTGCTTTCGAGGCTGATAGCCATCAATCTGATCGTTTTTCTTGCTGCTTATCTTATCCATTTGTTTCTATGGCTTTTTAAGATCGAAGGTGCCGGAGGAAATTCGTTGCTAACCGATTGGTTAGCTGTGCCTTCATCCCCCCAACGTTTGCTTCAAAAACCTTGGACGCCGCTTACCTATATGTTTTTGCACGAAAGTTTTTTCCACCTGTTTTTCAATATGGTGACCCTCTATTTTGGCAGCAGCATTTTCCTCAAATACTTCAACGACAAGCAGTTGTTGATGACCTACCTGTTTGGCGGGCTGGCCGGGGCGCTTTTTTACATCTTAGCATTCAACTTTTTTCCCGTATTCCTCGAAGCCAATCCATATGCCGTTGCCTTAGGCGCTTCGGCCTCTGCTTTGGCCGTTGTGATTGCGGCGGCTGTTTTCGCCCCTCAATATACTGTAAATCTGATGTTTATCGGCAGTGTAAGGATGCAATATATCGCCCTATTTTTCATTCTTATTGATATTTTCAGCATCCAGAGCAGCAATGCAGGCGGCCATATTGCCCATATCGGCGGTGCTGTTTGGGGAGCAGCCTATGCTTTGGCTTTGCGTAAAGGCTTTAATCCATTTCTGTTTCTCAAGGGTTTCAGGCTAAAAAACAAGAAAAGCACAAAGCATAAACAACAGCCTTCATCAACACAAAAAAATGGAAGGCCGCTTACTGATGAAGAATACAACCGTAAGAAAAACGCTGAACAACAGCAGGTTGACCTTATTTTGGATAAAATTTCGCGTTATGGATACGATAGTTTAAGCGAAAAAGAAAAAGCGATCCTTTTTAGTCATTCTCGAAAATGAAGTCTAATAAGCAAAAAACAGTCAGCTTCTACACTTATATACGCAAGGCTTTCCTTCTTTTGGCAAACCCTGCCGCCATTGTTGTTGCTGCCATTTTTGCCCTGTCGGCCCTCGCCGGATTTGTAAGCCCGGAAAAAATCAAACTGTTTGCACTGGCAGGTTTATTTTTTCCGCTGCTTTATCTTCTTACCCTGCTCGTTCTTGTTATTTTAGTCATATTGCGCAGCAAATGGATTTGGCTTCACCTGGCGCTGCTTATCCTAAGTTTCCCCATCGCCCTGCGTTTTTTTGGAAATACGCCTCAACAAAAAGCAACGGGCTGGATAGCAATATCTTATAATGTGCATGGGTTTAAAGGCTATGCAAACAAAGAAAAAGCAAAAACGCCCGTGAAAATCGGCGGATATTTTCATAATACTCAAGCCGATTTTATTTGTATTCAGGAGTTTAGGTCGTGGTCGGGAAACAAAGAAGCCGATATTGAAAGCCTAAAACAGCTTTCGGGGCTGGAGCACCACCATTACAACAACTATCTTAGCCGGGGCGGTTTGCAAAGCGATGGTTTTTTAATCATGAGTCGGTTTCCCATCCATGACTTTGGTGCTATTTCAACCCAAAGCCGGCGAAATATCTGCGCTTTTGTGGATGTTGTGCCATCATTGGGCGACACCATTCGGATAACTACCATTCATCTGGCTTCATTTTCGCTCGACAAGCAAGAGATAGATGCTTTTGGCTATGCCGCAAACCTCGAAATGGATTTGATGAAAAAGCATGGCAAAAGCTTGGTTGGAAAACTTGGCAACTCGTTTAAAATCAGAGCAAACGAAATCAACGAATTGAATAATTTTATCCACAGCAGCCCATACCCGCTTGTGCTTTGTGGCGATTTCAACGATACTCCGGCATCCTACACCTACAATATGATCAGAAAAAGTGGCTTGTCCGACAGTCACCTCAAAGCCGGATTTGGAATTGGCACTACGTATGCCGGAAAACTTCCGTGGCTGCGCATTGACTATTGTTTTGGCAGTCAATCCATCCGTTTTTACAAGTCGGAGGTCAACAAACTGCCATTTTCCGATCATTACCCTTTAAAGGTTCATTTTCAATTGGAATCAGTACCTTAGCATCCATGAATTTCAAACTGATTTCTGATTTTTCGCCCACAGGCGATCAGCCCGAAGCCATACGCCAGCTGGTTGAGGGCTTAATGCGCGGCGATAGAGCCCAAACTTTGTTGGGAGTTACCGGCTCGGGCAAAACTTTTACAGTTGCCAATGTCTTGGCCGAAGTAAACCGGCCGGCCTTAGTACTCAGCCATAATAAAACGCTTGCCGCGCAGCTTTACGGCGAGTTTAAGCAGTTTTTCCCTGAAAACTTAGTGGAATATTTTGTTTCCTATTACGACTATTATCAACCCGAAGCTTTCATTCCCAGCACAAACACCTACATCGAAAAAGATCTTTCGATAAACGATGAAATCGAAAAACTGAGGCTCAGCACCACTTCTGCCCTTCTTTCGGGGCGTAAAGATGTGATTGTGGTTTCGTCGGTTTCGTGTCTCTATGGAATTGGTAATCCCGACGACTTTACCAATAACACCATCCAACTGACGAAGGGGCAGCTGATTTCGCGAAATTATTTGCTGCAACTTTTGGTTAACGCCCTGTATAGCCGCACGGTAACGGAGCCCGGGCGCGGACAATTTCGTGTGAAAGGAGATATTTTGGATGTATTTCCGGCATATACCGATACGGGTTTTCGGTTTTTTTTCTGGGGCGATGAGATCGAAAATATCGAGCGGTTTGAATCAATGAGCGGAAAACGCATCGAATCGCTGAATGAGGCCACGATTTTTCCGGCCAATATTTTCGTAACATCGCCGGATACCATGAAATCGGCATTGGGGCATGTGGCCCGGTGAATCTTTATACCTTC
>CAYYDS010000014.1:12013-23816 GCA_964470665.1 uncultured Lentimicrobiaceae bacterium
ATTATTCAGTCCGACCTCTTCAAACAAGTGGCCTATTTTAAGGAAATCGGCCGGCACGAAGAAGCCAAACGATTGGAAGACAGGGTAACATACGATATGGAAATGATGCGCGAATTGGGCTATTGCAGCGGAATCGAAAACTATTCGCTGTATTTTGACGGGCGCAAACCCGGAATGAGGCCCTTTTGCCTGCTCGATTATTTTCCTGAAGATTACGTTACGATTATTGATGAGAGCCATGTAACCATTCCGCAAGTAAGAGCCATGTATGGCGGCGACCGTTCGCGCAAGCAAACTCTGGTGGAATACGGTTTTAGGCTACCCGCGGCCTTAGATAACCGTCCTCTGAAATTTGACGAGTTTGAAGCTTTAAGCGGGCAAACCATTTATGTGAGCGCTACACCTGCCGATTATGAGCTTCAAAAGTCGGAAGGTATTGTAGTTGAGCAACTTATACGTCCTACAGGACTTCTCGATCCGGTTATCGAAATTCGCCCTTCAGCTACTCAAATTGACGATCTGCTCGAAGAAATTTCAAAAACCATTGCGGCCGGAAGCCGCGCTTTGGTAACAACTCTTACCAAACGCATGGCCGAAGAGCTAACCAAATACCTTAGCCGCATCAATGTAAAGAGCCGATATATCCATTCGGATGTTGAAACCCTTGAGCGAGTGGAGATTATGCGCGGCCTTCGTTTGGGCGAATTCGATGTGCTGGTTGGCGTAAACCTCTTGCGCGAAGGCTTAGATTTGCCCGAAGTAAGCTTAGTGGCTATTTTGGATGCCGACAAGGAGGGATTTCTCAGATCGGAAAAATCACTTACGCAAACGGCAGGCAGGGCCGCGCGCAATGCCAATAGCAAGGTAATTATGTATGCCGATGCCATCACGGGCTCGATGCAGCGCACCATTGACGAAACTTTGCGCCGCCGCGACAAGCAAATTGCATACAACACGCTGCACGGCATAACGCCGACTACCATTCGCAAATCCATGACCTCAATTCTTGGCCAGGGTGCTTTAGTAGATGTTGCTGCCGAAGGCCAGAGAGCCTATCCCGAAGCAGCAATGCCGGATATCGTAAACGACCCGGTTGTGGCTTATATGTCAAAAGAAGCTTTAGGAAAAGCCATCGCCAAAAACAAAAGGGCAATGCAGGAGGCTGTTAAAGAACTCAACTTCATGGAGGCCGCTCGCCTGCGCGATGAAATTGCTGCCTTTGAACGGCTTTTGGAAGAACGAAAGTAATTGAATTATTTTTAGCCGGACGCTAAAAACCTTTCACTATCTTATTGTTAAACAATTGCTTGGCCTCCCGATAGCAGGTTCGACAAATCAGCTCCCTGGGCTATTTCTTCGGCTTCGGTGAGGTAGCGGAAGAGCCGTAATGAGCGATGCCCTTTGAGCGTAAGGAGCCGGCCCTCAACTTCGAGCAAGCTGCTTTCGCGCAAACCAACTACAATTTCCTCTCTGTTGATCGCCAAAAATTCTTCGATGCGCTGCTGCCGTGTTTCGCCACCATGGCCGGCCGGATTGGCATCTAAATAATGTGGGTTGATTTGAAAAGGTATTAAATTGAGGCAATCAAAGCTTGCAGGCATGATAATGGGCATATCGTTGGTGGTTCGCAAAGTTGGGCAGGCCACATTGGCTCCGGCGCTCCAACCCATATACGGCATCCCTTCTATGGCCCTTTTGCGTATTGCTTTCATGATTCCGGTTCGATGCATCTCGGCAACTAAATGAAAAGTGTTGCCGCCGCCTATCGTAACGCAGGAAGCCTCTTCAACTGCCTTAACAGGATCAGCAAAGCGGTGAACCGACAATAATTCGCAGCCAATGCCTGCAAAAACTGCTGCCACACGCTGTTCATAAAGCTGATAAGAAGTTTCGATGCTTTTGGTTGACAAATTGACGCCGGCATAAGGCACAAAAAGGGTTTTTTTGATGTTGTGCCGTTGCACAAAATCCTGAATAAAAGGAAGCGGCCAGCCCAAATAAGGCTCTCCGGAATTGGTAGAATTGCTGATCAGTAAAAGTTTCATTGCGGGTTTTGTTTAGATTTGGCTTTCGATTGTTTTGCCAACTGTTTCATCGAGCTAAGATAGGTCTTTTTGAAAACATCGAAGCGTTTGTCGTGGCCAATAAGCGAATAAATTCGTTGTTCGGGCTGGCCTATTCCCATTTCGAAATCCGACACTGCCAGCAAAGAGGCTGCTTTTTGTAAAAGTTCGGAGGCCGAAATCCAGTCGAAATTCTGACTACCAAGCAGTTGTACATATTGGGCTGTTTCGAGCGTATCCATCCGGCTCAGGTGATAGGCCAAAGCCCGAAGCGTATAGGTTGGGTTGTGCTGCGAGCGCACAAAATCAAACAAGCTCAAGTGAACAACACCAAATCGCTCGAGCCGGTATTGCGAAATTTGCTTGTCGAAATAAAGGTATTGCGGAATCACGGCTTCGAAGCCCGAGCTAAAGAGCAATGCGGTAACATCCTGAAAATCGTTGTAATAGCGAAACAAATCTTCATATTCTACCTTCCATTTTTTTGCCTGATCTGCCTGAAGGCCGCATCCCTGGTTTTCGGCTTCCAGCCGGATGATTTCTTTAACCGTTGCCTCAAGGGATGAAAACTCTTTAAAGGCGATCATTTTTTTTGCTGTTTCCGTTAATTCCTCCACCCGGAAACGATGGTTCAGGCAAATTCGTTCGATCATGCTTTGGTCGAGTTGCCTGAACGCCTCTTTGATGCGGCTTCTTTTTTCGAGAAAGTTTTTTTTGCTAAGGCCGGCCGCTTTTTCATAAAGCCTCCAGGCATCTTCCATTTCGTTTGCCCAAACTTTCAGGCGGGCTTCTTCCACCATCTGCACGATGGCATTTTCCAAAGCATCCAAATCGCTTTCAGGCGCTAAGCCCTGCCTTCCCCGGTTTAAACCTTGTGAGGTTTCGTACTGCCGCCGGTTCATCATTTCGTTTTGCAAATAAAAAGCTTCGGTGCTGGTTTGCAAAAATGTTGCATGATCTTTCTGATAATCAAAGGCATAATTTAAACGACGTTCTGCTTCATTCATTTCGCCGGCCAGGTAATATGCCTTGGCCTGGTTTACCAAGTCGAGATAAACCTGGCGGTAAGCCACAAAAAGCGCCTGATTGATTTGTTCCTGATAGTTTAAGTTGTAATAAGTCTGGGTTAAATTGAGGGCTTCCTCTAACAAGGCGATAGCTTGGGTAAACTGTTTTTGATCTGTAAGGCTGCCCGCTTTATTCAGATAGGTTTTCAGCAGCTCGTTCGATTCGGTGGCAATGCGGTTTACCAAGCCATTTTGCGGGTTTTTTTGTATGAAATCTTTCGACTTTTGCTGATACGACCAGGCTAACTCCTTGTTTCCGGCAGCCAATGCTTTGGACGATATTTGAAGATACGAACGCAGAAGCCCCAAACGCGATGCTTCGGCCCTTGTTTTCACATCGCCGGCAGCCGGGTTTTGCCCAATGGCCAGGAAAACCTTTTGCGCATCTTCGTAATACACATAAGCATTTGAAAAATCGCTGGCCTGATGCAAAGAGTCAGCCAACGAAACCACCTCCAAAGCAATGATTTCTGCCAAAGGCGGTGCATTTATCCCTCTTTCAAACAATTTTGAAGGCTGATAAAAATTGGTGTCGGGCAGCAGCCTGCCGGTTTTAAGCAGCAATTCGTGATCGCGGAAGTCGCCGCGCAAAGCTGCGCCCAGGCTTTTTACCATATCGAGCCGGTATTTTGCCGCAAGCTGCTTAAAGAGTTCCGGTGTTTGCTCTTTGCCACTCACCAACTGCTCGAGCAGGGTGTTGTAGCGCGTTAAACTGCGCTGAAGGTTTGCCGATTGTTTCCATAAGTCGGCCGGATCAACACCCGAATGCTCGAGCAGGTCCATTTGAGCCGTTTGCCGCAGCAAAACCAGTGCCTTGCGAATTTGTTCGCGGCGGCTAAAAACAGCGGCAACATTATCGGCCGAGGTATTTTCTTCGGCCGAAATGCTTTCGGATAAACGATTGATATAGTGTGACAAAGCCCAGTATTGGTTGATCTGCGTAGTGGCTTCCAACAGGCTTTCAATTTTTTGTTCGCTATAGCCAAAGCCATCAATCGCGCCTTCGGCATAAGATGCCGAAGCCGGCAATATTTTCGTCAACTCGATAGCTGCAGGTATGCCCGCAAGCGTTTTCTTAAAAACGATACGCTCTGTGGGGCTTTGCTTATACCAACCCGAAACCATATCGGGCAATAAAAGCTGGTTTAAAGGAAATTCGCGATACGCCTTTTGGCCGCTTATCTGAGGCTCGAAAAGCTGAAGCTTCAGTTTGTGATCGTCGTAGCTCTGTCGCTCTACCGACAGGCTGTAAGGGATAGCAAAAGCGGTTTGCCACTCCGTTTGAAGGCTTTCGTTGCCCGAGGTAAGGATCCCCAGAAGCTGAAGATGCGTTTTTTCGAGCGGTGCGCTTCCTTGCTTTTTTTGTATGGAATAGCGAAACCAGTCGCTGTTTTGTGCAAAAAGTCTTTTCGGCTGATACCCAAATAATTGAACACAAAAAACAATGAGAAAAAACCGGTAAGCAAACTTACTTTGTTGCGTCAGAACCATATGCACGCAAACAAAAATGGATTACAAGCGACGCGTAAATGTATCATCTCCACAAATTCTGTTTTTCAGCTTCAAAAATAAGGTATTTCGGCCGATTGAGGCCAAATCTGTCTGCAAAACAAAAGTTTGCCCTATGTCTCGGCTGTTTGCCCGTAAAAACCGAAGGCAGTGAATCCAAAATAGCTAAAGAAAAAAGCAAACAGGGTAACACCGGTTTGGGTTTCAAGGGTGTCTTCGGTAAACATGGATAAAATCATGAGTAGCCAAAACACAAAAAAGCGGGTATCGCGGAATGCTTTTTGATAGAAAAGCGGGAAAATGAGCGTATAGAGGAACCAGAGAAGTCCAAAAAAACCAAAACCAATGTGCATGGAAAGGTATTGATTGTGCGAACGCCAACGCACATCCGGTTTTAAGCGGGTATTCACCTCTTCGTAAATTTGTTTAAACACTTCGGGAATATCGCCCGTGCCCACGCCCCACCAAAAATGTCTTTTAATCAGGATGAGGCTTACCCTCAGATGCTCAACCCTTTGCATTGTGCTGCTTCCGCTCGGATCGTTCATATACACCGATTGCTGATAACCGGTAAGCATTTTGGAAATCCGGTTGGAAAGGCCGGGTTTTTCGATATAATTTTTGTTGGCAATCCCCTTTTCGATATGGCGAATATCTTCGGCAGTTAATTTGGCAACTCCCTCGGCATCTTTCCGAAGGTCGGCCGAGGTCAAATAGCGGATTATAGTGTACATGATGAGCTGCCCGGCATCGTCATTCCCATAAAAATCGTAGCGGCTTCGGCTATTCCAGGCCTGTGCCAGCTCGTCTTCGGCAAAATAAAGGCCCACATAGCGCCCGCCTTCAACCCCAAAATGTATGGTATCGTGGCGATAGGCATTTCCCAATTTTGAATATTTATCCAAGCTGCCGATATCTACGGGCTTATGAATAGTAAGGTTTTTGGCTACATCTGCAATATACCAGATAGTGCCTAAGCCAAAGGCAACAAAAACCACGGTAAGTGCGGTTCTAAACAGCAACGACTTATGCCGGAGCATTAGGTGAAGCAACAAGACAAGCGTGATCACAAAAAGGCTCACAAGGCCAATAGCCGACTCTATGATTATGAGAAAAAGCACAAAATACAAGGCCACAATGCTCAATGCCAATCTATAAATCCAATTGATCTGTTTTGTCGAAAACAAATAAAGCACAATCAAAAAGAAAGAAAAAACAACCATCAGCGCAAAGCGTACCGGGCTGATATAAGGTGAGATATCGCGGATATTGGAAAAGTCTTTTTTTAGGTAAATAAGGCTGCTGATGAGGATTCCGGCAAATACAGCCAAAACAAAGATGCCGAGCAGCATTTGATTTTGCCTGCGGCTAAAGCGTGGCATAGACGACATAATAAGCGGCAGCACCAACAAGGGCAATTTGGTGCGAAGGTCTTTCCAGGCATACGCAAAATCGGTTGTGCTGATCAGGCCGATAATATGCAGCAAAAAAAGCGACGAAAGCACCAAAGCCAGCCGGTTTGAAAGAAACAGGCGAAACTTGTTTTTTAGCGTTGCAGCAATTTGTTTCGAGATATTTCGAGCTGAAATTTGCGTAGCTTTAACAAAGTTTTCATTGCGATAAACGGCTCTCTGCGCACTTAGCGAAACCTCGTGGCAAGCCCAATACAGCAACAACAACAGTTCAAAAACCGTAAGCGTAAATTTGGAAAAAGGCAGGCTGACGGCAATCAATGTCATCAACACAAAATAGGTCGAAAATTCCTTTTTCATGGCTTCCTTTCCCATATTGCTCAAAGGGACGATTATTTATTACCGGCAAGGATGGCTTTGTATTCCACCGGGTTGAGCAAAATACGAACGGCAGCATCAAGGTCGTCGTCTTGCTTAAGCGCCGAAATGATTTTACCTTTTTGGTAATAATACCGCGAAGCAATCTCAATTCGCAGTAATTTTTCTATTTCCTTACGGTGTTTGCGAATGTCTTGTTCTTTTATTTTAAGCAATTGCTTTTCCAGGGCCTGAAGCTGTTCTGAAACATCGGCCAGATAGCTTTCGTTTTCGGCGATCTTCTTCAATTCGCCGATCATTTTTTCACTTTCAGTGGTATATTTAAACTCCTCTTTTTCAATAAATTGCATGAAATCCTCATAAACCTCATCCGATATTTCAAACTCGTCGGGCGGGGCTATTTCGGCATGTTTGAGGGCAAACTGATTGGCATATTTAAAGAAAAAGTTTGCTGCAAAAAGGTTGGCCGTAACCGGGCTGAATTCAAAGGCTTTTATGGGCAAATCGGGCGTAATGCCGCCATTATCATACACTTTTCTGCCGTTTCGCGTATAAAAAACCGAGGCTAAAGAATCTGGCAGTTTGCCTCCATTTTCGCTTTTATGGCTGTAATCAATGGCTTGGATGCACCTTCCGCTAGGGATATAATATTTTGCAACGGTAATTTTGAGCTGTGTGCCATAGGACAGCGGCACTACATTTTGAACCAATCCTTTTCCAAAAGTTTTTTGGCCAACAACTACTGCGCGATCCAGATCCTGCAACGATCCGGCTACAATTTCGCTGGCCGATGCGCTGGCTTCGTTTACCAGCACCGCAATCGGAATGTTTATGTCTATCGGGGCCGAGCGGGTGCGATAGGTGCTCGTGCGCTCGGGCGAGGCTCCTTTTGTTGAAACGATAAGCTCATTTTTGTTGACAAAAAGATTGGCAATATCTACCGCTTCATTTAGCAGTCCGCCGCCATTTCCGCGCAAATCAATAATTAAACCTTTGATATTTTGGATATTACGAAGTTTCTGAAAAGCATCTTTCACATCATTTGCCGCATTTTGCGTAAAGCCGGTAAGCAAAATATAGCCAATGCCCTTGTCCAAAACCGTGGAATACGGAATGTTGTCTAATTTAATTTTTTCGCGACTTATTTCAACAGCGATCGGTTCTTGCTTTCCGGCGCGTCGAATTTTTAGTTTTACGAGCGAGCCCGGCACCCCTTTTAGCAGTTCGCTAATTTCGGAAGATGTTTTCTTAAAAGCATCCATCTCATTAATTTCCAGTATGATATCGCCCGGAATAAGGCCAGCTTTCTGCGCCGGAAAGCCTTCGTAAGGCTCACTGATGATCACATAATCGCCCGACTGCTGAATGAGCGAACCAATGCCACCGTATTCACCTGTTGTCATAATGCGGATATCTTCGGCCTGCGATTCGGCAACGAAAACCGTATAAGGATCTAGATCTTCGAGCATGGAGTGAATGGCCGTTTCGTTGAGCTTACCCGGATTTATCTTATCTACATAGTTGAGATTCAACTCTTTAAATACACTATTATAAATTTCGATGCTTTTCGAAATCTCGAAATTACTGGCATTTTGAGCAAACAAAGGCGAGCAACAAAAAAGGAGGCTCAGAGCGATAGAAATGCGTAAAAGTTGATTTTTATTCATAATTGATTATTTCATTATTAAGGAACGGGGTCGTATCCGCTGCCGCCCCAAGGATGACAGGATGCAATGCGTTTGGCAGCCAATTTTCCACCTTTCAATATGCCATATTTTTGAATCGCCTCAACGCTGTAGTGCGAGCATGTAGGCGTATAGCGGCACGAACGGCCGATATAGGGCGAAAGGGTGTATTGATACACCCTGATCAAGGCAATGGCTATAACCGAAAAAAATTTATTGACCGCTTTCATCTGATTGAATTAAACGTTCGATTGTCAGGATTATTTTATCCTCAAGCGCAGGAAAATCTTCTATTCTTTTTGAAACATAAACCAAGCCTACATCATATCCGTTGAGCTTTGGAGTATAGCTGTGAATATTTCTGCGCCAGCCTTCTTTTATTCTGCGTTTCAATAAGTTGCGGTCAACAGAGCGTTTAAAATTACGGCGCGAAACCGACACCAGCAGGCGCACAGGATTCCCATCGGGCGGCATGCGTTGAATAAAAACCACCCGAAACGGATAAATAAAAAGCGCTTTGCCCTGACCAAAAAGGCGTTGCACCGCCTTATGTCCGCTCACGCGCATCGCTCCCCTAAGTTGTTGCCCGGGCATAATTCTTGCTTAAAATGACGCGCAAAGATACAGCCAAAAATAAGCCCGGCCAAAAACGTAAATACGCGAAAACAACTTAAAACCTTGCCTTAAACCCCAACGAAAAGAAGTTTTTTCACTATCGCATAAAAATTACCTCAAGCCGGTAAAACAAAAATAAAAATCAACTATATAACCTCTATCATATTGTATATCTGCTAATTAAAATTGCTATTTTAAAGTAAACAACAAAATCGGGAAGGCATCCGTTTTCAAACAAAACGGAGCCCGCCGAAAAAAAAGGCTAAAAAAAAAGCCGGCAATTGTTGTTCAATTTGAAAAATGATTAAAATTGCAGCAGATTTTAATCCAACAGCTATCAGATAGTTAACCGTAAGTGTACTCTGTTCTACCCATGTTTCACAGGATCACCATAACTGTCTTATGCCTTGGAAGCTCTCGCTTCGAAGCAGCTGCTCCCTTTTTTAAACTGAAGCTAACCACATATGAGGGGATATTTTTTCCTCTTCAGTTAAATTTCAATCTATTCACACATTAATTTTTATTTATCTAACGTATTTTTTTCAAAATGAAACCGGGAAAGAAAAAGGTACAACCCAGTATGTACCAGAAAAACTTTGACTCGAATGAAGAATTTGGTAATAAACCCGTTAAAAAAGGTCATGCAAAGCGCAATCAAAAGTTGAGCATCTACGACCGGATGGATGAAGATGAAGACGATCTGGAACTCGACTTGTATAGCTACGAGGAAGAGAGCTACAAAGAGGAAGATGAGTTATAAGAAGATAAGGATCAAATACGATCCAATTTGGCGCCAAATTGTTTCTCCCAAAAGGGAAGCAAACTTTTTTATTATTAAAGGTGTTGGTTTTTTGCCTGTCTGAAAACACAAAATTTGCTTTTGCATTTTTGCTATCTTTGCGCCAACAACCGCATTATGAAGAAAGAAATCGTACAAATCGAGTGGTTAGAATACGAAAGCTGCGAGATGTTGCCGCCCGAAGATTGCTTTTTACTTGAACAGGCCCGCAAAACAGCCGCTTTGGCTTACGCGCCTTATTCACACTTTAAGGTTGGCGCTGCCGTAAGGCTCAACGACGGCAGCATTGTTGTCGGCAACAATCAGGAAAATGTGGCCTATCCTTCAGGTTTATGCGCCGAACGCGTGGCCCTTTTTCATGCCAACGCCCTAAAACCCGATATGAAAGCCGAAGCCATTGCCATTACTGCCATCAGCGACAAAAATCCAATCAGCGAGCCGGTTCCGCCTTGTGGCGCATGCCGACAGGTAATGGCCGAATTTGAACATAAATCGGGGATCAACCTAAAAGTGATCATGCAAGGGCAAACCGGGCGCATCCTTGTTGCCCCCTCAATGGCAGGATTGCTTCCTTTCTCATTTCTCAACGATTTTCTACTTAAATACTAAAACCATGAAATACAGGTATTTGCTTTTTGCAATCCCTTTCTTCCTGCTTTCGTTCAAAACCGATATGCCGGCCTACCGGCTTTATAGCGCCAAAGGCAAGGAAGTAAAATTTAAAACTCTGGTAAAAGCCGCCCTTCAAGCCGACGTAGTATTTTTTGGCGAATACCACAACAACCCCATCTGCCATTGGCTACAATATGAGCTTACCAATCAACTGTTTAAGCAGCATACTGCGGGTATTATCCTTGGAGCCGAAATGTTTGAAGCCGACAATCAGGTTTTTCTCAATCAATACCTCGACAACAGCATTGATGCCGACAGCCTGAAAAAGATTGCCCGGCTGTGGCCAAATTTCGACACCGATTATGCGCCTTTAGTTGATTTTGCCAAAGAAAACCACCTCCGTTTTGTAGCCAGCAACATCCCGCGCCGCTATGCAGCCAAGGTATTCCGCTATGGTTTTGAAACACTTGACAGCCTTCCGGCCAATGAAAAAGCATGGGTGGCACCTCTTCCCGTGCAATACGATGCCACGCTTGCAGGCTACAGCGCAATGCTCAAAAACATGGGCGATATGGCACACAGCCGTAAAATGGATAACCTGCCTAAGGCTCAGGCTATTAAAGACGCAACAATGGCCTGGTTTATCAGCCAAAATCTTGAAAACGGCAAAATCTTTCTCCATTTCAACGGAGCCTATCACAGCGATAATTTCGAAGGCATTATCTGGTATTTGAAAAAACTAAAACCGGAATTGAAAATTCTCACGATTAGCTCAACGGATACCGACAATATGAAGCAACTTCCGGCCGAAAAGCGAAATGCTGCCGATTTTATTGTGCTTACTCCAACCACCATGACGAAAACACATTAGCCAATCTGTTTCCATTTCTCAAAAAATCGCAACCAATTCTATATCTGTATTTTAAGCGGCAAAAAAAAATATTTCATTTTTTTATTCCCTTATCAGAATAAAATAATGTGGAATTGTTGTAATTTTGGTAATTCATTACCATAAAAATAAAATGTCGAAAATCGTAACGCTTACCGAAGGTGCCTCAATTGCCTTGCACGGCATGATTATCGTTGCTCGGTCGGGCGGAAAGGCCAATGTGATTCAGATTTCAGAAGTTACAAGCAGCTCGAAACATCACGTTGCCAAGATCTTTCAACGCTTAGTGAAAGACAATTTTTTAGAATCGCACCGGGGGCCAAGCGGTGGTTTCAGCCTGAAAAAAAATCCGGAAGATATTAGCCTGCTTGATATTTATGAATCCATTGAAGGGAAAATCGAGATGTCGGCCTGCCCGCATGACAAAATAATTTGTCCATTCGAGAAATGCATCATGAATAATGTAACCTTTAAAATGACGCAAGATTTTCGCGATCATCTTAAAGGCCATACGCTGGCTGATTTTCTTTAGCCTTCAACTTTGACTTGCGCAACAACCGGTTTTACTGGCAGCTTGCGCCGTGGTAGCTCACCAAACCTTCTGTAAGGCGCTGTTTCACAATAGCTTTTTTCTTGTATCCAAACTTTTCGAGCCGCTCGTCGAGCAGGTCTTTAAAATGAAAAGCCACCGAACCTACGAATGCCACTTTCGATTCTTTCACTCCGGGATATTTCGATAGCTGAGCCTGAATAAAATCGTCGAACGAGCGCCTT
>CAYYDS010000014.1:23826-24097 GCA_964470665.1 uncultured Lentimicrobiaceae bacterium
AGGCGACGCGGCGCAGCTCCTTTTTCAGGCAGTCGCAGGCTTTTGCGTCAATATTTTCGCCAACAAAAGGCATGGCCGAAGCAAAAAAGTTGCCCGGATTTTCGATTTGATAAATTTTACGAATCAGGCTGTGGAAGTCGAGTCCGTTGCGGCGATAGTATTCGTTTATTATATTTTCAGGCAGCTCTTCGTTGCACAGTGCACGGATAAATTTCATTCCGATATAGGTGCCGCTGCCTTCATCGCCCAGCATAAAACCGAGCGAGGGCAC
>CAYYDS010000015.1:0-23759 GCA_964470665.1 uncultured Lentimicrobiaceae bacterium
GCCTGAGCGCAGGCTCCTACTTTGCAAACATCCAAATCGCAAGCAACGACCCGGATATGCCCGTAAAAACGGTTCCTGCCGAGCTGCACATTGGCGTTGGGTTAAACGAAAACTCCCTGAGCGAAATCAGCGTTTATCCGATACCTGTTCGCAATGAGCTCACAATTAAGCTCGTACAAGGCATTAAAACAATGTGCGTGATCAATTACCTGGGGCAAATAGTTGAAGCAGTGCCGGTGGGCAACAGCTCAATCATGACTTACAACGTAAATCATTTGCAATCAGGCGCTTATATCCTTCAATTTATCAATAATAAAGGCGAATACTTCAATAAAAGAATCCTCATAAGCCGCTAAACCGGTTTATTTGATAAATACCACTACAAAAAAGGGAGCCTCAGGGTTCTCTTTTTTGTTTTGCCGGCATTTTCAACCCCAAAAAACAGAATACGGCATAGCTCTCGTTTGATAAATTATCCAAAGCTATACGCGCTACCACGAAAACTTGCGGCAGATTTTTTCAGGGCTTATTAATTATTCTAAAAAAAGGTAAGTAGTCGAAATATCTCCTGACTTTATCACTGGGACACCCAAAACGGTGTCCCAAAAATTATATAAAACTCATTATCAAGCAAATACAAAACTGATCGAAAAAAAGTGATAAAGTCAGGACAACTACTTGCCCTAACAAGGCGGTATATTCCATTTGCTTGTCATGGTTTTTGCTCATTCTTCGTGAAAAATAAGTGCAAACCGGAAAAATTCTGATCCCATAGTCAAACAAAACGGCGCGATAAGTCCGTATCCAAAAAAAGTTTCCGTGTGCGCCCTAAGGGCAAAAACACATGCCAGCCCCCCGCCGGAGCGGATTTGCAATCCGTGCCGGTATTATCAAGAATTTTACTTCCACCGCAATGCATACAGGAAAAAACGTACCGGAAATTTGGCTTATTGCCACATAAATAATGGTTTGGAATTGTTTGTCCGGTGTATAATGGCCAATCATCTGCATTTGATTGCCCGCGCTGAAGAAGGGGCGCGGATTTGCAAATTTGCGCCAGCTAGGAGAAAAAAGTAATGATAATTACGTAAACATGCTGATAACCAGATTGTTTTGAATAAGTACTAAATCAAACAATTTATTAAGATTTTTTCGCAAAACGCTTGGCAAATATTTTTCTTTGATTTTTTTTGTTAAAAACAATCCAAGTAAACCCTGCAATGAAAAAGCGCCAAAGCCATATCGCCAAAAATTTCTCCTACAAAAAAGCTGATGGCATTTTTGATGGAGCTTACCTGAATGGCACTGTGGCTTGTAAGATTATTTGGGGGTCTTTTATGGTGCAGACTATCTTCCATGTTGCACCACAAAATATATCTTTTGGCTGGGGAAAATAAGTTCGATCGAGGTAGCACCTTTAGCTCTGCAGTGCGTATATCCTTTGTGAAGTAATAAGGATACTAACAAAAAACAATTTTCCAATTAATCCCTTTTAACAATGAAAAGCCACTTTTACAGAAAATTAAGAACAAAAAAGTTCTTTATTTTGTCAATTATAATCGCACAATGTATTGCTATATTTTGTAGTTGTTCGAAAAATTCTATAAAAATCAATACAAATGAGCAGTTAAATTATACTAAATCTATCCTTAAATTCAGTAACTTAAATGAGTTTTCTACCACTTTCTTTAATATTAGAATGTAGAAAACAGAGAAAGTTCTTTAATGCTTAAAGAGCTTTACAATTTCAATTCACGATATGACGAAATTGTCATATTTTACCAAAGTATTGATTTTGAATCTTTTAATTCGGTTGATGAAATAATTCAATATGTTAATAAGAACTCTCAATATTTAAAATTGACCTTAGATGACAATGGTGAATACACTGTTGAACCTCTACTCATTGATAATCCTTTTAAAGTTTTTACGAATGAAGATCATTTATTTCTTATTGGAGATTCCGTATATAAAGTTTTCGAAAATTTTACTATTGGATCGAATAAGGCAAACATTGTTAATGTTTTATCGATTACTGAAGACAATGTTGACGAAAAGGTTATCAATGACACAACAGTTTTTCTGTTTTCTGGATCTTCTGAACAAATGAACTATAAGGATAATACATATAATTGTGGAACCTACAAAGTTGAGAGAAATACAATTGAAAGAAACAGAATATATATGCGCTTTTCTGTCCAATATATTTTATATCCAGGTAACAATACATCAAATACTACCCTAAAGCAATATACGGATGTAATGATTCGGCCTTATCACAAAGTGTTGGGAATTTGGTACTGGGCGGCAAGGGCAATGATATACGACCTTAAAATACAATCAGCATTTTATCACTGGAACTTAAACCCAATTGGTTGGAGGCGATATTACAATTCTGTTTCTTCTAGTGGATATTATGGTTATTCTTTTGAACATTCTTTTGCTCCTATACTGACATATAATCAGATTGGCGCTACCGTAACTATTGGAGAACATTTCGACGGATATATCTGCAAAGCCAAAACTCCTCAGACAGACTGGGCTACTTTAATTTGTAATCCACATCTAATACCATAAATTTATTATAATTAATACCTACGATGACTTCGGGCAACATTCAATTATTTTGATCGTTATTGAAATATTATACCATAACTGTAAAAATGATCGTAAGAATAAAAGAAATCGTTTCCATTTGGATTTTTTACCGGAAAACATTAATGAATCAGTTGTGTTTTCCCCTAAACTTCCCCATGAGAACCATTAAACTAAATTTTGGAGCAGGAAGCAATAAGCCAAAGATAACCATTGAGCAACAACCTAATAAACACTTATGCCGTGAAAAAACAGACACTTTTTCTCACATTATTTTTTCTCACATTAGTTCTCTTTCAATTTGAAAATGAACTGAATGCACAAGTAAAACAAACATCTGGACATTGGTATATAAAAGCAGCCGGCTGGCCGGAATATATTGATAATAACCGTGTGTTTCAAAATGGACATGTCGAATTGCAAGTGAACAAGCGCGTGCACACACTTCTTGAAACCGGAATTTCTGCTGCACTTTACAAAGGTTATGAAGAATATACAAATGGATTTTTCAATTTCGGAGCTGTTGGTAATTGGCATTACCTCCCATTATTCATCGAAAAAAAGAACCTTCGCTTCGAAGCATACCTTTCGAGCAAGCTTGGCCTTGTGAAATATTTCCAGACAAACAATAACAGCCAATCGGTATGGGCAAGGTATTATTTTGGAACCGGTGTGGCATATTATCTTACACGGCATCTGGGTATTTATTTCGAATACGGCTACGACATGCCTTTCACAGATCCTTTGAAATTAAGCTATTACAAAGAATTGTGTCTTGGAGTTTCTGTAAAACTTTAGCACTTTTCAGCAATTCTATCGGTGGGTCTAAAAGCCCCCGCCGGAGCGGATTTGCAATCCGTGCCGGGTAGTAGTTTTCAGTTTTTCAATTAGATAAACTGCCTTTAGGCAATATTTCTTTTTTTCCACTTTGTCTTGACACAAAGTGGAGCAAAAGTCAAGACCCAATAAAAATTCCTGGTTTTGTAACAATCTTTTTCCTTCCCCGCTGGCACAAGCCGCGCCTGCCCACAAGCCTGCGCATGCTTCTGTATCGCTTAGCCTTTGGCCCCCGGCACAAAAAAGCTTGTAACAAAAACTGGCGGAATTTTTATTATGTCTTTCCACCAAAGGGTGGAATTTTCCGGTTTTTCAGTTAAATAAACAGCCTTTAGGCATTATTTTTTTCGCCGGTGCGGATTTGAAATCCGTGCCGGCTAACCGTTTTCAGTTATTCAAATTAGATAAACTCCTGACTTTATCACCGGGAAATCCAAAAAAGTGTCCCAAAAATTATATAAAACTCATTATCAAGCAAATACAAAACTGATCGAAAAAAAGTGATAAAGTCAGGAGGCAAAATTTAGAACAGTCCTTCCAAATTTTCCAACAAAACCAAACAATGCAAACGGTCTGCCCTATTTATTGTTTTTTCTACCCACTTGCAGCCAATACGTTACTTTTTCGAGTAGCTTATTCATTTGGAAAGGTTTGGCCAGGTAGTCGTCGCACCCGGCAGCCAAAGCTTTTCTGTCGTCGTCGAGCAGGCCAAAAGCCGTTACAGCAATAATGGGAAGCGAAGGTTGCAATTGTTTAATGAGCTTTGTTGCCTCGTAGCCATCCATTAGCGGCATTTTTATATCCATCAGGCAAAGGCTAATATCGGAGCGTTTTGTACAAATATCCACAGCTTCGAGGCCATTTTCGGCACGCAGTATCTTCAGTTTCAGCCTTTTGCTCAGCACCGTATTTAAGACGGCAAAATTCGAATCTTCATCTTCGGCAATCAAAAGCAGGTCTTTTTCAAACTCGCCTTCGGCAACTGCATTTATTTGTGCTGTTTGGTGTGTTTCAACAGGTTTTGCTTCGGGCAATGCGGGGAAGATCACGGTAAAAGCAGAGCCTTTATCCACTCCGGATTCAAATTCGATAGTGGCTCCCATCAGGTTGCATAAATTTTTAACGATGGACAGCCCAAGTCCACTCCCGTCGTAGCGCCGCACATTGGAGATATCCTGTTGCAAAAACAGGTCGTAAATTTTGGATTTGAACTCATCTTGTATTCCTATGCCGGTATCGCTAATTTTCAGCTCTACGCCCCCATTCCCGCTCATTGCCAGTTGCATATGCACAGAGCCTTCGTGGGTAAACTTCACTGCATTGTCTAACAGATGTTCAACTATTTTTTTAATAAAGTTGCGGTCAGTCGAAAAAGAAAAAGCGTCATCAATCAGCAATTCACAGGTGAAATTCAGCCGTTTATATTTACAAAGCGAGCTAAAATGATATACAATCGGCCGCACAAGCTGCGAAAGGTTAATTTTTTCAACGATAAAGGGCATAGTGCCCGAAGTGAGCATCGAAATATCCACATATTGCTCTATGGTGCGTACCAAGCGGTCGGTGCTGATTGTCATAACAGCTTCCATTTCGGCACGTTCTTCCGGGCTGTCGGGTTCGTTGTCCAAAATCATGCTTGCAGCTCCTAATATTCCATTGAGCGGTGTGCGAAGTTCGTGTGAAATGTTATTCAAGAAAGCAGATTTCAGCTTATCGCCGGCTTCGGCTTTTTCTTTGGCCTCGAGCAGGTCGGCATTCATTTGCCGGATGTGTTCGTTGGTTTCGTGCAACTCCTCGTTGAGCACTTGCAGCTCCTCATTTTGTTGCTGCAGCCTTTCCTCGCTTCTGATTAGGTTTGTTTCCATCATTTTCCGGTTTGTAATATCATGCAACATACCGATAGTTACGGGTTTGCCGCGAAGTTCAACCATTACCGTTGATGCGATTACATCTACTGTGGTGCCGTTTTTGGCCCGTTGCTGAAACTCGTAACGCTGCGGTATCGCTATCCCTTTCTCGCGATCGGAAATTTGCTGCTCAACAATGGCTTTGCTTTTATCGGTGAGCAATATGTTAATGTCAAAATCATCAGCCGTTAGTTCTTCCGCGCTATAACCCACCATATTGCAAAATCCTCTGTTTACGCTGATAAATCTCCTGTCGGCAAACATATAAATGGCATCAAGGGCATTTTCGACCAGGGTTCTAAATTTGATTTCGCTATCGCGCAGGGCCTCCATTATTTCGTACGAAAGCAGGTAATTGCTAATTTTTGAGGCTATCTGAGCCATCAGATTGTGATCTTCCTCTAAGAGGCTCACGGCCGAATTGCTTTTCACCTTTAGCACTCCCACCACTGCCTCATTTTGAAATAGGTTGTGCGACGCCTGCTCCAAGGCTCCCTTATTTGCTGATGCAGCCGGGTAAACTTCCTGATTGACATGAAGTTCAACAAAAGCCTCTTGATTTGGAAAAAGTGTTCTTTCGAGTTCGGAAGCTGCATTTTCGAGGTTTTGAGATACTTTTTTCCCCGACAGCAACATTTGCGTGATGTTGCGAATGCAAACCAAATCGCGCACCCTGCGATCGAGGCTCTTGGTGCGGGTTTCGACCATGCTTTCTAACCTAACTGAATATTTTCGGAAAAAATAGGCAATCAGCACAGCAATCAATGCAACGGTTGAAATAATAATGTAGAACAAGTAAATACGGCTATTTGCAACCTTGGTTTCAAAATCGGGTAAGGGATGGAGTTTCATCACATAAAAATCGTCCCAAATAAACAGGGCATACGATTTTATAAGCTTAAAACTATTAATATGCGCATCCAGATCGTGAATATCGTACAAATGAAAATGATCTGAAGGGAATGAGGCGAGCAAGCTGCTATGCAGGCCGTTGTCTAATTTAATAAAATCAATGGCCAAATTTTGCCTCACCCAATCGGCATTTCGGAATGAGGATTCCAAAATTTTCTGCGGTTTAAAGGCGCCTACCAAAAACTGCTGTTTAAGGTTGTGCATGCCATCCGAAGGCCCCGATGGAACTTTTAATCCCAAAATGATGTAGTCATCCAATTCGGAAATGGATTGGCCTTCGAAGCGTGTGCTTTCAATCAGTCTTTCATTTTCAACGCGCGAAAGCAAGCAGTTTACCGAGTCAACAAAAACGCTCTTTTCAAGCAGGCTAACTCCTTTGGAACGTTCATTTTTAAGGTGATATTTAGGATAATAATACCCCATTTTATTGGCGTACAGCTTAGCCGGGTTGTTTTCGGGCATAGGATTGGTTTCCTCATATAAAAACAGCTCTTCGAAAAGCCCTTTTTTAGTAAGTTGTCTTGAATAGTTTTCAAACTCCTCATTGTCAACACTTTCGCTATTAGCCATAAAATAGCCAAGCTGATCAATATTGCTGCTGACTTCATGAAAGGCCGAACGCATCATTGAGGCCGAACTGGCGCCATAATTATTAAAAACCAATTGTTGTTCTTTAGATTTGGCTTCGCGGTAGATGTATCCCAAAACCAAGACGAACCATAATCCGGTAAAAAAAACCATGATTGTTTCAATTTGGCCATAAAATTTTCTTTTGGAATACAACTGATTGTTTCGCCAAAAAACAAAGCCCACCCCGGCAACGATCACCAAAGCAAGGGCAGCAAGCGCTACATAAGCTTGTTTTCGAAGAAATGCCTGCTTTGAAAGATAGGTTCTCACCCCTTGCTCAAACATTGCGCAAAGTAATGGCCCGTTTGGCAAGGCCGAACTAATGGGAACAAATGCCCTTATTTTAACTAAGTGGCCGCCTTTAAAAACCTCTTGTACATAGGGCTCACGGTTATTAAAAACCGCTTTTTCCACCTCCTTTTCCAATTGAAAACGATCGCCACGCTCATAGTCTTTATTAATGGCAGAGCTCATGCGAACCCTGCATTGCCCCGATTCCAAAGCCAGGGTATAATATCGCCTGCCCCGATTAAGCTCCTCAAGTTTGGTTATCTGATGTTGAAGCCGAATTCCTATCGCTTCGCCAAGCTCTTTGTCGTATCGTTTATCAATGATCTGCACATCCACTGCCTGAATAATTCCATGGAGGTGTTGCAACAGTTTTTCCTGCTCACTTTGTCGGTAATTGTTTGAGCGCATTTCTCCTATCACATAGGCACTGCCGCCAAAAATTGCAAGGAGAATAAAAAGAATAAGAAGCTGATATTTTTTCATTGGAAACAAGTTAAAGGCACTTCAGCATCATTAAATGCATTATAAAGGCATCATTCAACAAAGATAATAACTACAGGCACAATTTTCTGTAAAATAAAAGAAAATAATCATTAATTTCTTGTGTTTTTTTTGGAAAGATTTTTATTTTTGGAAAAAGTCTGAAAATAAACCGACCTAAGCGTGTTAAAATGCGGGAATTATTGCTCCAAATTGAATGATTAGGCATGCATAATCGGCAAATTTTTCGTTTAAAAAGCCTCCTATCCTTAAAAAAGAATTCATCGCGGTATTTTCGCAAGTAAAAAGTACTATTTTTGCAGGCTCAATTTAAGGCCTTCCGGAATTGCCTACATTTGTTGTAATCAACGCCTTAAGTTTAAACATGTTTAACACTCCCTGACTGAAGCAGTACGGAACCTCGGATCGGGTACAAATTTATTTTTATGACAGAAAACGAAAATCTCATCAACGAAGAGCCATTAATGGAGCAGGCTCCGGATCAAAACCCGGTTGATGAAAGCCCTGCAACAGAGGTAGTGGCCGAAACTCCCGTTCAAAAAACGACAAAAGAGCGCCCTCAGCCTCAGGTACCCGGCGAATTTGACTGGGATGCCGTTGACAAAAGGCACGAAAAGTATTCGAGCGCCGAGCGCAACCAGCTTGAGCAGATGTACGACAAAACGCTAAGCTCAATTGGCGATCACGAAGTAATTGACGGATTGGTGGTTGGCAAAAACCTCCGCGAAGTTATTGTCAACATTGGTTTCAAATCGGATGGCGTGATTCCGCTCTCCGAATTTCGCTACAACCCCAACCTCAAAGTTGGCGATAAAGTTGAGGTGTATGTTGAAAATCAGGAAGGTTCGACCGGTCAGCTCGAGCTTTCGCATAAAAAAGCACGTATCCTTCGTTCGTGGGATCGCGTGAATGATGCATTCGAAAAAGAAGAAATCATCACCGGATATGTTAAATGCCGCACCAAAGGCGGTCTTATTGTGGATGTATTTGGCATCGAAGCCTTCTTGCCCGGCTCGCAGATTGACGTGAAACCCATTCGCGATTACGACATCTACGTGGATAAAACCATGGAGTTCAAAGTGGTGAAAATCAACCAGGAATACAAAAACGTGGTGGTTTCGCACAAAGCCCTTATCGAAGATGAACTGGAGCAACAAAAAGCCGAAATCATCAGCAAACTCGAAAAAGGCCAGGTTCTCGAAGGTACGGTTAAAAACATCACCACCTACGGCGTATTTATTGACCTGGGCGGCGTTGACGGCCTGATCCATATTACCGACCTTTCGTGGGGACGCATCAACCATCCGGAAGAAATTGTTGAACTCGACCAGAAAATAAAAGTCGTTATCCTCGATTTCGACGACAGCAAAAAACGTATTGCATTGGGCCTCAAACAGCTCACCCCTCACCCATGGGATGCGCTAGACGAAAACCTCAAAGTTGGCGACAAGGTGAAAGGCAAAGTGGTTGTAATAGCCGACTACGGCGCATTTATCGAAATTGCTCCGGGCGTTGAAGGCCTTATCCACGTTAGCGAAATGTCGTGGTCGCAACACCTGCGCACTGCACAGGATTTTCTGCAAGTGGGACAGGAAGTTGAAGCCATTATCCTAACCTTAGATCGCGATGAGCGCAAAATGTCGCTGGGCATGAAACAACTCATCCCCGATCCGTGGTCGAACATCAAAGATCGCTATCCGGTCAACTCAACCCACAAAGCCACCGTTCGCAATTTTACCACCTTTGGTATCTTTGTTGAAATGGAAGAAGGTGTGGACGGTTTGATTCACATTTCCGACCTCTCGTGGTCGAAAAAGATCAAACACCCGGCCGAATTTACCAAAGTTGGCGAAACAATCGAAGTGCTTGTTTTGGATGTTGACGAAGAAAATCGCCGTTTGAGCCTTGGCCACAAACAGCTTGAAGAAAACCCATGGGATGTTTTTGAAAGCATCTTTACCGTTGGAAGCGTACATCAGGGCACCATCATTGGAACCTCCGACAAAGGAATGATCGTATCGCTGCCCTATGGCGTTGAAGGTTTTGCTCCCAACCGTCACCTGAAAAAAGAAGACGGAAGCCAGGCCAAAAACGACGAAACCCTCGACTTTAAGGTGATTGAGTTTTCGAAAGAAAATAAAAAAATCATCCTTTCGCATTCACGCATCCACGAAGACGCTGCTTTTGTGGCTCGCACCGCCGAAAATGACGGCAAAAACACGGAGCAAAAAACTACAAAACGCGCCGTGAAAATCATCAACGAAAACCTTGAGCGCACTACTCTCGGCGACCTCGATGTTTTGGCCGATCTGAAAGAAAACCTCGAAAAAGAAGAAAAGACCAAGAAAAATTAAACGTTTTTTCTGATTCGAAACCCTAAAAGAGGCTGTCTTAAAAAAGGCAGCCTCTTTTTTATTCGCTGCCCTTTGCCTGAATCCCTTGTGTTTTAGTCTATTATAAAACACTATTGTCCGGCAAAAACAATGGTTTTCTGCGCTATGCTCAGAATGACAGCATGTTGTAATCATTTGGGTTGGGAGGGGGTTGGTTGGCGACTTTACCGCCAACCAACCCCCTCCCAAAGTTATAACTGACTGATTGTCATTTCGAACGAAGTGAGAAAACTCTTAAAGATTCAATTTGAAAAAAGTTTACCGGGCAATAATGATTTCGTTTTTTTTAGATTCATCACATTATGCGCCCATTACTCAAACCAGCCACTGCCGAAAAGTCGCGTCTTTTTGTGCCTTTTTGCGAAGGTGAAAATATTTTACCTATTTCGGTATTTAATTACTTGTTTTGTTTAATTTTGCTTCTCAACAAGCATATAGCCCGGGCTTCAGAGGCTTTGCGAAAGAATAAGCCGTGGATGTTAAAAAAAAAGAAAAAAACCGACATTTCTCTCTAAAACGCTAAAACGGCTCAACTTTTAGCACGTCAAACTGTTTAGTTTGTACTGATAACACTCACTTAACAAAAAAATTTATGTCATTTACTCCCCGTTTTCCAAAATTATTGCGCCTTGCAACCGGATTGAGCTTATTATGGTTTTTAGGCTTTTCGTGCCAATCGCCTTCGGCTAAAGACAAAGCCGGCTTTGGCCCGGTTGAGGGCGAGGTTCATGCCGTTTTAACGGATGCACCCGAAGTGCCGGCCCATATCGCCTCGAAACGCAATACCAAGGTAATTGTAAATCTCGAGATCATAGAAAAAACGATGCGTTTAGCGGATGGCGTTGATTATACCTTTTGGACATTTGGCGGCAAAGTTCCCGGAAAATTCATCCGCATTCGTCAAGGCGACCTGGTTGAATTCCACCTGCACAATCACCCCGACAATATGTTACCTCACAACATTGACCTTCACGCCGTTACAGGTCCGGGCGGCGGAGCAGAAGCCTCTCTGATCGCTCCCGGCAAAAGCACACAGTTTACTTTTAGGGCGCTCAATCAGGGTCTTTATGTATATCACTGCGCAACCGCACCGGTTGGAATGCACATTGCAAATGGCATGTATGGGCTAATTTTGGTTGAGCCTTTGGAAGGCCTTCCGCCGGTTGACCATGAGTTTTATGTGATGCAAGGCGAGTTTTATACCAACGGAAAGTATGGCGACAAAGGCCATCAGGATTTCAGCATGCAAAAAGCATTGGATGAACTCCCCGATTATGTGGTGATGAATGGCTCGGTGGGTGCAAGCTCGGGGGCTAATGCCATGACGGTAAAAGTGGGCGAAACAGTAAGGCTATTCATTGGCAATGGCGGCCCTAGCTTAGTATCGTCATTTCATGTTATCGGCGAAATATTTGATAAAGTACATGTGGAAGGCGGCAGCCTAATCAACCGCGATGTGCAAACCACACTCGTGCCTGCAGGTGGGTCAGCCATTGCCGAATTCAAATGTGAGGTGCCCGGCACACTGCACTTGGTGGATCACAGCATCTTCAGGGCATTTAACAAAGGCGCTCTGGCACAAATAAGAGTGGTGGGCGACGAAAACCACGATGTCTTTACCGGCAAGCAAAAAGAAGAAGTTTATCTGCCCGAAGGTTCGGCCATTCAATACATCAACAGCGGCAAAGCCGAAGTAAAAGACGAGCAAATACCCGAAAGAAGCCAGGCCGAGCGCATGGAAGCCGGCAAAAGGCTATACCTGCAAAACTGCATGGCCTGCCATATGGAACAAGGCAATGGCATTAGCGGAACCTTCCCCCCACTTGTAAATTCCGACTTTTTGAAAGCACGTGCCGACAAAGGCGCCGGGATCATCATCAACGGATTGCAAGGCGAAATTTCAGTAAATGGGGAAAAATACAACAACATTATGCCCGCCGTTAGCCTGAATGACGACGAAATTGCCAGTATCCTAACCTATATTCACAACGAATTTAATAAACAAAACACCCTCATTAAAGCCTCAGATGTGAAAGGATGGCGAAATTCCAAATAAAGATGATTCGTTTTAAGCCAATAGTATTTCTAATCGCTTTTGCCACTGTTTTGGCAAGCCTGAAAGCTCAGCACCCAAGCGATATGGCAGTGGTGCCCGGCGGACTGTATGTGCCCTTTGTGAAAGAAAGCGGGCAAGTTGTAAAGGTTAAAGCATTTTATATGGACATCAAAGCCGTAACGAATCATGATTTTGAAACCTTTGTTAAACAAAATCCACAGTGGTCAAAAGAAACAATTAAGGCGCTTTTTGCCGACGAAAACTATTTGAAACAGCGCAAAACGGACAACAACAAAAACAATCCGGTAACAAACGTTTCGTGGTTTGCAGCCAATGCATACTGCAAAAGCAAAGGCAAACGCCTGCCCACTACCGCCGAATGGGAACATGCTGCGGCTGCACCGCCACTTGGCAATACCTACCAAAACACCCATGAAATTATCATGTTGTGGTATAGTCGCAAAATGCCCAAACAGGCCGATGTGGGGTCGGTTTATCAAAACAGCTTTGGCCTTTACGATATGTTTGGCCTAATATGGGAATGGGTGGACGACTTCGACAATTCCGCCGGCGGAAGCAGCCGCGATGGCGGGACAAACATCCCCGAAGGGCTTTTCTGCGGTGGCGGCTCATTGGGCGTGGCCAACGCCTCTGACTATGCTACCTTTATCCGCTACGCTTTCAGAGGGGCTCAGAAAGCAAACTTTACGTCACAAAAACTTGGATTCAGATGTGCAAAAAATATATAAAAATGTACAAATTATTTAGCTTTATCCTTATTGGACTTATCACATTATCAGCCTGTAACACAAATCAGAGCAATAATAAACAGGCCGAAAACCCCAGCTCGGGCATCGAAGAACTTCCCGGAAATTCCATTTATCAAATCAACGAAACTTTTACCGACCAAAATGGCGACAGCCTGCAACTGATACATTTTGCCGGCAAGCCGGTAGTTTTCAGCATGATTTTCACCCACTGCGAATACGCCTGTCCAATGCTGGTAAACGACCTAAAAAAAGTGGAAGCATTGTTCAGCGCCGAAGATCGCGAAAAATTCAATTTTGTACTGCTGAGCTTCGACCATATCCGCGATACAAGCGAACGGCTAAAAGAATATGCCGATGCGCAGGAACTTTCGAAGAACTGGACGCTACTTCACGGAAACGAAGAGCAGGTGAAACTAGTTTCAATGGCCGGCGATATCAGCTACGAATTTGTTGAAGATGGCGGCATTGCCCATGCAAACCGAAAAATCATCCTCGACAAGCAAGGCGTTATCGTAAACAGCATCAACGGCTTGGGCACCGATCCGGACTTGGTAAAATTGGCGCTCGAAAAGTTGTTTTAATATAAAAGATAGCGCGCGGGAGCTAGCGCGCGTCTCCAGACGCGTGCTAAAATTCATCCTTATGCTAGCGCGCGTCTCCGGACGCGTGCTAAAAATCATCCTTATGCCAGCGCGCGGAGGCACCATCAGCTCCCCACGCGGAGGCACGCGTCTGGAGACGCGCGCCAGCCGCGCGGAAAGCTGGCGCGTGCTAAAAATCATCCTGCTAAAAATCAGCATAAAAAAAGCTCCCTCCCGCACAAACCGCGGGAGGGAGCTTTTTGTTTCAGGCCACTGGGGCCGCTTAGGGTTTTTATTTCACAAACACAATGGTGCCTCTGGCGCTCCAGGTTTTTAGCCGGCCTTCGAGGGTGATGCGGTAAACGTATTGTCCGGCATCGCGCAGCTCGTAGTTGTTCAGGATAAGGCTTTGGCCTCCGGCTAACTGTTCGGCTTCGAGCAGGGTTTTAACTTCCTGACCGAAGTAGTTGTAAACCTTAATGCTCACCTTTCCGGCTTCCGGAAGCACATAGTCAATCCTTGTGCTTTGCTTAAACGGATTGGGTGAAACCATGTGGCTCAAGGTCATATTATTCATTTCGTTGATGCCCGTTACTCCGGTTTCGATGTAGGGCGAGCTGAGTCCAATTTGGATGATGCTGGCATTTACATCGGCAAACTCAGTGCCTTCAAGCAGTGTAAAGTAGGCTTCGCCTTCGTGCAGATCGGCCAATACTTTTGCTTTTACAAGCATCAGATTGTCGTCGGCATTGAGCTGCATTCCGTTCTGGTCAAACCACGAAATGCGCAGCGTACCGTTTGTCTGATCGTTGTAGTGCACAGGATAGCCCGGAACATCGAGAATTTGGATGCGCGACGGGTCGTAGCTGAATCCGAGCGAAACCGCACCCAGATTGATGGCTTGATCTACTTTAACAGGGATCATCACTTCTTCGTTAGCCTGAACATTGATTACGCCATTGTAAGCCAACGACTGGCCGGCTTTTGCTCCGGCGCCCGGTACATAGCTCACATTCAAATCGCCTGTTGCCACAAAGTAGATATTGAACACATTGAGGCCGTCGTTCAGATTGGTAAGCAAAGCTTCGTAATACACTTCCGCGGCATTGGCGGAGGCATTGTATTCGCCGTGAGCTTCAAAGAGTATTCCGGGTGCTGTGGGATAGTTTTTCAGGCTATGATCGGCCAGTTTTCTTGTTGCCAACCGGAAATTGTGGGCGCCGCCCGGCAGAGGTTTATATCCCGGTGTTCCGGCAATGGCATATTGCAACACTAAAGCATCTACTGCCGAAAGGCTATTGCTATTATTGATGTCGGCTACCTTGCTAAAGTATGGGGTATAATTGCCCGCTGTTGTAGCAATCCAGGGCAGTTGGGTGAGTGTGCTATTGTTGGTGGTCATAAAACTGATAATGAGCGCATCGGTTGATGTAGCTCCGCCCCAGTTATTCCAGCTCCAAACGTTTCCAAGCTTGTTGTTGGTAGCTTCTTCCCATACGCGAAGGGTGTAGTCTTTGCCTGATTCAACGCCGATGTATTCGAAATAGCTCTGCAATCCGGTTTCGGGGTCATAGGCAACGAGCTTACGTTCGCCGATTGGGTTTTCGCCTTCGAAGAGCTGCACATAGAATACGCCATAATTATTTGGCGATTGGATGATGGTTTCATTAGCGTTGAAATACTTCAGCTGTCCTGCAATTTTTGCGGTTGAGCTAAAGGTGGCATATAAAGCTTCGTAGCATTCGGCTATCGTAAATTCAAACGAGGGGTCGGTTGAGAGGATGGCTCCGCTTTCGTCTTTCCAGTTCAGGAATTCCCAGCCCGGTGTTGGCGTTGCCACTACCGTAACCACAGTGCCTACAGCATAGTTGCCGGTTCCGGTTACCGTTCCGCCATTTGCCGGATTAGCAAATACTTCGAGGTAAGGAGGCATTACTTCCATCTGAATGGTATTGGAAGTTGCTATAGGTTCTACGGCACAGGGGTGGTTGGAGGTCATCACAACAAACACTTCATCGCCATCGAGCGGGATATGGGTGAAGATCGGGCTGTTTAAGCCTAAGTTCAAGCCATTTACTTTCCATTGATAGGCCGGGTTGCTGCCACCATTAACGGGATCGGCAGTAAAGGTAACCTGTGTATCGTCGCAAACGCTCAATTCACTTGCAGTGATCGTTACGCCGGCAATGAGGTCGGGGGTAACGGCAACCACAAATGGCGCAGAGGTGGCAGGATTATTTAATGCGCAGCCAATGCTTGAGGTAAGCACTACAGTTACTACATCGTCGTTTGCAGGGATATAGGCAAAGAGTTCGCTGTTTGTTCCGGCATTTACGCCGTTCACTTTCCACTGATAGGAAGGTGTTAGACCTCCATTGGTAGGCAGAGCTTTAAATTCAACTTCGGTTCCCACGCATACCGTTTCTGTTAACTGTTGAATTGCAACGCTCACCGGGAGGTCGTTTTGCAAGGTGAGTGTCATTTCCGACTCCTTGCTGCATGTGCTTCCCGGATCACCCGTAAGGGTAAGTACAACGCTGCCACTGGCAATATCTGCACTACCCGGGTTATAAACCGGATTCACGATGGTTGCATTGCTAAAGGTTCCGTTGCCGCTTGTTGTCCACTTGATGGTGGTATAGTTGCTGGCTGTTGCACCAACAATGGGGAAGCTTTCAGAGATACATACTGCGCCATCCGGTCCGGCGTAAACCTGAGGTGAGCGCACTACCGTTAAGGTTGCGTTCACATAGGTGAATGCATAGTTCGGACTTTCGCCGCCGCCAAGCGTAATGGGATAGGTGCCCGGTGCGCTGTTTTCTATGGCAGTGGTGCTGATGGTTGGTTGAACCGTAAGGCTTTCGGCATCTTCGCCATTCACAAAGCCGTTGTAGCTAAAGCTAAGCTCGGGGTTTGGCTCAAACTGGCAGCGTTGTTTGTTGTCGGCAGTTACTGTCAAACCTTTTTTATTGATGGTAAGCGTTACCTCAACGCGTGCACTTTCGCATAAGGTAGCCACCGAGGGCTGAGCTGCTATTTCGCGGTTGGCTGCCCAAGCTGTATAGACGCCTGCATTGGTGGCTCTGGGTGCGCTTGTAAAGCTGCCGCCTGTAGCTGCATCATACCATACCAATTCGTATTGCGGGCCATTGCTGGGCGCAGTTCCGGCTACAACGGAGTGCTCCATACCGTCGTATGTGAGGGTGAGGCTCTGAATATTGGGGGCAGGTATTTGAGCAGGCTGTGAAAGCACAACAAGTCCCGAGCCTACTGTGCCGTTTCCGTCAGTAACGCTATAATAATAGCTGCCGGCTGCCAAACCCGTAAGGTTTTGCTGGTCGGAAGTAAAGCCATTGGGGCCTTGCCATGCAAAGGTAAAGGGTGGCATACCGCCTGTGAGCGTGAGTTGGATAGCTCCATCGTTTGAGTTGTAGCAAGTTAGATCGGTTGACGATGCCGTTACTTCCATTGCCAGGCTAAGCTGAACATCGTCAATATACCAATCGTTAAACTGATAGTGGTCGCCATCCAAAACCCAGGCAATATAGGTGGTTGCGCCAAGATTGCCGGTAAGATTCAAATAAACCATTTCGGGGCCTGCATCTACACCACTGCCTGCATTTACCCATTGCGTATCTGTCCAATTGGTTCCATCGGAGCTCGTTTGCACCTTATAAGTTATGCCGGTGGCGTATCCGTCATAGAAATGCCTGAACGAAAGGGTAAGCTGCGAAAGTCCCTGTGTGTTGATTCCGGGAGAAATCAAGCGTGTAATACCTACGCCGCTTTGCCAGCCGGCAGCCATTTCGTAAGGCGAACCTCCCGCATACGAGGAGTTTGAATAGCCCCATACTCCTTCTGTTAGTGTACCGGAATACGTTTGCTTCCAGCAAAGTGGCGGGTTGCTTCCAGCAAAAGGCTCAGAAAAAGGCACTTCTGCAGGAAGGCATAATGTAGCCACAACTACTTCGTTGGATGGCCCGGCTCCGGCAGGATACACTGCATCAACCTGATAGGTATATTGCGTTGCACCGGTTGTGGAGGCATCGAGGTAATTGGTTGTCTGAACATTTTGTGCGACGACCGAATAATCAGCTGTTCCGGTTTTACGTTTTACCGTATAGGTAAGATCGCCGGGTGCACGTTGTTGGGCATCTTTTACCATAAAGCCCGGAGCTTCTACGCTAAGGCTTTGTGCTGTGCGCGAAATAAGGTTTTCCGAAGCGCGGCTGCCAAGCGTCATTACAGGCAGGCCGGCCAATTGCTCAGAGCCTCCAACTGCTACAAAACCGGGCAGTTCGGCGCTCTTTGCTCCCGTGCTCATAAAGGCCCGCATCAAAAAGTTAAAGGGAAAATTGGTATAGGCTGTACCGCCATTGGATGAATAAGCACACATTCCCATAGCTCCGGAATCTTCATCTGCTCCAACATAGGGGCCAACCGTACTTCCGGCAGGCCATTGCGTTACAATATAAAACACCTGGCCGGCGGTAACATTTAAAGGTGTGCTGAGGTCGAAGAGAAGCCAGTCGCCTGTGCCCGAAGTAACCGCCACGTTATTGAATGCCTGAATAGGAGCCGTGAGGTTCGGTTTCCCGGCATTATCGGGGCAGAATCTCACCGATTGGAAAGTGGTAGCACCATTCGAGCGGGCTAATACACCAAATTTGTTCACAACTCCATTTGCAGGAATAACAATTTTTGTATAGAACAGGTGATCTGTTGACGAAGGGCTTGAAAGCCAATACCAACCTTCAACCGAGTTGTCGTCGTAGCGGATTTCGTATTGAGGCAGCGGAGCATTCCAGTTTAATTGAACGCTGGTCGGAACAACAGGCGTTGCCGTAAGCAACTGGGGGCCATTTAAATAACCTGAGCCCGACAAGGAAGCGCTGTGGCTGCCAAAATTATCGGTCAGGGTTAAAGAGGCTGTTTTTGCTCCTGTTGAAGTGGGTTTAAAATACACACTAACCGTGGCTTCTGCACCGCTGGCAAGCGTTTTCGGGTAAGTATTATTGTCAATCTTTACAAACTGGCTTGCATCGGCGCCGGTTAAATTGATTCCGGAAATGGTGATTGCTGTTTGGCGGTTATTTTTAATCGTAAACTGCTTTGGCGTGGATTGGAAGCCGGCATTAATCTCTTTGAAATCATAGGCTTCGGGGCTAAATTCGAGCGGCGGCTGCTCAACAATGCTGATATTATCCATTGCGATATAGTCCACATTTGCGATTGAATAGGCATGCCAGCCAAAGTAATAGAGTCCGCTTGTTGCAGGGGTATAGTTAGCGACAATTTCGGTGAAACTGGCTAATGCAAGGTTGTTTCCATCCCAGATTTTAGTACCACTGCTTATAGAAGCCAAAGCAGGCGAATTTGCCACATGAAGTTTCAGTCTCTCGGGGTCTGTAGCCCAACCCGGCGCCTGTACCCAGAATTTAATTTTGTAAGGCTGTCCTGCTGTGAGGGATATTGGGGGTGAAACCAACCACTCGTTTTTAGCATTTGATTCATGATAATAAACAACAATTGAGTTGGGTGCAGAATACGCTCCAACATTCGTTGCGATTGTCCATGGGCGCGCATTAGTGCCTGTTGCTGAGGCATAGCTTGTCCATCCGGCAGGCGGTGTGGCGCCTGTAGGGCTGCTGTCGAAATTTTGGCTGAAAGGTACGCCAAAGGGTGTAGAAGTGTTGGAGTTTAGATAGGTAGTTGAGTACACCAGCCCGGTAGCTACCGACCATGCTCTGTAATAATAGGTTGTTCCCGGGCTAAGATTGCTATGGGAATAAAGACCGGAAGCCGGCCCCACATAATGAACCTTGCCACCACCCGGCAAATCCTGTCCGGCAGCGAGTGCACCCGAAGGATTGCCAAAGGTATTGCTTGTATTCCATGCCACTACAATACTGTTATTGGCAGCGTTTGGTGTTGCGGTAAAGCTGATTTGGGTGGCTGTTGTGGCGGTAGCAACAAAGCTGGCCGGAGCAGCCGGCAAAGTAGTTGTATTACCCGTTAGCGGGCTTGCAGTGCGGTAGATTGGGCCGCTGCAATCATCGCCTGTGGCATAAGCAAAAATGAAATAATAATATTTTGTACTCCCTTCTAATCCGGTAGCGCTAAAGGTTGTACCCGCACCAAATTTCACTACTTTGCCCGAGCCGAATGCCTGCCCAACAGTATAAGATGTTTTATTTTCGGGAGTAGCTCCCAAAGTGGCCGATGTGCTTTGCACTACCAAATAGCCTGTTGCCGTAGCCGAGGCGGTATAACTGCCGTTAACCGCATCGGAAGCCGGCGTGAGCACGAGGGCTGTAGGCTGTGCTGCCGGGGCTGCACATGGCGGAGGTGGGAGTTTAAGCAAAATGTTATCTAAAAAAAGATAGAATTGGTCTTTGTCTGAATACGCCTGAAAACCCAGATAATAAACACCTGAAGTGGTCGGTTTAAAAATGACGGAATTCGTTTGCAGAGCGCCTTGGTTTATGTTAGAATGGTCTGCCAGTACATTGGTCATTGCTGCAATGGTGGCATCATTGCCATAGGCAACTTTCATTTTTTCAGGATAGTATGCTCCAGTATTACCATAGTCATAGCTAAGTTGGTATTCCGTTCCTCCGGTTAATTGAATTCCATTTGTAAAGAACCAGGTATTCGCGTTATTTGTAGAATTATATGAGTAGCGAAGTGCTTTTGTTGTAAAACCATAGCCAGGATTTGCAGCGGTAACCCACAAATTGCCCGTTCCTCCTTGTACTACTTGTGTACAAACAGGCAATGCAGGTGGTGTAACCGATTCAAAATCCTGTGAATAGGGAATACTGGCAACCCCACATGCTGTTGCAAATGCTTTAGGCCCTGCCCAGCTGCTAAAATCGCCGCCTCCACAACTGGAGCGCACATACAAATTATAATTTGTAGCTGCCAAAAGGCCGCTTACATTGGCTGTTGTAACGCCGGCTGCTGTGGTGCCTGAGGCAGCCAGGCCGGTAGCTCCGCTTCCGCCGTCTCCGCTTGTGCGCACTTCCCACACATAGCCGTTGGCCGGTGCAGGCGATGCGGCTGTCCATGAAATTGTGGCTGTGGTTTGTTGAATATTTGTTGCATCAAGGTTAGAAGGGGCGAAGCATGTTGCAATAGTAAATGTATAAGTTAAACCATCCGTCGGCATGCCGGGAGTCGGATTTACGGTAGAAAAGTTTTGAGTGCTCGAATTGGCAATGCCGGGAGTGCTGGCCGTAAACAGTTGAGAGGTCGTATTGGTTCTGTTTATGACATTTGACGGGAATGCATTGCTGGAGCCTCGCAAACCAATCTGCCTTGCTGCAGATGTATTCGTTGATCCTGCAGCCATTCCCGATGGGCCATAAACAATTTTTATGGCATTGGAGGTTTCAGCAAGCCGTATTTGAAAATTGATGTACGGAGCAAGCGCCGTACTTGAGGAGTAGGAAGGGCGAAAATCTTTCCACTGAATCACAAACTCCCTGTTTGGGCTGCTGCCAACAACGGCATAGCGTACTTCGCTGGTTTTTCCACCCAAGTTAAACATTCCTGATAAATCGCCTCCCCAGGGTGATATGGCTCCTTTATAAGCAGTAATACCCGAAAGTGGAGTATAGTAGTTTGTCGCCGGCGCGGTTGTTCCAAAGGTAATAAAACCGTTCGAGCTAACTCTGCAACCTGTATAAACATTTCCATCAAAAATAAAATCAAATGGAATTGTGCCATCAGCAATGGGCCATACCACATCATCAAGGCCTGTTGCACCAGAGTTTGCGGTTGCAATGGCTATTTGGGTGCCGCTTGTGCCAAGATCAGTATAGGCGCCATTCGACTGACTAAATATGAAGTTTGTGCCTACCTGACCAAAGCTGATTTGTGCCGAGAATAAAGTTGCCAGTAAAACAAATAAAGTTTTTTTCATAGCAATGATTGTTTGGTTAAAAAATAGTTTCTTTTTTTTTATGAAGGCCTAATGCCGTGCAAGTACTGCCTTGAAAGGTCTTATCTTAAATAACCGACCTTAAAAGCAAAAAAATGGTCATTACGTTTTCCCTTTTGGAAAAATCTGGTTTAAGATGTTAGCAGTTAAGGTGGGTTTTCTGCTTTTTTTTGTAAAAACTTTGTCATTCATTCGTTGTTTAAGTGTTGTTAATATGTTTATTAGCAATTTGTTACATTAAATCTGAGAACAATATTCTTTTTATTCAACTTTTTTTTGCTCAATTTCTCAATGGTTATAGCAAATGTAAATAGTTTTTATATCAAAAAACAAATAAAAATGCTAAAAAAATAAGGTATGCCGTTGCAAGCCCAAAAAGGAGGCATAAAAAAAATGGTAGAAATACGCTGGCACGCGTCTGGAGACGCGCGCCAGCTTCCGCGCGGCTGGCGCGCGTCTCCAGACGCGTGCCTCCGTGCGGAAGCTGGCGCGGGCTTATTGCATAAGCAAGGTGCCTTTTGCAAGGCTCGTCTGGCTTGATGCAATATGTATTATCCGATAGAAGTAAATGCCGGGTTTGCCAATTTGTGCTGCTTCGATCGGGATGATTTGTTTGCCTTCGCCGTATGCGCTTTCAAAGCGGTAAACCACCTGCCCCGTCATATTATACACTTCAAGGCTTGTGAGTCCGGCCTGAACGATGTCAATGCTTAAATTCGTCAGATTGCTAAACGGATTGGGATAGGCCACTGCCTGCAGGCCGGCATTGTCGCTTGCATTGATTATAGCAATGCCCGGCGTTTTCAACTGAATTCCTTCGATGATGCCGGCATTGCGATCGGCAAACTCGGTATTGTTTCCTAATTCCAGTGCCGTAAGATTTTGATTCAAAGCCATATGCGGTTTTGCTAAAACATAAGCAATCGCTTCGCCGGCTTCTACGTGTCGGCCATCCCTATCGAACCACGAGATGCGGATTGTTTCGTTGTTGATTGAGTAAACACCCTGTGTTTCAAGGTCAATAACATCGAGCAGCTGGCTGTTGTAGCGCAGTTCGAGGCTCATGGCGGCCATTTCAAAACTTTCGGCAGCCACCACCGGGATGCGGATCAGGCCGTTGGGGCTTGTGTTGATCTGCCCATCAATTTCCATAGCCGAGCTGCTGCGCAGGCCCGATCCGGGCACATAGCTTGCATTCAGGTCGCCAATGGCAGTATAATAGACATTGAAAATGTTCGTTCCGGTTTCAATGGCAGGGAGTATAGCTTCGTAATACAACTGATCGGCAGCTGAGTTTTCATCGTAAACGCCATGCGGTTCAAATGGAATTGCAGGCGCCTGAGGATAGCTGAGCACATGGTGTGCCGGAACGCCGGCTGCGGCAAGCTGGAAGTTGTGACGGCCGCCGGGCAATGGGTTGTATGCTTCCGGGCTTGTCATGCGGTGTTGCAGCAATAGGGCATCCACAGCCGTAAGTGTTTGGCTGTTGTTGGCATCGGCCACATTGAAGAAATGAGGTGAGAATGCGCTGCCGCCATCAGCCATTAACCAAGGCAGTTGGCCAACAACAGGGTTTTCGGTGCTCATAAAACTGAGTATCAGAGCATCAACTGCCGACACCCCACCCCAGTTGTTAAACGACCATATCGAACCCAATTTGTTATTCTGTACTTGTTCCCAAACGCGCAAAGTATAACTACGTCCGGCCTCGATATTTCCAAATTCAAAGTAGGCATCCAAACCGCTTTCGGCATTGTAGCTCACAAGGCGGCGAGGCTTAACGGCCACTCCATTTTCGAACAGTTGTACATAAAATACACTTTGCGGGTTATTCACCGGCATGGGGCTTTCCTGTGCATTGAAATATTTGAGCTGTCCGGCAATTTTATTGTTTGAAGATTGTCCTACCAGGTCGAGCACAATAATATCCGTCAAACCTCCTGTGGGGTTCGTCGTGCTTGTGAGTCCCCAATAGCCATCCGAAGAGGTTCTTTCGCTCACGATATTTCCGTTTGTAAGGCTACGTTCTTCAACTCTTCTTACGCCCAGAGGATTATTGTTTGGCACAATGCCGCCCCAGGCCCCTATTGTTCCGGCCACATTGTTGCGGTAGAATGCCGCCCAACTCGTGGCGCTGAAATCGAGGCCTGTAGTTTCGATGTTTGTTCCGTAAAGCGGCCGGCCACTTCCCGAAACATTATCGTAGATAAAGGCAAAGTTTTTTGGCGAGGCCGACGATGTTGCGCGGATAGCCGTGGCATTGGCTGCTCCGGCTTCTGTGCTGTAATTGAGTACGGTTATGCCTTCGGTAGTGAAATAATGACTTGCCGTGGTGCCGCCT
>CAYYDS010000016.1:0-5841 GCA_964470665.1 uncultured Lentimicrobiaceae bacterium
GAAGAATTTCCTGCCCGTATTGCCGAAGTTGCCATGTGGCTTGTTGACCACCAAATGAACATGCTGATCAGCAATGAGTTTGGGCAGTATTTTACACGGTTGCCCCTCAAAAAATCGGCTAAAATAATTCATGCCAACGCCATGGAAACGAATTGGCAAAGCTTGCTGAATCCCTTAAACACCATTAATGTAATTTCAAAACATGCCAACATTTATTTGGTTGAAGATAAGCCATTTGAATATCAAACACTTAATATCCAATCTGAAAGCGTTACAGTTTACAAAGGCATTATGCCAGAATTTCCTGAGGAAATACGCTTCAACTACATTTTTGGGAATCCTCCCTTTGTTGGCTCTAAAATGATGACTCAAACACAACGAAATGAAGTAGTTAAGGAATTTGAAAACATTACGGGAAGCGGAGTTTTAGATTATGTTACGGCATGGTATGCAAAAGCGGCAAAATACATTCAGGAAACAAAAACAAAAGTCGCATTTGTTAGCACCAACTCCATTGTACAAGGCGAACAAACAAGTATTCTTTGGGGTCGTTTGATGAACAAATACGGTATTAAAATTCATTTTGCACACCGCACTTTCAAATGGAGCAACGAAGCCAAAGGAAAAGCAGCGGTTTATTGTGTGATTATTGGTTTTGCAAATTACAACTCAAACGAAAAACGCATTTTCGAATACGAAGACATTAAAGGCGAAGCACATGAAGTAAAAGCCCAAAATATCAACCCGTATTTGGTGGATGCCAAAGATATTTTTATTGAAAAAAGGACCAAACCGCTGTGTAAGGTACCGTCAATGAGTTTTGGCAATATGCCATTAGATGGCGGTCATTTGCTTTTGTCAGACGAAGAAAAAAATGAGTTCTTAAAAAAAGAGCCTCAAGCCGAGAAATTCATTTTACCTTTAATCTCTGCTTATGAGTTTCTGAACGGCTTGAATCGTTGGTGCATCTGGCTTGTTGAGGCCGAGCCCAATGAACTAAAAAAACTGCCCGAAGTTTTAAAGCGTATTGCAGCAGTAAGAAAATTCAGAATAGAAAGTTCAAGAAATCAAACCATTAATAAGGCGAGCTTCCCTACTCTTTTTGGAGAAATTAGAGATTTCGGAGATAATTATATAGTGATTCCAAGAGTATCATCAGAAAACAGAAAATATATCCCAATTGGTTTTTTTGATAGAAATTCCATTGTTAGCGATACTTGCATGGCTATTCCCAATGGAACGCTTTATCATTTTGGCGTTTTGATGTCAGAAATGCACATGGCCTGGGTAAGGCACGTTAGCGGAAGGTTAGAAAGTCGTTATCGTTACTCGAAAGATATTGTTTACAACAACTTCCCTTGGCCCGAAAACCCATCAGAAAAACAAATCGCCGCTATTGAAGCAGCCGCAGAAAACATTTTAAATGTAAGGTTAAGGTTTCCAGACAGTAGCCTGGCCAATATGTACGACCCTTTAAGTATGCCTTCGGAACTGGTAAAGGCGCATAACGAACTCAACAAAACCGTTGATATTGCCTATCGCTTGCAGCCTTTCGCAAGCGAAGCCGGCAGAATAGAATTTCTGTTCGGGCTTTACACAAATTATACAGCCGATCTTTTTACAAAAGAAAAAGCAAAAAAAACCAAAAAACAGCAAAAACCTTTCCCCTATTAACCCAAACAGGTTTAAAATGAGCACCGGCCCCATTTTGCTATAATGGATTGAATATATAACTGACAACAAAAAGGTGTACCGGGCAGCAATCTTGCGAGTTGGCATGGAGGAAACACCGCATGTTTTGCTCCGGAATATTCAGCACCTACAACAACACATCTCCCATTCACATTTTTTATCATCGAAAATGAGCGTGCCAATGCCTGTTTTTTCATCAAAGCAAATTGCAGCATCGTTTAAAGTCGTTTTTGATGTATGTTCGAAATAAGGTTGTTATTCTAAACGATTTTACAGGTAATTTGTAGAAAAGTGTGTTACGATAACACAGCTCGCAATAAAATACTGTATTTTTGGTGAAACAAAACATACGTCATGAAAAAAATTGCCTTTATATCTTTGCTCTTTCTAATTTCGAACGGATTGTGGGCACAGTTTACCTTTGGGCCAAAAATTGGCTTTACCCTCCACAAACTTTCAGTAGATCAAAGCACCATAAGCACCGAGCTAAACAATAGTTTTACATTTGGCGCTTTTGCCCGCATCGGCAAAAAAGTGCATCTGCAACCCGAACTCAACTGGTTTACGGCGGGCGGGGTTTTCAAACGACCCAGCTTCGAATCGCTAAGCCCATTCGAGCAAGAGGTGAGCCTAAGCACCATACAGCTTCCTGTGCTATTGGGCATGAAAATTATTAATATAAAGGCAGCCTGCGTTAGAATAAATATCGGGCCAAGCGCAAATATTGTCGTCAACAAGAAAATTAAAACCTTGAGCTTAACGGATTATATTAGCCCCATTAAAAAGTCGGACATCAAAAACCTGCAATGGGGGCTTAATTTAGGCGCGGGCGTTGACCTTCTGATGTTTACCCTTGATGTGAAGTTGATGTTGGGCTTAACCAGCATGATAGATTACGTTGAAATCCAGAACGATCAGGTGCGCTTCGACACGCATTCCAACGCTTTTCTGGTAAGTTTAGGCTGGAAGATTTTTTAATTTTCCCCTTTCATCCAATTTTAGAGCAGATATCCCGTTGAAGGATTGAATTGTTTTTTTTCAATGCTATGAAAATATATTATCCCCTTTTCGCTGTAGGGCTGCTGTTGGCTTTTGGATGCAATGCCGACAAAGGCAAACGCTGGAAGATAACGGCATCAAAGCTTCCAGCCGAAAAAGTGGACATCAAAGCTTACGGAAAGACCCTTTTCGAGCTTGACACCACCCAATTTATTGCCCAATTGCAGCGCTATCAAGCCGAATTTCCGGAGTTTTTAAATAGCGATCTAAACGATACGAGCAATACCAACAAGCTGTTGCGTTTTGTAAAAGATCCGTTTTTGCGGCAACTTTCCGACAGGGCAAATCAGGTTTTTCCGGCCACAAAAACGCTCGAAAACAGCCTGTCGCAGATCTACAGCCACTTGCATTATCATTTTCCTGAATTTTCTTTGCCACAACCCTTCACCTACATTAGCGGGCTTCAGATTGAGGCGCCGGTAATGGCTGCCGGCCAAACCCTTGTGATTGCTCTGGATTGCTACCTTGGTGCAGCCGAGCCCTTGTATGAAGGCACGGGTATTCCGGCCTATCGGCTCAGCCGAATGGATGCTGCATACCTGCCAACCGACGTGGCAAAAACGCTTTTTGCCGTTTATTTCGACCCCGGAAAACCCACAGCCAAACTGCTTGACGAGATGATTGAAGCCGGAAAACGAAGCGTATTCATGGAAGCCCTGCTGCCCCAAACGGCTCCGCATATCCTCTTGGGATACAGCGCTGAACAATATGAATGGGTAAAAAAATACGAAGCCGAAGTGTGGCGAAGCCTCATTGGTGAACAATTGTTATACAGCAGCGAACCGCTACTTTTTCGTAAGTTTTTTGGCGATGGACCCTACACCAAGGAATTTTCAACCGAATCGCCGCCACGTTTGGGCGAATACATTGGCTGGCAAATTATGCGAAACTTCATGAATCGCCATCCGGAGGTGGATCTCAGGCAAATGCTGCTACTAAATGATGCCCAGCAAATACTTTCGGGCTCACGCTATAAGCCATCCTAAAGGCTGAGCCGAACAATAAAAATAGAAATCGGCAAAAAGCCGAAGTTACTTTCAAGTCATTTGTTAACTTTGTCGAAGACAAACACCAACATTATGCTTGTAAAGACTTTTGGCAGCGCCCTATTCGGCATCGAAGCCATCACCATCACTATTGAGGTTAATATTGATAAAGGCATCCAGTTTTTCCTTGTGGGCCTGCCCGACAGTGCGGTAAAAGAAAGCCAGCAGCGTATCGAAGCTGCATTAAGCAATAAGGGCTTCAAATATCCAAAGAAAAAAGTGGTCATCAATATGGCTCCGGCCGACATCCGAAAAGAGGGTTCGAGCTACGATTTGCCCATTGCCATTGGCATTATGGCTGCTTCGGAACAGCTCGACGCTTCGAAGCTCGATCGCTATATCATTATGGGAGAGCTTTCGCTCGATGGCGGCCTTAAACCTATAAAGGGAGCGCTCCCAATTGCCATAAAAGCTTTGCAGGAAGACTTTGCCGGGATGATCCTGCCAAAAGAAAACGCAAGAGAAGCCGCCGTTGTTTCGCAGCTCGAAGTGTTTGGAGCAAATGATATTAAGGAAGTAGTTGATTTTCTGAATGGCACACTTCAATTAGAACGTGAAGTAGTGGACACCGAAAACGATTTCCTGAACAGCATCAACAATTACGAGTTTGATTTTTCGGACGTAAAAGGTCAGGAAAACATCAAGCGCGCGCTCGAAATTGCTGCAGCCGGCGGGCACAACGCCATTTTGATTGGCCCGCCTGGCTCGGGCAAAACCATGTTGGCCAAGCGCTTACCTTCTATTTTACCCCCACTCTCGCTCGAAGAGGCGCTCGAAACCACCAAGATTCATTCGGTTGCCGGCATGTTGGGTCGCAACAGCTCATTGGTTTCGGTAAGGCCGTTTCGAAGCCCGCACCACACCATTTCGGATGCCGGATTAGTGGGCGGCGGCACCTATCCCCAGCCCGGCGAAATAAGCTTGTCGCATCACGGAGTTTTGTTTTTAGACGAACTGCCCGAATTTAAACGTCAGGTGCTCGAGGTAATGCGCCAACCGATGGAAGACCGTATTGTTACCATTTCGCGGGCGAAAATATCGGTTGATTTTCCGGCCAATTTTATGCTCATTGCCGCCATGAACCCCTGTCCCTGCGGCTATTACAACCATCCCGACATGGAGTGTGTGTGCAGCCCGGGCATTGTTCAAAAATATCTGAATAAAATTAGCGGGCCTCTGATGGATCGCATTGACCTTCATGTGGAAGTGGTTCCGGTGCCCTTTAAAGACCTGGCTTCGAGAACAGCCGGAGAAGCTAGCAAAATAATCCGCGAGAGGGTGATTAAAGCGCGAAAAGTTCAGGAACAGCGTTTTGCCGAATACCCCAATATTTTTTCCAATGCGCAGATGAGCAGCAAAATGCTTCAGAAATATTGTAACATTAACGATGCAGGGCGGGCATTGCTCAAAAATGCGATGGAACGCCTAAACCTTTCGGCCCGGGCTTACGACCGCATCTTGAAAGTGTCGCGCACCATTGCCGACCTCGAAGAAAGCTCCGAAATCAGAACCGAACATTTGGCCGAAGCCATCAACTACCGCAGCCTTGATCGCGAAACCTGGGGATCGTAATCAAACGGTCTTTTCTTTATTGCAAAACCAAGTAGCCCCAGGCCGGAAGCATAAGAGCCTCACCTGCTTTCAGTTCAACCTGAGTTCCACTAAGGAAATCGGTATAGCTGCCATCGAAAGTGGCATCTTTCACTGTTAGCAGCTGCTCACTATCCGTAAGATTGATGAAAACCAGAAGGCGGTTGCCGTCTTTTTCGCGTACAAACGACAAAATTTCGGCAGGCAAATCGGTTTGAACAGCAACAAAGCTGCCTCCGTTAGATGCATTCCACAAGCATTCGTTGGCTTTTTTCAGCTCATTCAATTTTTGATAAAAAGGGGTGTACCCGGCGTTTTCGCTCCAGTCAATCTCATCTTTTTCGAAAAACTCGAGGCGTTTGTTTAATGCTACCTCCTGCCCGTTGTAAATCAGCGGAAAACCGGGGATGGTGTAGGTCATCACGGCAAAGGCTTTGGCGCCATTTCCAAGGCG
>CAYYDS010000016.1:5851-6413 GCA_964470665.1 uncultured Lentimicrobiaceae bacterium
TCAAACTCCGTTCCGTTCCACGAGTTTTCGTCGTGGTTGGAGGTCATCATCATTCTGTAGGAGCTGGCCGGAAAAAGGCTGTCTTCTTTTGCAAAATACGCCCATACATCGGTTGCGTTTTTTTCGCCTTTTGCAATGCTATTCATGATGTGATGAAATTCCCAGCCATAATTGGCATCAAAAGCGTTGATCATCAGATCGCGTTGGCCTTCGTCTTCGGCCAGCATGAAAACCGGTTTTAACGCATCGAGTTCTTTGCGTGCTTTTTCCCAAAAAGCTGTTGGCACCATGCCGGCCACATCGCAGCGGAAACCGTCAATATCCGTTTCTGCTAACCAATATTTCATTGCACCTGTCATGGCTTCCCAAAGGGCCGGGTTGTCCTCATATTTCAGGTCGGCCACGTCGGTCCAGTCGTATGGCGAAACAATGTTGCCTTCAGCATCGCGGTTATACCAATCGGGATGTTCGCTTGTCCAAGGGTGGTCGAAAGACGTGTGATTTGCCACCCAGTCGAGAATGACTTTAAAGCCCAGTTCATGGGCTTTGCTGACAAGCGATT
>CAYYDS010000016.1:6423-23224 GCA_964470665.1 uncultured Lentimicrobiaceae bacterium
AAGTTCCAAACTCCGGATTTACGTCTTTATAGTCGCGAATCGAATAATAGCTTCCGAGTGTGCCCTTGCGGTTGAGCTGACCAATAGGCTGAACGGGCATAAGCCACAGAATATTAACTCCCAGCTCTTTGAGGCGCGGCAAATGTTCTGCAAAAGCATCAAAAGTGCCTTCGTGAGAAAATTGGCGGGTATTCACCTCGTAGATCACTGCATTTTTTGCCCAATCGGGAGTAACAATATGCGAAACAGGCTTTGTAGCCGGCCTGGCAGGCGCAGTTTGTGTGCAGCACGCGCTAAATGTAAGCGCAGCCGCCACGAAAAAAGTAAATAAGGCAATTTGTAGAAAGGTCGTTTTCATCACAGATTTTATTAATTGTTGATATTTAATTATTTTCAAAATTTTAATAACACATTCTTTTTCAGCGTATTTGGAGCGTTTCGGTATTGCCAAACCAAATAAAACGAAAATGCCAGATTTCGTTTTCATCTTGCCAATAGCCTATTTTTGAGGTTTCTTTTTCTTCAATGCTCAAAAGGGGAAGCGGTATCTCGCCGAAGCCGGCTTTCTTTATTGTTTTCGGATAGCCATAAACCATCACTTCGAGCATACGCGATTCGGGCATACCGGGGTATCCAAGACCAGTTTTGCTAAGTTTAAGGTCGAATTCGGCATCTTTAGTTTGCCCGTCAAACGTTATCAATTCGTAAGCTTCGTCAGCAATCGAGGCAAAGCTATATCCGTCGTCTTCAAACATTTGGCTTTGAAAACGAGCATTTCCTTCGGGCAGATAGGCATGCAAAAACAGCTCGCGCGAAGTATATTCATTGGTATGATTGATGCTTTTGATGCGTGGGATGATGCTTCCGCCTTTAGCAAAAACCGGAATACTTTCGAGCGACAGTTGCAGCTGCACATTTTTGCCTCCCAGAATGCGTTTCCCCGTCCAGAAATGATACCACAAACCCTTGGGCAATTCTACATCTTTTAATTTTTGCCCGGCTTCGGTAACAGGCGCTATGAGCAAGTTATCGCCAAAATAGTATTGCGAAAACATTTCCTCGAAGCGGTGATCGGCGGGGTGGTTCCAAAGCATAGGCCTCACGATTGGAGTACCCTGAGTAGCTGTTTGCCAAGCAGTTGTATAGATATAAGGTAAAAGTTCGTAGCGCATTTTCATAAAATGGCGCACGATGCGTTGTGTGGTGTCGTTGAAAAAGATGGGTTCGGAGGGTATTCCGCTTCCGTGAGGTCGGAGTATGGGCGTAAACGAAGCAAATTGCAGCCAACGGGTATAAAGCTCTTCGTCTTTTACACCAAGTGCAAAGCCTCCGGCGTCGGAGTGCATATACGGGATGCCGGAAAGGCTCATATTGAGCATAGCCGGCAGCTGCGCCTGAAGTCCGCCCCAACTGCGCGCCACATCGCCGCTCCAGGGCACAATGCCATAGTGCTGAGTGCCTGCATATCCGCTGCGCGCTAGGAAGAACAGTCTTTTTTCGGGAAAGTCGCGGCGAAAGCGCTCGTAAATCATTTTTGCCCAATAATGGCCATAAATTCCATGCACCTCATCGGCTTTCCCCCAAATATGGCGAATGGCAGCAGGGTGGCTTTCGGGTTCGCCCAAATCGCCCCAAAGGCCTTCGATGCCAATGTCGAACTGCTTGCGGTATTCGTTCCAGAGCCAGTTTTGGGCTTCGGGCTTAAAAATATCAATCAGCGAGCCCGGGCCAAAATAGAAGTTGGGGTCAACAAAAGTTTTGCCGCTGCTGTCTTTTACCAAAATATCGAGTTGGTTGGCAATTTGCCAGTTTTTTAGGCTATCAATGATATAAGGCTCCGAAATGGTGATGGTGTGAATGTTTTGTTTTTTCAAATTTTTGATCATCTTTTCGGGTTCCGGCCAGGCCGGCTTCCACCAATCCAATCGGCCAAGGTGCCCAAGGATGCTATCGCCAAACCAATAAAAATCGAGTATCAGGGCATCAATCGGAAAATCGGCATCGAGCATTTTTTGAACAATCTCTTCGGTTTCGGATTGGTTTCGGTAGGCCATTCTCGACATGAGGTTTCCCAGCGCCCAACGCGGCGGCATCTCCTGCCTGCCCGTGAGTTCGGTATATTGTTTTAGCAGCGAAGGCGCATTTTTCCCGGCGATCAAAAAGAAACGCATAGGGCCGCCACCCGCGCCATACTCCATTATTCCATCGCCTTGGCTATCCACATTTATCCATCCTTTATGCGGGTTATCGAAAAAGATAAAATATCCATTCGACGATAAAAGAGTGGGTATCATATAGTTAAGATCAACTGCGCCAAGTTCATAATTGTAGTCGGGGCGGTTGTAAAGGCCAAGTTTTTTTCCTCTCAGGTTGATGCCCGACGCTCGTCCGCCACTTCCGTAAAGCTTTTCATCGGCATCGAGTTTAAAACGAAGGCCGCAGCCGTCGGTTCGGCTAAAAAAACCCCTTTCTTCCTCTAAAAACGACTTGCCATTGCTCAAATAACTGATGTGAAAAGGTTTTTTTTGGATGAGCACCTGCATGCCACCAATGTCGAAAATCAATAGGGCCGGCGTTTCATAGATATTGGTGTTTACTTTTTGTTGTGGCATGATTACCGCATGCGATGAAAAAAAATCACTAAAAAGCTGCGGATGCCAACTCACTTCCACAATGCTATCGCTAAACGGGCGAAAAACAAGGGTTCCCTGGTCGGTTTCAACAAAAAGGTTGTTGTCGGAAAGGCGATGGGATTGAAACCCCATTTCCTGAAAATGATAGGTGGCCGGTTTTTTTTCAACCGCTTTATAACCTTTAAAACTAAGGTAGATATCCGATCCATCGGCCGATTTTGCAACTTTAGTACCATCGGCATTGCGAAACACAAAGGCGATCATTTGCACTTCAACTCCATCAGCTATGGCAAAAAAATCTTTTGGTGTAAAACGGGCTTCGTAAAGGTTGTCGCCCACCTTTTTCATTTTCACCCGCTGATCGGCCTGAGCCCAATCGCCCACTACCTGTTTCCAATCTTTTTGGTCGCGGCTGGCTGTAGTAATCAAGCCGGCATGAAAATAAACCGTTTCGTCCAGATCTTTTAAAGCGGCATTTCCCTGTGTGGCATCAAAAATAACCACCAAAGGCTTATCCACAATAGGTTGCGCCGGGTCGGACGAAATTACCTGTGCACCGGCAAATGTGGTGAAAGCCGAAAGTGCAAAAAGTAAAAAAGTGATTTTGATGAAGTTGTAAATCATTTTGAAGAAAAATCGCGTTTTGTGTTTAACGAGTTTTATTTCTGAAGATCAATGATGCGTGCGGTCATTGCCGGAACGTGAATAATGCGAAGCTGGTCGAAATAGGTACGGCTCAAAGCATCGGTGCCAACAGTGTATCCGTTTAGGCTTTCCGCAAAACGCTCGGTTCTGAAACTACGGCTTTCGTCGTTGTTGTTGATGATCACCATCACCGATTTGTCGTTGGTATAGCGAAAATAGACATACACCCCGTCTTCGGGCACATAATGTTTCAAATTGCCCAGTATTACGGCTTCACTTTTGCGGCGCCATTGCAAAAGATGTTTGATAAAGGCCTGAGTTTCTTGCTGCTGATCGTTGAGGCCAAGCGATGTAAATGCGTTGCATTCATCGTCTTCCCAGCCGCCCGCAAAGTCTTTGCGAATAAAGCCATGCCCTTGGTTTTCCCAACCGGTGCTCAAAATTTCGGTTCCGTAGTACATCATGGGCAATCCGCGTGTGGTTGCCAACAAGGCCATCACCATTTTCAGCTTGCGCAAATCTTGTCCCAAGGTATTGAAAATGCGATCGAAATCGTGATTGTCGGCAAAGGAAATGATCTTTTGAGGGTCGTTATATAAAAAATCGTAGGAAAGCGTTTCGTAGAGTTTGGCAACCCCCGACGACCAGCTGTTTTTTTCGTTGAAAGCCTCCCCTAACGCGTATTTCAACGGAAAATCAAATACATAATCTAAATGTGAATTATAGCCATCCTGATTGCGATCGTTGGCCTGCCAATAGGCCACCTGTTGCGGACTGTTGAGCCAAACTTCCCCAACAACCGAGAAATTGGGATATTCCATCCGTATTCTTTTCATCCATGCCGCCATAAAATCCTTGTCGGAATAAGGGTAAGTATCCATGCGAATCCCATCTAATCCGGCATATTCAATCCACCATATACTATTCTGTATCAGATAGTTTGCTACATAAGTGTTGTTTTGATTGAGATCGGCCATCATCAAATCGAACCATCCTTTCAGCATACGTTCACGATCCACATTGGCAGCATGGGGGTCGGTTAAAGTGCCTGCCCTGAAATTCGAATTGGTATAAGATGGCCAGCGGTTTATCCAATCGCTCATCGGGAGGTGATTCATCCACCAATGCCCATCGCCAAAGTGGTTGAATACCATATCTTTAATCACTTTAAGGCCTTTTTTATGAGCTTTGTCAATTAGCGATTTGTAGCTGTCGTTTGTACCCAGGCGGGGATCCACGCGATAAAAATCGGTGATGGAATAACCGTGATAGGAAAGCGTTTTCATATTGCTTTCAAATACAGGGTTAAGCCACAAAGCAGTAAATCCCATGTTGGCAATGTAATCCAAATGGTCTTCGATGCCTTTGAGGTCGCCCCCATGCCTTCCGTCGGGATTATTGCGACTGGCCTGTTCGAGCATTCCGGGCATATTGTCATTTTGCGGATTGCCGTTGGCAAAACGATCGGGCATGATCAAATAAATGGCATCGCTGCTGTTGAAGCCTTCGCGCAGGGCCGAATTCGGTTCGCGCGCTTTGAGCTCGTAGGGAAAAACAAGCGGTTTTCCTTTTGGAAAATAAAAAACAATATTTGCAGTTCCGGGTTTTGCGGTGGCTGAAATATTCAGATTAATAAACAGATAATCAGGGTTTTCAACCAAAAGTATTTCTTTGATAGACAGCCCCGGATAGTCCACAACCGGCCTCGACTGGCTTATTTTTGGCCCGTAAACCAATAGCTGAAGGTTGGTTTCTTTCATATCTGTCCACCAAAAAGGGGGCTCGATACGGTCAATTTTTTGCGCAAAGACGCTTGAATTTCCAATCAAAACGAACAAAAAAAGCAGCAGGCTATAGGGTGTAAAACTTTTCAGCATCTTTTTTAACCTATTTAATGAATGAAAGCTGTCAACGAACCGAAGCTCAGATTTTTATCCGCGTTCACAACAGCATATTATTTGGGATAAAGGTACTGATATCTTGGTGTTTTAAAACAAATAATATGCATAAAAGGGAGAGTTTGCCTCCGCAAACGATTTCATTCGCCAAAAACGGTGTTGGTTTCCAACCATTTTTTAAGTTGGATACGGTTTATCTTGCCCGAGGGCAGCATTGGGATGGTTTCGGAAAAGCAAATATGGCGCGGCATTTCTTTTGCGTCGAGCGTTTGTTCGATGGAAGTCCACAACTGCATGAGCGCTGCCGCAGCTAGGTTTCCTTCTACAACAAGTACCAGGCGTTCGCCCGCCTTGCTGTCGGGCATACTGCTCAACAGAAAGGGGTTTTGAATAAAAGGGGCCAGTTTTTTTTCCACTTCAGCCGGATGCACCTTATTTCCTGCTGTGATGATGACATCGTCAACCCTTCCCTCTATCACAAAGCTGCCGTCGGGCCATTGTTTTATCAAGTCGTTGGTTATGATGTGGGCTTCTTCCAAAAAAGGCACTCCGGCTGTGAGGCAACCTCTGCTGTCGGGGCTGATTTGTATGCCTGCAAGCGGAAAAAAGCGGTCCGAAGCATCCTTGCCATTCAGCTTTCGGATGGCAATATGGCTCAGGGTTTCCGTCATTCCGTAGGTGTGATAAACCTTTAATGGTATGTTACTGAGCCTTTTAACCAAATTTTCGTCAATGGCGCTACCGCCAATAATAAGCTGCTCAATGCAATTTAGCTTTTCGGGATCCTGCTCCACTACGGTTTTCAATTGTAAAGGTACCATAGCAGCAAAATCAATTTTTGTTACCAGCTCGTTCAAAGGATTGGCTTCAACCTTTGTTGTAATAAGGCGAAGCTGCCCAACCAGCGCACGAACAATCATCATTTTTCCGGCAATAAAGGCCGGCGAAAGGCATAGCAGCGCGGTGTTGTTTTTGTGCAGGCCAAAAGTTGCAAGGGTGAGTTGTGCGCTGGCCACCATTGCCCGGCGGCTGATAAAAAACTGCTTTGGTTCGCCGGTCGAACCCGAAGTGTTCAGGCTTATGGCTTTGCTATCCGACCACCATTCGCGCAAAAAGGCCAGAGTTTCCCTTTCGAGCTGGGTTTCTTCTGTTTCAGGCATCGCAGCAATGGCCGTATCCGTTTTCCGAATAAGCCTTCCGTTGAGCCAAAGTTCATCAGCAACACCCATCAGATCAGCGTGTTGAGTTGCCATTTCTTTTCAGGATAATGGTAAAGTTTTGCGTTTTCTAAACCCATCGGCGAAGAAATATTGTTTGAAAAAAGCTGCCCGGTTCCCAAAGCCTGAACATTTTTATTGCTCTTGATTGATATCCATTGCGCTAAGGCATTTAGGCCAATATTCGATTCCAGGGCCGAGCTCACCCACCAATCAACTCCTTGTTTATCAGCTTGTTTTATCCATTCTTCGGCTTGTTTAAAACCACCCGTTAACGAGGGTTTAAGCACCAAAAAAGCGGGCAACAGCTTGCTAAGAAGCTGCTCCTTTTCTTCGATACGGTATTGCCCTATAAGCGATTCGTCGAGTGCAACCGGAATCGGGCTATTTTGACAGACTTCTTTAAGTAGTTCATTATCACCTGCTTTCACCGGCTGTTCAATTGAATGGATATTGAATTCGGCCAGGCGTTTCAGCTTTTGCATAACGTCGTTTGCATTAAAAGCGCCGTTTGCATCCAGCCTCAGCTCTATTTGACCGCCCTTACTGTCATTACGGATGCTTTCGATGAGCCGCAGCTCTTCGTCGAACGAAGCAGCCCCCACCTTCAGTTTAATGACGTTAAAACCTTCCGTCCGTTTTTTTGCGATCTGCTTTTTCATTTCTTCGCTCTTTCCCATCCATATCAAACCATGAATGGGGATGCCCTCTGTTCCGCGCGTAAATGCCGTATCGAACAACAATTGCCGGCCTCCGTTTTCCAGATCTGCACGAGCTGTTTCATATGCAAAAGCCAGAGAAGGGTTTTTGCTAATCAGTTTATCTATCTGATTTTCAGGCTCATTTATTTGCTTGCAAAGCTGATTGAGTGCTTGCGGAATGGCATTTGCACTTTCATGCCCTAAACCGGGAATAAGGCTCAGCTCGCCAATGCCGTTTTGCCCTTGCAAATTGCTGATGATCAGAAACCACGAATCTTTCTGATGCAGCACTCCCCGCGAAGTGCCGGCTTCGAAACGAAAATGCAGCGGGTGATATATCCATCTGGCAGTCAGCATGGTTCAAATTAACAGGCTAAGGCCGAAAATCAGTACGACAAACATGCTTGCAATGGCCAAACGTTTCAGGTAGGGGTCGAGGCGGGCCGGATTTTTTTCTTTTAAAACACCAATCAGGTCTTTCACAAACGGGATAAGGCCAAGCATAAAGAGCCAGGCTGTAGGCTTAGCTTTTGTCAAAATCAAATAGATTGCCATGAGTAAAAAAGGCAGAAGCACCAAAACCGCGTGATAAATTTGGGCGCGCCGGTATCCCATCTTTACGACGAGCGAATTTTTTCCGGTAATGCGGTCGTTCACATGATCGCGCATATTATTGAGGTTTAGCACTCCGGTGCTCCAAAGCCCCATAGCTGAGGCAGGCAGTAAAACCTCGGGCTTGAATTGTCCGGTGGAAACAAAAAACGTTCCGGCAACCGCAAGTATTCCAAAAAATAGAAACACAAAAAGATCGCCAAAGCCAAAATAGCCGTAAGGATTTTTCCCGAGGGTATATTTGATTGCTGCTGCAATGGCGGCAAGGCCAAACACAATGAAGACAACATTTTGATGAAACTGCAGATTAGCCACGCCAAACAAGAGCCACAATCCGCTCAACAAGGATAAAGATGCGGTAACGGCAACGGCAATCTGCATTTCGTAGCGACTTATTTCGCCAATCTGCACGGTTCGTTTTGGGCCAACACGATGCTCATTATCAATGCCGCTGTGCGTATCGCCAAGGTCATTTGCAAAATTGGATAAGATCTGAAGCAAGAGTGTAGTTAGCCCGGCCATCAGTGCCGAATTTCGGTTAAAAGAAACTTCTTTTGCCGCAACAATTGCGCCCAGCGCAACGCTCGACAGGGCTAAGGGCAGCGTACGCAGCCGAGCTGCTTTGATCCAAGAATGGATTTTGGCCATAAAATGTGCTTATGGGAATTTTGGATAACGATGAAAATCGGGTTCCCGCTTTTCTAAAAAGGCATTTTTACCTTCCTGAGCCTCTTGAGTAAGGTAATACAACAGGGTGGCATTGCCGGCAAACTCTTGTATTCCGGCCTGTCCATCGAGTTCGGCGTTAAGCCCTAACTTTATCATTCTCAATGCCATAGGACTGCGTTTCATCATAATTTCGCACCATTCCATGGTAGCATCTTCCAGGCCATCAAACGGAACAACTTTGTTTATCAAGCCCATTTCCAATGCTTCGGCAGCAGAATAAAAAAGGTTTAGAAACCAAATTTCGCGTGCTTTTTTCTGCCCAACGATGCTGGCCAAATACGATGATCCAAAGCCGGCATCGAAGCTGCCCACTTTTGGGCCCACCTGGCCAAAGCGGGCATTTTCGGAAGCAATGGTGAGATCGCAAACCACGTGCAACACATGGCCTCCGCCAACTGCCCATCCATTAACCATAGCAACAACCGGCTTTGGCATTGAACGGATTTTTTTCTGCACATCGAGCACATTGAGGCGCGGAATGCCCTGCTCATCAATATAACCGCCTTCGCCTTTTACGTTTTGATCGCCACCACTGCAAAAAGCTTTGTCGCCTGCGCCGGTCAATACGATCACGTAGATGTCCTGCCGTTCGCGGCAAATATCGAGTGCATCGGCTATTTCGAAAGTTGTGGTCGGCCTAAACGCGTTGTGTACTTCGGGGCGGTTGATGGTAATTTTTGCAATGTGGTTCCAGCTTTCAAAAAGGATGTCTTTGTATTCCTTTAATGAAGCCCAATGACGTTGGTTATGCATACAATTTTATCTGATTTGAATATACGATAGTTTTATTGATTTCTTTGCGTTTTCGCAGCTATAAACTGCAAAAGTAAACATTGCAAGCCGAAGGCGCAAACGCTGTTGCCGGCCATTCAAAAAAAAGGATAATTTGTTGTAAAAAAGGCTTTTAAAGCGGTAATCAGGCGCGTAAAAAACGGAAATATTCCCGAATTGTTTTCCCACTTTCTTCAGCAGGGCTGTGCAATTCGAGTAATGCAGCCCGGGTGTTTTTGGCAAAAAAGGCGGGTAAAATCTCCAACAATCCGGCCTCTGAGTGCGCCTCGAAACAAGCCACATCAAAAACCTTTGCCAGGGCAACTGCCGATGTTTGATGCCTTGCCTGAAAGTATTCTCCGAGGTGAGGCGTTTGGTCGGGGCCTTCGATAAAGCGAAAGATTCCGCCTCCTTGGTTATGAATGACTACAATTTTCAGGTTTGCCGGCAAGTGGCGATTCCAAAGGCCATTTGAATCATAAAAAAAGGCCAGATCGCCGCTAATGAGCAAGGTAGGCCTTTGCGAGGCCAAAGCCGCTCCGGCAGCCGTTGAAAGGCTCCCGTCAATGCCGCTCGTGCCCCGGTTTGAATCGAAGCGGGCAGCCCATGGTTCATCAAAAAGCTGGGCATAACGCACCGGCGTGCTGTTGGCAAGCTGCACATCAAAACCCTGGGGCATATTCCCAATTAGGGTTTCAAAAATTTTCAAATCGCTCCAAGCTGTATTTTCTAAAAATTTCCGGTGTTTTTCGCCTGCCAGCAAATTGCATTTTTCCCAAAGGGAGGCATATCCGGTGGGCTTTTCAGGCTCGCCGGCCAAATATCCAAACAACTCAGCCGGCTCAACGCGAATTGCATGGCTCAGGCATTGATAGGTATCGGTATGCGGATCGGCAGCGTCGCAATTCCAATGGTATTTAGGGGCAGCTTTTCGCAAAAACGATTTAATTTGTTTCGACACCACAGCCCCTCCTATCGTAAGTAAAAGATCAGGCTGGCAGTTCGTTGTATCGCGTATGGCAGCCAAAGTGCGATCAATAGAGCCAATAAAAAGCGGACTAAAAAGGTTGGATGTTGTTTCTGTTAACACTACCACATCGGCACGTGCGGCAAATTTTTGCAGAATTTGTTGCAATAAAGCGTCGGGTTTCATTTGTCCGGCAAGGATCATCTTTTTCGACGATTGGTTCCAAATGTCTTTCAGTTCGGCTTGTTGCCGAAAGGAAAGTGAGGTTTTCACCGCTGGTTCGTGAATCACGCGCACATTTTCGCTCTTTTCGATTGGAAAACCATAGAGGGGTTCGGTGAGGGGTATATTGATGTGAACCGGGCCCGGCACGGGCGAGCATGCCGCATTGAGCGCCTCGTTGATAAGGCGGTTGTTATACCAAATATCGTCGGACGAACGGAGATTTGACGGCAAGTTCACACTTTTTTGCACATGAGGCCCAAAGGCATTTTGCTGGTAAATGGTTTGCCCGTCGCCTTGGCCAATCCATTCCGGGGGTCTGTCGGCTGTGAGCAAAACCAAAGGTAAACGCTGCCAAAAAGCTTCGGCCACTGCCGGGGCATAATTGAGCATTGCCGATCCGGAGGTGCACACAAGGGCCACAGCTCGGCCTAATTGCTGAGCCATTCCGAGGGCAAAAAAGGCTGCGCTGCGCTCGTCAACCACGGTATAGGTCGAAAATGCCGCGTTGCCGCAAAATACACTAATCAGCGGAGCGTTGCGCGAGCCGGGCGAAATGACCACATGGCGTATTCCACGGCTCTGCATCAGTTGTGCCAAATGCACAATAGCTGTTTTATCGTGAACCATGGCGCAAAGATGCAAACTTATTTCGGGAAAGCGGCAAGCAAAGTTTCGGCTTTTGCCTGCGTTTCGTTCCATTCGTCTAAGGGTTTCGACAAGGCCGTAAGCCCGCCACCCACATAGAGGTATCCCATGCCATCGAGCCATTGCATGCAACGCAGGTTGACAAACAGTTTGATCTCCTCATTTGGTTTTACAAAGCCGAGGTAGCCGGTATAATAACTCCTGTCGTGTTTTTCGCTTTGGCCAATCACCATCATGGTTTCATGGCGTGGCAAACCGCATACGGCCGGTGTGGGATGTAGGTTTGCGGCTATAGCTTTGGCTTCTTCAAAGCTGCTTTGCCAGGCAAAAGTCGTTTTCAGATGTGCCAGATTACCGGCAGCAACAGCGGCCGGGCCTTCAAGCTCAAGTTGCATTGCACGATGCGATGCAAGCATACGGCGAATAAATTCGGTTACCAAATCCTGCTCCTCCGCTTCTTTTGCTCCCCAAACTAATTCTTCGGGGAGGCGGCCATTGAGTTTCTGTGTTGCAGCAAGGGCAACGGTTTTGGCCTTACCGTCGCGATAATCTAACAACAATTCGGGGGTGGCTCCTGTCCAGCAAGTTTGGTGGCCATCGCTCAAAAGAAACACAAAAGCCTTTGGATATAGGCTGCAAAGCCGCTTAAAATATTCGGGAAGCTGTTTCAGCCCGAGTTCGCGCTTCACCACGCGCGACAAAACCAGCTTGCGGTATTGCTGTTGCTGCATTTGCCCAATAAGGCGGCCGGCCAGCACAAGATAATCTTGCTGTGTAACTGATTGTGGCGCTTCGGCGGCAATAGGTGAGGCTGAGGCCGAAAGGTCCACTTCCGGGATTTCATTGCCGACAAACTGAAATTCGGGGCAAAAATATAAGGTTGTATTCCGGCGACTATCAAAAGGGGCCAAAACGAAGTAAGGCTTCGTATTTTCAGGTTCATGAAGTGAAAAGCTACCGCCGGCAAAGGTGCTTACAAGCTCTTCGCCCGGCAAGCGGAAACTCACAAATGCCTTGTTGTGCAACAAGCAGTTGCGTTGTACCTCTTTCAGAAGCATGGCTAAAAAAAATTAGTTGCGCGGCTTGGCAATGATAAAGTTAGTAAGCCGGATAGCCGACACTAAAAATCCTTCTTCATCTTTAATTTCGATGTCCCACAGATGGGTATTTCGTCCGCGATGCAAAAGGTGTGCTTCGGCATACACCCATCCATCTTTGGCAGCTCTAAGGTGGTTGGCGCTAACCTGCGAACCACGCACGTCATGCGTTGCTAAATCAACAATCAAAGCTGATCCTATTCCGGCTACCGTTTCGGCCAGCGCAAGGCTACCGCCGCCATGCAGTAATCCCATTGGCTGTTTGGTGCGGTTGTCAACCGGCATTTTGGCTTTAATGTATCCGTCTTTTGCTTCAACATATTCAATACCAAGCTGTTCCATCAAGGTATTTTTATTGGTAGCATTGAGTTCATCAATATTCCAGTTTAGGAGCATAGCTATAGTGATTTAATTTTAATGCAGAAAAAGGCTAATTTATTCCTTTATTCCCAATTCGTTAAACATGAAGGCATACTCTAAGGCCACTTCTTTGAAACGCTCAAAACGTCCGGAAGCGCCGCCATGCCCAAAGTCCATTTCAGTAACCAAAAAAAGGTGGCTGTCGTTGGTTTTCAAAGCCCTTAGTTTGGATACCCATTTGGCAGGCTCCCAATATTGTACCTGGCTGTCGTGCAGGCCGGTAGTTACGAGCAATGCCGGGTAATCTTTGGCTTCCACCTGATCATAGGGCGAATACGAGAGCATATAGTTGTAATAGGTTTCGTCGTTAGGGTTTCCCCATTCGTCGTATTCGCCGGTTGTGAGCGGGATGCTTTCGTCGAGCATGGTGGTTACCACATCCACAAACGGCACTTGTGCGATGGCTCCTTTCCAGAGTTCGGGTTTCATATTGATCACAGCTCCCATCAACAAGCCGCCGGCGCTGCCGCCCATGGCAAACATCCGGTTGGAGTCGGTAAATTTTTGTTCAACAAGGTATTCTCCGCAGGCAATAAAATCGAGAAAGGTGTTTTTCTTTTTCAAAAGTTTGCCGTCTTCATACCACTGGCGTCCCATTTCTTCGCCGCCTCGGATGTGTGCAATGGCAAATACAAAACCTCTGTCTAAAAGGCTCAGGCGCGAAGAGCTGAAATAGGCGTCCATGGTGCTGCCGTAGGAGCCATAGCCGTATAGCACAAGCGGGTTTTGCCCGTCTTTTTTCAGGCCTTTTTTATAGACCAACGAAATGGGCACTTTTGTTCCGTCGTGCGAGCTGGCATAGAGGCGTTCCGATTGGTATTGCAAAGGGTCGTATCCGCCCACCACTTCCTGCTGTTTGAGCAAGGTTTTGGTTTTAAGTTCCATATCGTATTCAAAAACCGAATTGGGCGTGGTGAGGCTGGTATATCCGTAGCGCAAAAGCTGGGTATCAAAATCGGGGTTGGTGGTGGTGTAGGCGGTGTAGGCCGGTTCGCCAAAATCTAAATAATAATCAGAGCTGCCGTCCCAACGCTTAATGCGCAGGCGCACAAGGCCTTCCTGACGCTCCGAAAGCACCAAATGATGCGAAAAGACTTCAAAATCTTCCAACAGCACATCGGCGCGATGCGGAATAACTTCCGTCCAGTTTTTCATTCCGGTGGCCTTCACCGGGGTTTTCATCAGTTTGAAGTTGAGGGCGTTTTTATTGGTGCGCACATAAAAATCTTTTCCAAAATGATCAATGCTGTAGAGGTGATCGGGCTGCCGAGGCTCGAAAATTACAAAAGGCGAATTGGGATCATCGGCTTTTTGAAAGCGATACTCAGCTGATAATGTGCTTGTTGATCCGATTACAATGTATTCTTTCGATTTGGTTTTATACACAAATGGGTAAAATGTTTCGTCGGCTTCGTGAAACACTTCTATATCGGGTGTTTGGCTTCCGAGCTCGTGTTTAAATATTTTATAGGGCCTAAGGGTTTCGTCTTTTACGCTGTAATAGAGTGTTTTATTGTCGTTTGACCAAGCTATGTTGCCCGAAGTATTCAAAATGGCATCGGCAAAGGTTTCGCCGGTTTCGAGGTTTTTTACATAAAGGGTGTATTGCCTGCGGCTTACCGTATCTACCGAATAGGCTAAAAGCTTATTGTTGTTGCTCACTTCCCAACCGCCGATGTCGAAAAAAGCCAGTCCTTCGGCCATTTCGTTGCCATTGAGCATTATTTCTTCTTCCCCTTCCAGGTTATCCTTTTTGCGGCAGTAAAGCGGGTATTCTTTGCCTTCTTCGTAACGGCTGTAATAGAAATAGCCATTATCCCTGTACGGAACCGACATATCGGTTTGTTTTATACGGCCAACCATCTCGTTGTAAAGTTTTTCCTGAAGGCCTTTTGTATGTGCCAAAACACTTTCGGCATATTGGTTTTCGGCTTCGAGGTAGGCTATCACTTCGGGATTTTCGCGCTCGTTGAGCCAGTAATAGTTGTCAATACGCGTATGGCCGTGGGTTGTAAGCTCTTTCGGGATTATTTTAGCAACAGGTGGTTTCATGGTTTCTTTTGGCTGTGTGGCACATGAGGTGGCTGCAAGGACGACTACCATAGCCGCCACAAACGTTTTTAGGGAGAAAACGGTTATTTTCATTTTTTTCTAAGTTTAAAAAGTAAAAACCAAGCCCAGGCTGGGCATCAGCGGAAGTTGCCTGAGCACCTCATTGGTGATTTGATCCACATAAAACACATTTTTGCGGTTGTAGATATTGGTGAGGCTCAGGCTAAGTTCGATTTCTTTTTTCTCGCTCAGGTAAAAGCGGCGTTTGGCATCAAAATCGAGTCGGTGATAGGTTGGCAGCTGCCCTCCGTTGAGGTCGCCATAAATGATTCCCAACTGGCCATTAGCCAATTGATAATCGTAATTGATGCCTTGGCTGAAAGGCAGGTATTCGTAAAAGCCCTGCACTTGTGTGAAAGGGAATCCCGAGCCAAAATTCCATCGGGCGCTCACTTCCCATTCTTTTTTCGTTCCTGCGGTATAGCTCAAAATCAGGTTTACGTTGTGGCGGCGATCGTAATGCGGCCTGTAGGTAAACATTTGTCCGGCTTTTTCTTCGTATGTTTTGGTTACATAGCCCAACGAATAAACAGCCCAGAAATACACCTTGTTCAGTTCGTATTTCAGAGCCAGATCGGCGCCATAGGCTTTTCCTTTCTCGATGATGAAGTCTTTTTTCAATCTGTCGGGCACGGTATAATCGGCGGTATTGTCGTTGTAGAGCTTGTTGCGGTTGAGGTTGGTAAGCTGGCCAAAGTTTTTCAGATAGCCTTCGATGTTTAGGTTTAAATTTCGGCTGAGGTCAACTTCTGTTCCAACGATGATGTGTGCAGCTTTTTGCAGTTTTGTATTCACAGGCTCGCCGTCAAAAGTGGATGGGAGATTGTCGGGTCCCGAAAGGAATCCATAGAAAAGGTTTACAACATCGCGGTCGCTGTTGGCCGCAATAAGGTTTTGCGAATAAAGTCCGGTAGCCAGTTTAAGCCTAACGTTGTCGCTAAGCAGGTATTTGAGGGCTAAACGCGGCTCGGGCGAAGCTTCGGATAAAGAGGCATAATATTGAAAGCGAAGGCTTGGCTCGAAAAGCAATTTGCCGAATGAGCCTTTGTAGCGCACATAAGCAGCCAGTTCGGTGGTATTTTCAATCTGTTCGATCTTGCGTCCGATGGCATTGGTAAAGTTAAATTCCGTTCTAAAGCCCAAAACCTCGATGCCATATTTAACAAGGTCTTTTCCGAGGAAATAGGTAAAATGAAAGCCCATGTTAAAGCCGTTGATGCTGCTGGTGCGTTCGGGGGCGCTCTTTTCCGAGAGGCTCGCTTCGTAGGCCGAATACGCAAGGTTTCCTTCGATAAGCACGGGCGCTTTACCCGGAATAACCAAAAAGTTTGATCCGCCACCAACAGCTTTCCAACCAAAATCGGAAAGCGCTTTATAGTTGTTCACGCGGTCGTCGAACCCAAAGCCAAAAAAGTTCACCTTGCTCCCGTTGGAAGCGTTGATGGATGCTTTTCCGTAAATATCAAGAAAGTTGAAGGGCAGGCCGTCATTGTCAATATACGAATAAATGGATTGGCTGGTTTGTTCGAGGTAGGAGTTTTTTACTGAAAACAGGAAAGATGCGCTACCGCTGTTTTGATCTTTTGCCTGCGCCAGAGGGCCTTCGAGAAGCAGGCGCGAGCCAAAAGTGCTGGCGCCAACTTTTCCGGCTAAGCGGGTTTTGTTGCCATCGCGGGTGGTGATGTCCATCACCGATGAGATACGTCCGCCATAATCGGCGCCAAAACCGCCGGTAAACACTTCGGCATTGCGAATAAGATCGGTTTCAAACACCGAAAACAAGCCTATGCTGTGAAAGGGGTTGTAAACCACCATGCCATCGAGCAGTACCTTATTTTGTATAGGCGCTCCGCCACGTATGTATAGCTGGCCGCCCTGGTCGCCGGTAAAAATAACGCCGGGCAGCACTTGCAGATATTGCGCAAGGTCGGCCTGGCCGCCTATACTGGGCAATTTTTTCAGGGTTTTGGGCGTAAGGTTGATCACCGATGTTTTGGTTTCGGTTACCGCTTCAATTTTTTCGGCCGTAACATTCACTGTGCCCAAACTGATGGCCGACTCTTTCATCAAATATTTTCTGTTGATCACATCGCCCTTCTTCACTTGCACTTGTTCGCGTATGGTGTCAT
>CAYYDS010000017.1:0-23008 GCA_964470665.1 uncultured Lentimicrobiaceae bacterium
GATATTGTTGAATCCAGCTAACAATATGCACTTCGGCATCGGGCATTTGATCAAATGCCTTGGCCAACGAAGTGGTGTAATTTGCAATGCCGCCTTTAAATTGAGGGCCGGGGCCAAAACATACAATCCGTGTCATAGTTGGATTTTTCGGCAAAATTAGGCATTTCAGCCGAATCGCCTCCTATGAAAAACGCTTGAAATACAGGTTTAAGCGATGTATAATCTGTTTTTATTTTTTGTGGCTAAACTATTTTGCCCTTTGACTTTATCCACAATGGAAATATTTTTCAACAAGCTCAATAATTTTTCCTTTGTCGTTTTTGATTTCTTCGCGCAAATGTTCATCGTTGTAGCCACGGAGTTTACGGGTAATTCCGTCTAAAACGCTTTGCGGGAAAACGTTGTATTTTTTATAAATATCGGCTTGTTTTTCGAGCATTTTGGCCGAATCCCAGCACGAAAACGGCAGGGTTTCGAGTGTTTTCAGGCGATCTTTGTGCTCGTCATGAAAGATGTTGACATCTACATAGGTTTTTTCTGCTTTCTCCAATGCATCTTCCATTTCAATTCCATGGCGTGCTGCAACGGTCAATCCGGCCAGCAGCAGATATACGTCGGCCGAACCATCGGGGCATCGAAATTCAACCGTTTGGAGTTGCGAAAGGTCTTTACCGTCGGGTTTTTCTAAGGGGTTTGCGTGATAGATCATCGAATTGCCGCCTCCCGACCAGCCCAACGGAACCCTTACCAAGACGCTTCGGTTGCGATCGCCCCAGCAAATATTGGTAGGCGCTTCCTGATGCGGCACAAGCCTGAAATAAGAGGTAGGATTCGTATTTCCAAAAGCAGTAAGCGAGGGCGATAAATCAAGGTAACCGGCAATGGCTTTGCGGGCAGTTGTGCTGAGTTTTCCATCTTTCACCATGCAGTTTTGCCCGTCTTTCACCAATTTTGTATGAATATGCATTCCGCTTCCGGCCTTGCCCACTGTAATTTTTGGTGCAAAGGTAACCGTTACTCCATGCTGATAGGCAATGGATCGAAGTATCCATTTAGCAACAACTAATTGATCTGCTGCATCTTCGAGTGTTGTTGGCGTGAATTCGATTTCGTTTTGTTCGTAAAGTTTCCCATCCAGTGTAAAATTACCCACTTCCGAGTGGCCGTATTTAATCAGGCAGCCGGCTTTTGCCATTGCGTTCATGGCTTCGGTGCGCAACAGCTCGCCTTTGGCAAAAGGATAGGATTCGTGATAGCCTTTTTGGTCGGTTGCCTTGAAAATATCCTGATCGTCGAAAATCACGTAATATTCCAGTTCGCCCATCACATGAAAGCGATAGCCGGTTTTTTCGGTTAATGCCTGATGCGCTTTATGCAAAATGTATTCCGGCGAGCTTTCTAAAGGTGTGCCGTCTTTGGTATAATACGAGCATAAAATATCAATGGCCGGAACTTCTGAAAAAGGGTTTACAAAAGCCGTCCGATAGCGCGGAACCACATAAAGATCGCTCGATCCGGCCTCGATAAACGGAAACAGGCTCGAACCGTCAATGCGTTCGCCGGTGGTGAGGATGGTGTTTAGATGGTCGCGCGAGCTGATTACAAAGTTAAGCGCTTTCAAACGGCCATCGCCGCCTGTATAGCGAAAATTGATCAACTCGATCTTGTGATCGGTAATGTATTTTATCAAATCGGCCTTGGTAAATTCGGCTGCGGTTTTGTTTAGGTATTTAACCAGTGGATTTGGGTTCAACTCGGTGAATATGGACATAAAATTAGGTTTTAAAAGATTGGATAATAGCACACAGAGCTTTGGGATAATCCCTTAGGAAAAAATGCGCTTTGCAATGAGTTCATGCAAAATTAATTGGTTTTTTAGCGCACAGCTTCAAAATAATTCAAAAGAATAAAAGAAAAATAGCAAAAAAAAAACCTCATAAGCTTGGCTGCCCATAAAATGGAAATGCTTTTTTAAAAAAAGCTCTAAATTGCTGCAAGCACAAATGAAAAAACCCACCGGAATCGTGTAAATTCCGGTGGGTTTTAGGCGCAAAAAAGCCATTGTGCGGAGAGAGAGGGATTCGAACCCCCGGTTCCACGATAGTAGAACAACGGTTTTCGAGACCGCCGCATTCAACCACTCTGCCATCTCTCCGTGTTGAATTCTGCCTTTTGCAGGAAATTTGTTTAACTGCCTGCCTTTTTAATAAAAGGATTCAATTAAACAGCCGAACTTTTAAGGGTGCAAAAATAGCTTTTTTTTCGCTCGAAAAACAACTTGCAAAAAAATATCGTTTCTACTTTCTTAAGTGGTATTTCCTTTCGGGCCTAAAGTTTTCCAAAACTCACCCTTATTAGTCTCAAAATGTTTATTATCAGATGATTAATGTCTTAAAGATTCCTGTTCCAGGTTTCACTTCTGTCGGGGCCTGTGCTTACGATGCTGATTGGTGTTTTGGTTTTACTTTCGATAAACCTCACAAAATCTTCAAATTCGCGTGGAAAATGTGCCTTTTGTGCTGCATCGCGAATATTGGTTTTCCATCCCGGCAGCTCTTCATAAACGGCCTGTAGTTCGGTTTTAGCCACGTCAAACGGGAGTTGTTGCGTAAGTTCGTTGCCAATTTGGTAAGCGGTAGCTACCTTTATTGTGTGCAATTCGTCCATCACATCGGCCTTCATCATCACCAATTCAGTAACGCCATTGATCATAATGGAATAGTTCAGGGCGGGGATATCGAGCCAGCCGCAACGCCTGGCCCTACCTGTAGTAGAGCCAAACTCGTTGCCGATTTGGCGTAGTGTTTCGCCCGTTTCGTCGAAAAGTTCTGTAGGAAACGGCCCACTGCCCACTCGTGTGCAATATGCTTTGAAAATGCCGATTACTTTTCCTATTTGTTTAGGTGCAATGCCAAGGCCTGAACAAACGCCGGCTATGCTTGTGTTGGAAGAAGTTACGAACGGATAACTGCCAAAATCAACATCGAGCAGCGAGCCCTGCGCGCCTTCGGCGAGAATTTTTTTCCCTTGACTGATCAGGTCGTTTATAAAATATTCGCTGTCAACAAGTTGTAGGGTATTTAGCCAGGCCAAACGATCGAGCCATTGCATTTCGTAGGCCTCAAAAGGCAATCCGTCAATCAGGTAGTCCGAAATATCAAACTGAAGCAGTTCGATCTGTTGCAAATGGCGGGCTTTGAGGTGCTTGTATTTTTTTTCAAAATCAGCCAAAGCGATATCGCCAACTCTTAGCCCATTGCGCCCTGTTTTGTCGGTATAAGTTGGTCCGATGCCCTTGAGGGTGGAGCCAATTTTCGATGCGCCTTTGGCTTTCTCATTGGCAGCGTCAAGCAAGCGGTGTGTGGGCAAAATAAGATGGGCTTTACGGCTGATAAAAAGATTTTTTTTCACGTTTGCACCGCTCTCGCCCAAGCGATCGAGCTCACGCCAAAGGATAACCGGATCAATAATTACCCCATTTCCAATGATATTGATGGTTTTAGGGTTAAATATACCCGAAGGAATAGTGTGCAGCACAAATTTTTTCCCTTCAAACTCAATCGTATGCCCGGCATTTGGGCCGCCCTGAAAACGCGCTACAACATCGTATAAAGGGGTAAGCACATCTACAATTTTTCCTTTTCCTTCGTCGCCCCATTGAAGGCCTAATAAAACATCCACACTCATAGTTTTGATTCTTTATGCCGAATTTTAAAACCAAAACAGCCGTATAGGTGCTTTGGCAGGCAAAGTTAATCCAAACTTATGAATTTTGGCCAAAAGCCGTAACTAATTATGAACTATCTCATTTACATAAGGTTAAAAGAAAAAAAACTTACTTTCTTTTTGCAAAAAAGAAGGCTTTCAAAAAATTTTGGAAATGAATTAAATGAGGTGTTTTGGCTTTAAACTGCCGATTGCAGGCCTTAAGGGGCTAAGGCCGGGTTGTTTTACTGCTTTTTTATCTTGCCGTAAAAAATGAGCGAATGATGGGTAACTTCAACACCTAAAATATCCTCAACCGACTGTTGGATTTCCTGGAGGCGTGGGTCGCAAAACTCTAAAACAGTGCCATCTTCAACGCTCACAAAATGGTGGTGCTGCTTAAAACTGAGCGAGCGTTCGAATTGCGCGCAATTGTTACCAAATTGATGTTTGGTTACCAGCGAACAATCTAAAAGCAACTCGATGGTATTATATAAGGTAGCTCTACTTACGCGGTATTTGTTGTTTTTCATCCGAAGGTAGAGCGTCTCGATGTCGAAATGGCCATCAGTAGCGTATATTTCTTTCAGGATAGCATACCTTTCCGGGGTTTTACGGTGGCCTCGCTGTTCAAGATATTCAGTGAAAATCGTTTTAACAGTTTCGTAAGTATTCTTTTTTCCTTCACTCATACTTTTCCAATTGTTTTCGGTGCCTCCCGCCCCTTCTAAAAGCCGGTGCCCGAAATGTCTTTCTGCTTCTTTATTTTCATAAATTTGCCTAAGGCAAAGCCTCGACATTTAAACACGTAAAAGTATAAAATTGTTTTTAATTAGAATTAATAAAAATAAAAAAATGAGTTATGTATTTAAATAATTGATTTAGTGTATTTTAAATACTTTATTTTTAAACTTTTTTTGAGATCAAATGGAAGAAATATCTTATCCGGAGCTTTTAAGGCGGCTTTACTTTCATTTTGGCATTGTTTGTGATCGCCCTGACAGCAGCAATTGCTTAAAGCAACTTGCCAAGGTTGATGCCGAGCTTTATAATTTGCTGACGCAATGGCGCAATGCTTTGGATACCCATCATTTTTTGCACAACGATTTTGAGTTTCGGCACAAATTGCCCGACATTTGGCAGCTACAATCTACTCAAATGAAAGCTGTTTCCGACGAAGCTTTCCGTTCCTTTGCCCGCTACTGTGCCGAAAAACAGATTATCATTTGAGGTTTAAACAAAAAAATTAAGCTTCATTTAATTTTTATGCATATCATCAAATATTCATAGCTCACTGATATTCTGATTGATAGCAAATATTTGCATTTTGCTTTTGATTTGTTTCCCGGGCAACAAAAACAGTGCAGCAAAAATATAGGGGATCGCGTTGTCAATTCAAAAAAAAATCTGATCTTTGCCGCTCATTTTATTCATCTATTTTAAAGCATTAAAATTTAGCTATTATGCCAGCAAAAATGAGATTACAACGTCATGGTAAAAAGGGCAAACCTTTCTATCATATTGTAATTGCGGATGGTCGTGCACCACGTGACGGAAAATTTATCGAGAAGATTGGCACCTACAACCCAGTTGCAAATCCTGCCGAAATCAATTTAGATTTCGAGAGCGCCCTGAATTGGCTTCGTAATGGGGTTCAGCCCACCGATACCGTTAGGGCAATCCTTTCGTACAAAGGGGTTCTGTACAAACATCATCTGTTGAAAGGCGTTGATAAAGGCGCTTTAACAGCCGATCAGGCCGAAGAAAAGTTCCAGAAATGGGTAGGCGAAAAGCTTGCCCGCATCGAAGCCAAAAAAAGCGGCCTTAAGGATGCTGCCCGCAACGAGAAAAAGAAATCGTTAGAGGCCGAAACCAAAGCAAAAGAAACTAAAGCTGCAGAAGTAGCCAAAAAATTGTCGGCTGCCTTAAAAGCTGAAAACGAAGAAGCTGCCACAGAGCCCGAAAGCTCTGAAGCATAGCATTCTGAGCTTAGATATTTTAAAAGCCGGCCTTTTTAGCCGGCTTTTTTTTAAACGGATGCATTACGACATTGTTTTTTTTGAACAATCGCTACCAATTTACTTAACATAGAATCTTGAAAAATGCAGAAAATTGAAGATAGTTTTTATTTCGGAAAAGTAATTAAAACACACGGCATTAAAGGCGAAATAAGCATTCGTATTGATGCGGATACACCGCTAACTTACCGGAATATCTCCTTTTTTTTCTTAAAAATCCGCAACGGATTGGTCCCTTTTTTCATTCAGAAATTAAATATTCAGCACGACAAAGCCATCGTGAAACTGCAAGATCTAGATACGATTGAAAAGGCAGCCGAACTCAGTGGATTGGATATTTTTTTGCCTCTCGAAATGTTGCCAAAACTTAAAGGAAACAAGTTTTATTATCATGAAGTACCTGATTTTAAAGTTGTTGATTCTAAATTCGGCTTAGTGGGCACCATTGAGAAGGTGTTGGAATATCCGGGTCAGGCTATTTTTCAGATCCTTAATAACGGGCGCGAAGTGCTGATACCCATTCGCGATGAGCTGATCGAAAAAGTGGATCGCCGATCGAAAACCGTTTTCATAACCGCCCCCGAAGGGCTGATAGATTTATACCTAAACAGCTAAACGTCAGGAGTATGGATTCCCGCCCCTTTCATTTCCGGCATTTTAGCCTTTTGCATCAGGGGGCTACAATGAAGGTGGGAACCGATGCCGTGCTATTAGGCGCCTGGACAAAGCTTCCGGCAAGTGGTTTTGCCCTTGATGTGGGAACCGGCTCTGGTATTTTGGCGTTGATGCTGGCACAGCGCTCAAAACTTATTGATATTCAAGCTATTGATATTGATCGGGCTTCGGCTTTTCAAGCTTCGTTTAATTTTGGAAACTCGGCCTGGAGCCATCGAATGAAGGTTTGGAATGCCGATTTTGCCAACTTTAAGCCCTACCCCGCCACGCAGCGCTACCGCTTGATAATCAGTAATCCCCCTTTCTTTTCCGCAAGCTTTAAAACGCCATGCAAGCGCCGTAACTTAGCAAGGCATACCGATGCGCTTTCAACCGAAAGCCTGATCGAAAATACAGCGCGTTTGCTTAGCAGCGACGGGCGCTTTTCGGTAGTAATACCTGCCGAAAACCAAGCCGATTTTATTGAAAAGTGTGTATTATACGACCTTTGGCCTCAGCGCATCTGCCATATTATTCCGGTTGAAGGAAGGCCGGCCAACCGTGTAATGGTTGAAAGCGCTTTTGCTCCAATAAGAGAACCGGAGGTTGAAAGCCTGATTTTGCGAAACAAAAACCACGACTTTAGCCTGGCTTATAACCAATTGCTAAAAAACTTTTACCTTGGTTTGGAGTGATTTAATTACTCGACAAGCATTTTATTTCGGAAAACATTTTTGCCATCACTTACTTCAACAATGTAAACTCCTTTTTCAAGATACTGTGCATCAAGTGATTGTGAGGATGTTACATTTTTAAATTCGGCTACCAACTGGCCTACACTGTTAAACACTTTCAGATGCAATGGGAGGTTGTTTTGAGCCAAAACAAAAAATCTGCCTTTGTTGGGATTGGGCGCTATGCGGGCGTTGACCGGAAGAAAATGCTCACCCAGATCTATTACCGTCGTTGTTCCGGGGAAAGTAACTTTGTCAATCCAGGCGCAATCGCTTCCTTGTGCTACCATCCCATCTTTTTGATATAACCATTTGAGCACATGGTTTCCTTCGGTAATGGGGTAACTCACCTCTTCCCAACCTATTTCGCCCGACCAGCTTCCCATCACAGCATTATCAATATAAAACCTGAGGAAATCGTAGCTGGCTTCTGATGAAACTTTACGGGCAAACTTAATCTGGTCGTTGTCCATTAGAATTAGGCTAATCCAGAGGATAGACTGCTGGTTATTGCCTATGGCACCCGATTTTGCGCAGAAGTTGCCTTCATAAGTGCCCGTCATGCTGATTGTCCAATTGGCATTGCCGCTGTGATTCCATTCGTATTCGTCGAAATTGCCGCTCTCGAATCCTTCGATGCGAAGGCCTACAGGTAGCATCAAATTTTCGGAAACGCTGTAATCCCCTTCTAACACCTTGATTTGTAACGGGATAACTGTTCCGAGTGGCGTTGCCGGGTTCACGCTGATCACAAAACTATGTTCAACCATCTGGCCTTGTTCAATCGAGTTTACGTTAAAAAGCGGGTTTTCGATATTCAGCCATGGGCTTGTTGTTTCAATTTTAAGGTCGAAAGAGCCGACACTGCTGCCAATATTGCTAACGCGGGTTAAAAAACCAACGGTTTCGCCGGCGTCGAGTAGCCCGTTGTTATTGCCCGACGCATCGTTTATGGCATAATTGCCAATAAGAAATTGAGGTGCGTTTACCTGAAAACTAAAACTGCTCTGCCAGCTTTCTGTTCCGTCGGTGGTAATGAGCTGAAAATCAATATTCGTTTGATTTGGAATACCATGTGCAATGCTTAGTTCGAGGGCATTATCTACCGAAACTGTTGCACCGGCTGCAATTTGTCCGATGTTAAACTCGTGCGAAGTAAAGTTAATGTACTGACTTGCAGTACTAACATTTACAGTTAGGTTGCTTGCTGTTTGGATGCCCACGTTTTTCATTGCCATCAACAATTGGATGGTTTCGTTGTAATCGGGCAAACCATTTCCGTTGCCCCCATTGCTATCGTTAATGGCATGGCTGCTGTACACAACATATGGGCCGCTGGCAGGAATAAACGTGATTGGGGAGGTTTGTGTAAGGCAGTTGTAGCCCGAAACGATCAGTTCGGCACTGCCGATTTCTGAAACCGGTTCATCGAATTGAATTTCGGCTGTGCCATTGTTGTTCGAAAGTCCGCGGCCAATGAGTTGCCCATCCATGAGGATGCTGCATACGGCATCCGAAACTGCGCTGCCTCCGGCCGAAACATTTACGGTAGTTGATGTTGTTCCCAATACAAGTTCGGGCGAATAGTTTACTTGAGTTGTTCGGGGTTCGGCCGACCAGACTGAAAGCGCCGGGTCGCCCAAAATATTGAGGTCGTAAAAGTTCCAGCGCAAGGCGCCTTCTTCCCATTGGCCGGGAGCAGTAACCCAGGGCGCTGTCATGGTTTTCGACTCGCTAAGCGCAAGGCCGAGTTTTGCAATTTTATCGGTGTAAATGGCATGAGTCATTTCGCGATGCAAGTGCGCCGCCGGGCCTTCAGTTTGCCCTTCGTTAAACCAGCCGTAACGCGAATTGCCTATCACAGCAACGGCAAAATTGTCAATATTGACCATGCGTTCAAGAATACAGTCGTTATAGTCGAACGAGCCGCAGTTGCAGCCATGGGTATGAAAGATGGCGTAATTATGAATCACGCCGTTGGTTTGTGCAAAATTGGCATTGGTAATCTGCGAATTGGTAAGTTTTGCCACATAGGTTTCATTGGCATGCCCAACATGGTGAATGTATTGTGATCCCTGATTGATGGCGCTGATCAGGTTGTTTCCCGACCAATATTGGTTTTCGTCGTACATGGTTTGGATATTATACGAAGGCGGAATGCCGTTAGTTGTATATCCGTTATCCGATCTCAGGCCAATAATCAGGTCTAAGTAGTCGCTCCCCCAGGTTTCGGGGTTGTCGTGCAGCTCTTCGCCAACCAATAAAGGTTTCGTAAATTCGCCTAAAACCGGTTGAGTTTGGTATTTCAGGCTTTTATTAATAAGGCTGGCTTGTTCGGCGGCATTGCTAAAAGGCATACGGCCTACGCCCACTTCGGGCAGCAAGTCGTCTTCGCCAATTTCGCCCCATTTGTTGTTTCCATTGTCGTTCCAGGTGCCATCTAAAGCGGCATAATAAAGGTCGGCCGGAATCGCGTTGTCGGTATATCCGCTTCCCGATTGGGCATAGCAATAAAAGCCGCGATAAGGCACCAGCTCCACATCGCCACCCAAGATGACAGTTTCGATTTGGTTTTGCTGATATTTTTGAATGATTAGGTTCCGGATTTTTTCTTGCAGATCCTGCCCCTGAACATTGGCGCTAATGAATTCGGTTGTTACAATCTGCGAACGATCGCCTTTGCTTAAATACAAATCAGTAAGTTGCTCAAAGCCTGAAACATAGGTTTGAGGGCTAATGATCAATATCTCAAAATCGCTGGCAGCTCGCGGTCTTTCAGGGTACGATTTCAACATTTCCGGATTCTGCGCCAAGCGTTTAACTTTTGAAAGCACTTCGGGCGAAGTTTTCATCATTTTTTCTTGGCTTAAAGCCTTGTCCGAAGGTTTTGTTTGAAGTCGAACTGTTACTTTCTCATAGTAAAAAAGCTTTCCCTCGGCGGGGATGTATTCTATCGGACTAAAAGAGGCAAAGGCAAAGCCAAAGCCATTCATAAAATAGGTGCTAAATACCGGTTTTTCATCCCCCGGATAGGGAAGAAAACTGCTATAAACTGTTTCATTTTTTGAAAAAACAGGAATATCTTTCGCCGAAAGAGGCCGTGAAGGCTGAGCCGGATAAAGTTCATAACGGCCGGGAAGCTCCACTTTACCCGATTTTTCGATGAAAACCGATGCTGCTTCTTCGCCCATCGGAAGCAAAAGACTCACTTTCATATAGGGGATTAGCGGCTCGCCCGAATGGTTGGTAAGCATGGTTTGATCGAAACGAACCAAATCATAAGTCAGGTGTTTCGAAAAGATGGGTGATGAAAAATGATAGGTCTGTACCAAATCACCGGCAAAGGCACTTAAACCCCAGCAAAACAGGGTAAAAGCGATGAGAATTTTTTTCATAAAACAAAACGATTGAACATTTACGAAACCTGATTACAGGATGGCAAGCCTTTAAAAGGGGCTTAAAAAGATGTTCAAAATTACGCTTTATTCTTGAACTCTCTTAACAATTTTTTTAGAGTTATTTTTCGATTTTTCAATCTAACTTTCAGGCGGCATTTGCAAAATGATGCTGAGCAAGCGAACCTTCACTTCGAGGCTAAGTGGTTCTTGTGCAGCTCTTTGCCACAGCTCGTTTTGGTTTAGTTGAGCCGTAAAGCCGCTAAACCATTCCAAATGCGGGTTTTTTGTGAGTTCAATATCCGGCATTTCGTTTTTTAAAGTGTATCCTAAAAAGCTCGCCGAAGCAGCTTTTAATGCCTGCTTTATTTCAAGAAATTTTAATCCTTTACGCTGCAAAGGGGCAAGTTTCCAGTTGGGGTTTTCAATTTCATGCAATTTTCCGGGCAGCATTTGAAAGAGATCGAGGAAAAGTTTTCCGTATGCCTTGTCGCTCATGCGTATGGCCATGGCGGTTTCCCAAAAATCCGGCTGGTAAAAAGGTGTTGTGGCCCAGCAAAAAGCACGGTTGCGGTCTTCGCCTTCGAAAAGCCAATGCGCAGCCCTTTCATTGACCATAAAAGATTCATATTGAAGGTTTAAGTTTTTTGGCGGCAAACTATTTAAGCTTGCGAGCACCGAATCAAGGATAACCTCTTTTTTAAGGCCAAGCACGCGAGCCACGCTTTCGGGTGGCGGCGCATGATGTTTCCATAACAACAACATTATCAACTGCTTGCTGCTCAAAAGAGGGATGGGCGATTTGAGGCTCTCGAGGGTTTTATCGCCTCCATCGCCGGTGAGCATCTGCCAATGCTGCAGCTTGAAGTTTTCGAGAAACGGAAGCAAAAAAGCCATATCAGCCCCATTCATTCCCTGCTTGAGCTGTAGAAGGCGGCTAACGCTTTGCGGCCTTGTTGGCGGCAGTTCTATCACTTTAAAGCGATCGCTGTGATTTAGTCCTTCGGCAATTTTTTGTGCGGCCACCACATCGGGAGCTGCCGAACCTTCGGCATCGTTATAGGTAAGCCACGGAATATCAATATCTTGATTTTTTAATAAGGCTGCAATCAGCCTCGAATCTAAACCACCGCTTAGAGAAAGTGCCGGATTGTCATTTTCGGAAATACGGTCCGAAATCGCTTTTTGCAAGGTTTCGAGCAGGCGTTGTGTTTGCTTTTGATCAAGCTTTCGGCTAGCTTCCCATTCGATAAGCCGGTTTGTTGTTTCAATTTTTCCGCCAATCAAATCCAATTGAAGCATGGATGCGGGCATCAGTCTTTTTATGCTTTCATCAAAAGTCTTGTTTCCAAGTGGATAGCCAAAAAGCAGATTTTCGGCCATTGCAAGTTTATCGGGGCGGGTTTTGCCAGCAAGATTTCGCACAAAACCGATTTCGCGCGATATGCACCATTTTTCGTTTTCGTGAAACAGGTAGAGCGGTAGCCGGCCAAAGCGGTCGTTAATTAAGATTCCTTTATTTATCTTCTTGTTTATCAAAACGATGACATACTCTCCATCTTGTTGATTTCTCCAATTTTCAACTTTTTGGAGGTTAAATCCTTCATCCAAAAACCATGAAAAAAATTCGTTTTGATTAGCCGAATGATCCATCGGATAGGTTTTGCCTTCCATGAAAACCAAATGTTCGCCTCGCTGCCAATAAAAAAAAGGATAGCCGGGATATGAAAAAGCTGCAACAAAGAGCGTAGGGCCAACGTTTAGCTCGGGCAATACTAGCGAAAAACCGTTATTTATAGGCTGTTGCAGGGCTTTTTTAATCTGCTGATCGTGGGTTTTAAAACAAAGGGCAATGCCGGGCATAAAAGCTGTTTGATTTTTTATGGACAAAACTTGCAGAAAAAAGCAGATATTTGCTGCTCAACCCGCAATATTCATTCTGTTGGAACAAAGATACTAAAAGCGCATGAAGCAAAAGTTTGATTTAAATGCGGTGAAAGAATACAGCGGAAAAACTTTTCGCTTTGGCTTGCTGGCCAACAGTTTGGCGCTCGAAAGCTGGCAGACGGAGACCCTCCGGCTTTTGCTTGCCGATGGCCACCGACTCGAATTTGTTATCCTGAAAAAAGAAAAAACAGGCAAAACGCCATTTTTCAAAAAACTTAGGAACTATCCCTATCGCTATTTCCTTTTCAGAATATGGAACAGATTTATATTCAAGCCGTTATCCAAACTTCCTGAGGATATTTCGCCCCTGCTCAAAGGCGCCAAAATTGTGGAATATGAACCCATAATTTCGGGTTTTGCAAACGAATTTTCGAATGAAATGATCGAATATCTGCAAGGTGAAAACGTGGATTTTATCCTTCGTTTTGGCTTCAACATCTTAAAAGGCAATATTTTAAATGTGGCGCAATACGGTATTTGGTCGTTTCATCACGATGACGAACAGGAAATTCGCGGAGGGCCGCCCGGCTTTTGGGAGTTTCTTGGAAAATACCCAAAAAATGGGGTCATTCTTCAGAAAATCAGTCATAGCCTCGACAAAGGTTATGTGTTGAAAAAGAACCAATTACCAGTTATTTACCATTCTTATAAAGCCCATTTAGATCAGCTTTATTTCGAAAGTTCCCTTATGCCCATGCAATTTTGCCGCCACTTGCAGCACAAAAAGTTTGAGCCTCAACTTTCCGAAACGAAAGCCCCTATTTTGAGGCCACCAGGCAATTTGACTATGCTCCGTTTTCTTTTGACAACGGTAGTGCGAAGAATAAAGTTTCATCTCCAGTTTCTTTTGCAACACGAAGATTGGCACATTGCGCGGCTCGAATGCGCTTTGTCCGGCTATCCGGAAAACAGCGAGAAAGTTTTTGGCAAAATTGCCCGACCGGCAAAAAGCAACGCCTATTTGGCCGATCCTTTTTTGCTTAAAATGCCGCACGAAGAAATTATTTTGGCCGAAGAATTTAGCTATAAGCATGGAAAGGGCCGTATTGTTGCCCTAAAATCGGCCGAAAATTTTGCAATCAGCCATGAAGTATTGAATGAAAATACGCATCTGAGTTTTCCGTACGTATTTGAATATCAGGGCTCACACTTTTTGCTTCCCGAGAGCTACCAAAGCCATGCTATTAAGTTGTATAGTATTGATTATCTTACACTTAAAGCCGCCTATCGCAGCACTTTGCTGAATGGTTTTGCGGCGGTTGATCCGGTTTTGTTTCCGCATGAAGGTCGGTGGTGGTTGTTGTTTACGGTAAAAACGTTGCCCAGCGTACATCTTTACGCATTTTATGCCGATAAGCCCGAAGGTGAATATACCCCGCACTACAACAATCCGATAAAAACCGATATTTCGATGTCGCGCAATGCCGGCGCACCTTTTCGCGAAGACGGCAAGCTTTTTCGGCCGGTGCAAGATTGTTCGCTGCACTATGGCCGAGCTGTAAATATTTGTGAGATAGTGCGTTTGACTCCCGAGCACTTTGAAGAGCGTTTTGTTAAACGAATTGAACCCAACCGCAATGGGCCCTACCCCCATGGCCTGCACACCTATAATTTTAATGATAAGGTGACCCTGATTGATGGGAAGCGCTATCATTTCAGCCTGTCAGGTTTTTTTCATCAGCTTAGTCTTAAGTTCTGAATGAGGCCATGATCAGAAAAATCGTATCTACTTCGGTAACCCGCATCTTGAATGCACTTTCCGCTTTGGTGGTTTTGTGGATAGCCACCAATTTTTTAGGAAGTAAGGAATGGGGCATTGCCGGCCTGGTGATGCTCGATGTTTCGCTTATTCTTTTGCTGGCCGATATGGTCGGAAACGCATTGGTTTTTTATAGCTCACGCCGCAACCTCAGGCAATTACAAGCCTTGGCTCTTTTATGGCTTTTGGGCGTTGCTTTGTTAATGGGCGCTTTGTTTTTGCTGCTGCAATTTTGGCCCAATATTCGAAACATTATTGTGCCCGACGGCTATGGAATTCTGATTCTTACGCTGGTTGTCCTGAGCGGAATTCATGGCATAAACCAAAATATGTTGTTAGGAAAGCAACAGATTCGGCAGTTCAACCTATTATTTAGCCTTCAGTTTTTGCTGGTGATACCCCTAATGGCATTTTTTATTTGGGGCATCGGGCTACGCACTGCCATGAGCTTTGTGTGGGCACAAATCCTCTCCTACGCCACGAGCGGAATCATCGGATTGGCGCTTGTTTTCAAGCTTCAAAATGCAGAAGATCAAACAGATACTCCAAAAATGAAAGAACTGTTGCAATTTGGTTTGATGACTCAATTGTCGAGTATTACTCATTTGCTTAATAAACGTTTGGGCTTTTATTTTATCCGTTCACTGTCGGGATTGTCGCATTTAGGCGTATATCATTCGGCAACACAGCTTACCGAAGGCCTCCGTCTGATTGGTCAAAGCATTTCGTTGGTGCAGTTATCGGCCATCAGCAACAGCAACAAATTGGAATATGCCACCGAAATTACAATCCGTTTGATGAAATTGGCCGTGCTCATCACTTTATTTGCCGTTTTGCTGCTTTGTTTGATCCCATCATCGTGGTTTAGCCTTATTTTTGGAAAGGATTTTGGAGGTATCAATTTGGTAATCTTCGTTTTAGGTCCGGGCGTGGTAGCTTTGGCAGCCAATTCAATTTTTAGTCATTTCTTTTCGGGCACAGGCACACCCAAACACAACCTTTATGCCTCGCTAACCGGTTTATGCGTTTCGCTGCCATCGGTTATCCTGTTGGTAAAACCCTTTGGGATGTTAGGCGCAGCGGCCTCGGCCAGCATGGCCTATTTGGCTGCCGTTGTGTATCAGTGGTTGGCTTTTAAGCGAATAACGGGTGTAAAAATTTCTGCTTTTCGCATTCACAAAACCGACTTAAAACTTGCAATGCATTATCTTCGGAAGTTTTGTGAGCCATTTCTCAAATGGAGGAAATAATCCCTTATTGTTGGCTGACAGCACCGTCTTTTACACTGTTTAAGAGCCGGAATTCCATCTCATTTTCATAAAAAAAGCAAGAAAAAGCAAAGAAAAAATTACTTAAACGTAGATTTTTGCTTTCAGATACCTTATTTTTACAGGCCCAAAGGAAAGATCCGAGGGTTTTATTTCAATTTTACTCGGCAAAATCAAAAGTCGTAAGCGCATTTATGAATTTTATTTTTTTCACAATACCTAATTACTCAACCATAAACGAAATGAAACCATTATGAAGAATCATTTACTTTTCCGGCTGATTTTTAGCCGGTTTAAAACTTTTCCGATTTGGATACTGCTGTTTGGCCCTGTACTGCTGCATGCTCAAACGCGAAACATTTCGGGCACGGTAAGCGATCGTTCTACAGGCGAATCCTTGCCGGGTGCAACGATTATGATCAAATCTACTGCCAAAGGCTCCTCTACCGATTTTGAGGGCAATTTTACTTTAAGCCTTGCACAAGGTGAAAACACTTTAGTTGTGAGTTTTGTTGGTTATGAAAGTCAGGAAGTGGCTGTTGGTCAATCGCTTCATTTAAAAATCAGCCTTGAGCCGGCAAAGACCAGCCTTCAGGAGGTGGTGGTGGTAGGCTACGGATCTGTGAAGGTGAAAGACCTCACTTCCAGCATTACCACCGTAAAATCGGATGAGCTGGCCAAAACGCCGTCTTCGCAGCCCATGCAAGGCCTTCAGGGCAAGGTGGCCGGCTTGCAAATTGTGGGTGGCGGAGGCCCGGGCGATAGCCCAATAGTGAGGCTGCGTGGCATCGGATCGTTTCCGGGCCGCGGAAGCGACGCCCCTCTTTACGTTGTGGATGGTATGTTTTATGACAACATTGACTTTCTAAATCCCGGCGATATCGAGTCGGTTTCGGTGCTCAAAGATGCTTCGGCAGCCGCCATTTACGGTGTAAGGGCAGCAAACGGGGTCATCCTCATCAGCACAAAATCGGGTAGTCACAACAAAAAAGCCGAAGTTACTTACGATGGATATTACGGTTTTCAGAACGCCCAAAATATCGTTAAAATGGCTAATGCACAGCAATTTACAATGATGGCTATTGAATCAGGATCGGCTGCCGACCAATCTTTTATCCTCAATGCGATGCAGCGATATGGCCGTAGCCGAATCAACCCCAATGTGCCTGATGTGAATACCGATTGGTATAAAGAAATCTTGCAACTTGCCCCGCAAAGCAACCACAATTTGGATATTAGCGGCGGAACCGACAAAGCGCGCTATTCCATCGGAGCCAACTACTTCTATCAGGATGGTATTCTTAAAATGAAAAACGAATACGAAAGAATGAATCTCCGCTCGAAGGTTGACGTAAAGGTGAACGACTGGCTTAGCGTTGGCGGCAGCATCATTTCGAGTAATGCCACCAAATTTAATCCGCAAAATGCAGCATGGAATCAGGCTTATTTTGCCGTGCCCATTATGCCCGTTTTCGACGAAAGCCTCACCAATGCCAGCCCTACAGCCTATGCCAACGCGCAGGATTTAGGCTATCGCAGCGGTCAGAATCCATTCCCCACAATGGATTTTAACATAGACAGGATGAAGATCAAGAAAATGAGCACAGCCTTTTTTGCCGATTTTACACTCATCCCGCGCGCATTGACTTTTAAAAGCACCTATAATTATTATTACTCATCCATTGACCAGCGCGCGGTAAACCTCCCCTGGTACATTGGCAACAGTTTTCAAAACCCCGATGCCACCATTACCCGAACCATTTCGCTCTTTAACAACAAAATTTGGGATAATGTATTGACTTACAACAAAAGCATTGATCGTCACCACTTTACGTTAATGGCCGGAACCTCATTTAAAGATGAAGATGTGCTTATTGTTTCGGCTCAGGGCAAAAATTTCCCGGCAAATATGGAACAAACCTGGTATCTCAATCAGTCGTTGAATATTCCTGCCGAAGCAGTTTGGGACAACGGGCTGCGGCAATACGGGATGTCGTATTTCAGCCGTTTAGCCTACAACTTTAGCGACCGCTATTTGTTTTATGCTACTTTTCGCGCCGACGGCAGCAATAAATATCAGCAAAAATGGGGTAAATTTCCGGCAGTTGGTTTGGGCTGGGTAGTTTCGGAAGAGCCTTTCCTCAAGGGCAACCCCACCATTCAGTTTTTGAAACTGCGCGCAAGCTGGGGGCAGCTTGGCAACGAATCGGTGCCGGCTTCCGATGGGGCTTATACAACAAGCGTGGTTACTACAACCCTTGGAGGCATTGTTTATTCGGGTACGGTGGTTAGCAACTCATTCAGCTGGCTCAAATGGGAGCTTGTTGAAGAAACCAATATCGGCCTCACTTCTCGCCTGCTCAACGATCATCTGGCGCTCGACCTCGACTATTATCGTCGCGACACGAAAAATGCCGCCATACCGGTCATCAATCCGGGCGTAGGCAACAGCGTGCTCAAGCCCGTTGGAGTGATCCGCAACAGTGGGATCGAACTCGAAGCAACTTGGAGCAATACGGTGAACAAAGACCTGAGCTATGCCGTAAGTGCCAACTTTTCGACGCTTAAAAACCAGGCTGTTGACCTTTACGGACAAACCTATATTGATGGCGGAAGTGCCGAATTTAGGCAACGCACTTATTTAAACGAACCTCTGATGGCTTTTTATGGCCGACAGGTGGCCGGAGTTTATCAGAGTCAGGCCGAAATTGATGCCGACCCCATCGCCATTGCTAACGGACTTGTTCCGGGCGATTTCAAATACGTAGATCAAAACAAAGACGGGAAAATTGACGACGACGACCGCGTGATCTTAGGCTCCTATTTCCCCAATATCATGTTTGGCGGCAATGTGAGCATCAATTGGAAAAACCTAGACTTCTCGTTTAGTTTTTACGGACAAGCAGGCAACAAAATACTCAATCGCCGTCGTGGCGAAATCATCTGGACACCGGACGGCAATTTGGATGCCGATTTGGCTGTAAATCGCTGGTATGGCGAAGGAACATCCGACAAATATCCAAGCTCGGCCGGTTTGCGCAGAGGATGGAACCAAAAAATGAGCGACTATTTTGTCGAAGACGGCTCTTTCTTCCGTTTCCAAAACATACAATTGGGTTATACACTCAAAAACTCAGGCTGGATTAATGGACATTTCCCCAAAACACGTATCTTCTTCACAGCCGAAAGGCCGCTTACCCTATTCAAATACAATGGATTTACACCCGAAGTTGCCAATGGGATTGACTCGCAAACCTATCCGGTGGCTGCCATTTATACAATTGGTCTTAACGTGAAATTCTAACCCAAAACAGCTAATTAACATGAAACGATATACAATTATTTCCACTTTAACCGTAGGGCTAAGCGTTATTTTGGCTTTGAGCAGCTGCAACAAATACCTCGATGAGCCAAAAGAAAATACCAACCCAACCGGGCAAACCGATTATACCATCCACAGCAATATGATACTGCCTGTTGTTGGCACCTATCAGGAATTTAACGGCATCGAATGGGAATGTTTTCCGCTTATTTCTGTTCGGGGCGACGATGTAAACGCAGGCGGCCTTGGCGATCAGCAAGATTTTGCCGAAACCGATAACTTCCGCTACAACAAAGACTACTGGATGTATAACTCGCTATGGCAAAACTTTTACCAAAACATCCTTTCGGCCAACTCGGCCATGGAGCAAGTTGCACAATATCAAGAATATGGCGCCGACAAAGCCCTTGGCAACCAATATATTGCTGAAATAAAAGTGCTGAAATCGTTCTGGATTTTCCAACTCAGCCGTGTATGGGGCGGCCTGCCCATCCCACCCACCTCCTCACCTTCCGATCTTTTTGCTGCAAAACTCAGCAACAAAGACGAAATCATGCAAATGATTTCAGGCTGGATGGACGAAGCCATACCGCTCTTACCCGCAATGAGGCCAAACGAAAGAACCGACCTCCCGGGCGGTATTACAAAATATACTGCATTGGCTATGAAAGCCTTAGCAAATCTTGAACTTAAAAACTATCAGGAAGTGGCCAATGCCACGGGCGAAATCATCCAATCGGGAAAATTTAACCTGGAGAGCGATTTTTACGAACTCTTTAAACTCAAAGGTAAGCTGAACAACGAAAACATTTTGGAACTTCAATACTCCGATCTAGGTCAAGGCACTGGCGACAATTACGCTTACCTCTTTGCATTTTTCGGCCCACAAGGCTGGACGCCGGCAGTGAGCGGAGCAGGCGACGGTTGGGGATTTTTCGAACCCAGTTTGAAATACATCAAATTTATGCTCGATCGCAACGAAACCATCCGCTTAGAAACCACCGTCCTTTTTACGGACAGGGGCATCAACGAATTGAAAAGCGATCCGAATTATGCAAACCTACCGACTTGGATATCAAATACAACCCGCTCGGGCGATCGCATTAACGACTATGCGCGCGCGCTTTTTGCCAGCGGAAAACACTATTTGCCTTCCACCCAGCTAACGCCCGGGCGCACCGACTATGGTACAAACAAAAACTTTAGCGTGATCCGCTATGCCGAAATCCTTCTCATGTATGCCGAAGCGCTCACCCAAGGTGCATCAGGAACAGCCGGCACTGCCGATTTTGCTGTGAATTTGGTAAGAGTAAGAGCCGGCCTCAGCCCATTATCGAATGTAAACAACGGACAGGTTATGGATGAAAAATTTGCCGAACTGGCCACCGAATGGGGAAGCCGCTACTACGACATGATTCGGCTTGGAAAAACAAACGATCTGAGCTACGATGGCCGTACTTTTACTGCCGACAAAACTTTACTGCCCTATCCGCAAAATCAGGTTGACCTTTTGCCAATACTCGGAAAATAAATGTTGAAATGAAAACAAAAATTACCATGAAAATAAATCGAATACTCCCTGCTTTTTTACTGCTGCTTCTCGTTGGGTTTTCCTGCAACAAGGGCATTGATCCCATCACAGAGGTGAAGCCAAAGCCCGATGCAGCCGAACCAAGCCTGCAGATACTTTTCCCCTTGGATGGAAAAATTGTACGCTCCGATCAGGAAGTTTCCACACTCATTATCAAATTGGTTGCAGAAGACGATGTTGAGTTGAAATCGGTTGTAATACAGTTAGATGGCGCTGAAATTGCAAGTTATACCACTTTTAAGGATTATCGCCGCGCCATGATAGAATGCCCCTATACCAACCTCACCGATGGCGAACATAGCCTGCACGTAAGCGTTTCAGACCTTGCCGGCTCAACCGTCGAAAAAACGATTCATTTCAAAAAAGTAACCATGCCGGTATATATACCCATGGCCGGCGAAACGCTTTATCTTTCGTTTGAAGAAAACCTATTGGACGGCATTACCGGCGAAAGCATGAACCAAAACGGCAGTCCATCTTATGTTGAAGGAAAAGTTGGATCGGCTTATGCCGGAGCAACCGACGCCTATATCACTACAGCATCGGCACTTGTTGCAAAACCCGAATTTAGCCTTGCTTTTTGGTATCAACCCAACCAGGTACCCGATCGCGCAGGCATAGTAGCAATAAGCCCTACAGGCGATGATCGCAAAGTTGGTTTCCGCCTCTTCCGCGAAGGAAATGACGTTAATCAAAATCTTGGCCTTAACATTGGCATCAGCACCGATGAAGTGTGGGTTAATCCCTTCTATACCTTTGCACCTGCAAACCAATGGATGCATATCGCTATCACCATTTCTTTATCAGAAATAAAAATATATGTTGATGGTCAGATAGTTAAAGAAGTGGAAATTGAAAATCCAATCGACTGGGCGGGCTGCCCGGGATTGACCATTGCTTCGGGAGCGCCCAATTTTACCTATTGGGAGCATTTCTCCGACCTGAGCCTCTACGACGAAATGCATTTCTTCAGCAGGCCCATCACTGCAGCCGAAGTGCAAAGCCTTATGGGCAGTAAATAAACCACGCTTTGGCACGAATGAAGAGGGGGGCACAGCCTCCCTCTTCATTCGTTATCTACCTCATTATCAGAATTTTGAAAGTAAAAATGATAAAGAATCAAATCAAGGGAACAAAAGATATACTACTCCAAACATGAAAAAATACCGATCATCCTTAACTCCCATTGTGGCAAGCGCTATATTTTTAATTATCAGTATGTTGTCATTAGCAAGTTGCAAAGACGAGCCTCAATTTGTAGCCGAACAAATAACGGTTTTGGAATGCAGCATTGGTGATATCCAGCTCAATATTGCCGCCGAAATACAAAACGTTGCCACAAACAGCGACATAAAAATCGTTTTTTCACATGCCCTTGATACCCTTTCCGGCAAACAGAATATTTTACTGAAAAACAGAGCTGGCCTGGCTTTGAGCGGGCAGCAGTTGTTATTTGAAAACGATGCTAAAACCATTAAGCTAAAACACGCCGAACTCGGGAAATTGCAAAATTACACCCTGCACATCGAAAAAAAACTTAAGGGCCAAAAGGGCGAAAATTTTGGAGGCGCCGAATACCGCTTCACAACAAAAGACGGCACATTTGAGCTGAAATCCGTAACCTTGGACGAACGCGATTTTGCCCTTCCGGGCAATTATTACAACATTAGGCGCGACAGCCTTTTCATCCGTCTTCGCTATTCTGAAGCTGTTGATACAACAGGCATTCGCTCCAAATTTCTGCTCAACGGACAACCGGCTTTTTCAATGCTTTTTGAAGATGATTTTAAAAAGGTGATCCTCAAACCAAAACAGGTTTTAAACGGCTACGAGCGCTATCAATTTGTTGTTGCAAGCACTTTGCGCTCCGTAAACGGCTCAACTTTTTCGGGTTTTAGCAATTCGTTTATTACCCGCGAAGACCCCACACCCAAATTTCCTATCCTAACAGACGATGAGCTGCTCACGCTCGTGCAACAACAAACTTTCCGCTATTTTTACGATTTTGCGCATCCGGCAAGCGGCATGGCACGCGAACGCAACAGCTCGGGCGATATCGTAACCTCCGGAGGCTCGGGCTTTGGTATTATGGCCCTCATTGTTGGCATAGAACGCGGTTTTATCACCCGTGAACAAGGCATAAACCGGCTCGACAAAATTATCAACTTTCTTGAAAACTGCGATCGTTTTCATGGCGTCTGGCCACATTGGCTTAACGGAAACACCGGCAAAACAGTGCCATTTAGCACAAAAGACGATGGCGGCGATTTGGTGGAAACATCCTTTGTGGCGCAAGGACTTATCACAATGCGGCAATATTTGAATACCGGCGATCCGCAGGAAGTCGCTCTGATAAATCGAATCAACACGCTCTACAACGAAATTGAGTGGGATTGGTACCGAAAAAATAATTCCAATGTGCTATACTGGCATTGGTCGCCCAATTACGGCTGGCAAATGAATCATCAGATTATTGGCTACAACGAAGCCCTGATTACTTACCTCATGGCAGCGGCCTCGCCTACTCACGGCATTCCGGCTTCAGTTTACCACCAAGGATTCGCACAAAACGGTGCAATTCGCAATGGCAAAACCTTTTACAACTACACCTTGCC
>CAYYDS010000018.1:0-15750 GCA_964470665.1 uncultured Lentimicrobiaceae bacterium
TTACCGCAAGATTTATCTTGCGGACACAGAACGACGCTGTCGTTCCCGCCCGTAGGGCGGCACAAAACCCACTCCTGCTCGATGGTAACAAGGATTGCTTTGAAGAATGTTTTTAACGCCCTTCGCTGAAGTGGATATTGGTATTGTGCAATAAAATGGAGTATTTTGTAATTAGTGATGTTTGATGTTAACAATAAAAAAAATATGAACAAAAAAATCTGGCTTTCTCTTGCCACCATGAGCGGAGAGGAACAAAAATACATTCAAGAAGCCTTCGACACCAACTGGGTAGTGCCGCTGGGACCCAATGTGAACGCATTTGAAGCGGAGCTTGAAAACTATATCGGCGAAGGCCGGCATGTGTCGGCGCTTATCTCAGGCACGGCAGCCATACACCTCGTGGGCCCTGGCGATGAGGTTATCTGCCAATCCTTTACTTTTGCTGCTACTGCTAATCCTATCAAATACTTGGGAGCTGCGCCAATATTTGTAGATAGTGAACCAAAAACGTGGAATATGAGTCCGCAGTTTTTGCTGAAGGCAATAGAAGATAGAATAACAAAAACGGGCAAAAAACCAAAGGTAATTATCCCTGTTCACCTTTATGGTATGCCTGCACAGATGGATGAGATTATGAAAATTGCATACAACTTTGATATACCCGTTCTGGAAGATGCTGCCGAAGCCTTAGGATCGGAATACAAAGGAAGAAAATGCGGCAGTTTTGGCGAGTTTGCCTGTCTCTCGTTCAATGGCAACAAAATGATTACCACTTCGGGCGGAGGCGCCTTGGTGTGCTCCACAGCGGAGCAAGCCCAAAAAACCATGTATTATGCTACACAAGCCCGCGACGATGCACCTCATTATCAACATTCTAAAATCGGCTATAATTATAGGATGAGCAATATCTGCGCCGGCATTGGTCGCGGCCAGATGACGGTTTTAGAACAATTTGTGGCGCGCCGCCGCGCCATCAACGCCCTGTATCGCAGGCTGCTGAAAGATGTGAAAGGCATCTCGTTTTTAACAAACCCCTCAGCCGATTTCAACTCAAACTATTGGCTCAGCTGCATTGTGGTGGATGAAGCCGTTACGGGTTTCAACCGCGAAACGCTTCGCCTTAAGATGGAGGCGGCCAACATCGAAACCCGCCCCCTCTGGAAACCCATGCACCTGCAGCCCGTGTTTGCCGACGCGCCTTTTTATGGCGACGGCACCAGCGAGCAGCTGTTTAATCAAGGCCTATGCCTCCCAAGCGGAGCCGGACTCACCGATGCCGACATCGAAAGGGTGGTCAAAGTGATCGTTGATCGCTGAGCATCTGCCGGGTGCTCACCTGCTGTGGCATAGGCCACATCATCCCTTTTTGCTATTTTTGCACTAAAATTTGCGAATGGCATTTATCCACGTTGACGACGAACTTTGGGCAGACTTCTTAAAAACGGTTTCGCACGATGTGTATCACCTCCCGGGCTATTGCGCTATCGAAGCTTGGCTGCTCAACGGAGAGGCGCTGGCCTGGGTTCATAAAAACAGGGAAGACCAATACCTTATCCCATTGATCAAACGCCCGATCAAGGGAACGAAAAACGCCTGCGACTTAGTTAGCCCCTACGGCTATCCCGGATTGCTGTGCACCCGCCTGCTTACCGCTTTTGAAGCCGGCGAGGCTTTGTCGCTTTTTCACCAGGAAGCCGCCCAACAGGGTTTTGTGAGCAGCTTCATCCGCCTGAATCCCTTTTTCAACGAATGGAAGTTCGAAAACAACCTCCCTTTCAGGCAATGGATGCACGGCGCAACCGTTTCGATTGACCTGAATTTAGACTTGGATGAAATACGCAACGGCTTCTCCCTCAATCACAAGCGAAACATTCATCGTTTCCGAAACTTTGGGTTTCAATCCAGGATAAACGACTACGCCTCCATCAACGACTTCCTCGAGGCTTATCGCCAAACCATGCAGCGACGAAAAGCCGCTCCCTATTATTTTTTCCCCGACACTTATTTTTCGGCCATCAAGGCCTTGCTTGGCGAAAAGCTGCTCTATTTTTCCATTTACGACAATGGCGGGCAGTTTCTTGCCGGAGGCTTGTTTAGCCTTTTCGGAAAACTGATGCAGTTTCACCTGGGGGCAAGCTCCGAACCCGGCCTCCGATACAGCTCCTCTAAATGGATGATGGATATGGCCATTGCACACGGCAAAACGCTTGGTGCCAACACCTTACACCTGGGTGGCGGCCTCGGAGGAAACACCAACGACGGACTTTTTCGATTCAAAAAAGGTTTTGCAAACCAAATTCACAGCTATTCGAGCCTGCGGTTTATCCACAACAAAGAGCTTTTCAACCAACTCAATGGAAAAGTTGCGCCAGCCGCTGTAGAATCGTTTTTTCCGGAATACCGCGCTTTGCAAAAATCTGCTGATTCCGAAAACGTACTGTAAATCAAAAAGGTAAATAGTGATGGAGGCAATAAAATTCCTGAAGGCAGCACTCGACAAACCCGCTTTGCGGCCTTTGGTGAATGTGGCGATCTTCGCCGTTTTGCTGATGAGTTTTCACTATTTCTTCCTTTGGTGGTCGCGCTACGACTTGTATCCCTTTGCCAGGCAGGTTGACCGGCTTTTTGTGTTTGCCTCCGACATCCTTTTCCGACAAAGCGCCTGGCTGCTGAAACATGTATTTCATCTAAATCACACCACCGAAGGCCAAACCATTTGGGTGTTGGCTCAAAATGGGCAGTGGGGCTATGTGGGGGTGAGCCCCGGCTGCACCAGCCTCAAACAATGGCTGCATTTTATCTTTATCATGCTGTTGTTTCCGGGCCCCCGGAAACATAAGCTGTGGTTTATCCCCGCCGGAATCATTGTCATTCATTTTATCAACATCGTCCGCATTGTCGGGCTTGCCCTAACGCTGAAACCCTGGCCGCAGTATTTCGACTTTTTTCACGACTATATCTTTAAAACCTTTTTCTACTTCATGATTTTTGTGATGTGGGTGATTTGGGTGGAGTTTTTTACAGCGCCATCCACAAAAGCTGGGCACAAATAATCCGGATTTTTTTCTAAAAGAAAATCCATCAGCCCAAATCGGGAGGCTTTATTTTTCTTTTCACTTTCGGTGAATTTTTTTTGGTTTTTTGAAAACCTTTCCCTTAATTTGCATAAGTATTTGAATCAACCATCTTCCAACCAATAAGAAATGGTAAAAAGAATCATCACTCGTTATTCTGACAAGATTTTGTCGAGGTGGATCGTTCTGGCTTTTGATGTGGCCAGTGTTTTAGTAGCATTTTTTGTCGCTACTTTCATCCGCTATAATTTTGAAGCTCCGGGTAGCCTGAAAATCACCGACTGCTCTTGTTTCATGGTGCTGATGGTCTATACCGCCGCTTTTCTCTATTTCCAACCGTATAAAGGAATTGTCCGGAATACGGGACTGAATGATGTTCTCATCATTGCCAAAACTGTATTTGCCGGCCTAATTGGCCTTACGGCGCTTATCTCTATCACCAACAGAATTCCTTTTCTTCAACCCTATACCCCGCAGCTTTTAATCCTTATTATTCATTTTCTGATCCTCACTTTTATCATGATGGGGACCCGCCTTGCCATCAAACTTGGCTACAATGAGATGATTTCGTCCACACAGCGTAAGCAAACACGGGTGATCATTTACGGAGCCGGTTCGGCCGGAATCATTACTTACAGCGCCCTGATGCGCGAAAAGCTGTTTCACTACGTTGTAGTGGCTTTTATTGACGACAACGAGGGCAAGGTGAATAAAACCATCGAAGGCGTGCCGGTGCTTTCGCCCGAAAAAGCAATGAACAAAGAGTTTATCCTGAAAAAGCAAATAAATCAGCTGATTATTGCCATCCAGAATATAGACATCAACCACCGCAATAGCATAGTGGAACAAGGCCTCGAACTCGACCTTCAGGTGCGGGTGCTGCCTTCGGTGGACAGCTGGATCAACGGCGAGCTTAGCTCGGGGCAACTGCGCGAAGTACATATTGAAGAGCTGCTTGAGCGCGACCCCATAACACTCGACAATCAGGATGTTTATAAAGAATTATCCGGCAAAGTGGTGATGGTTACAGGCGCTGCAGGCTCTATCGGAAGCGAAATAACAAGGCAGCTGCTGCGCTACAACCCGGCCCGGATTATTGTTGTAGATCAGGCCGAAACACCCATGTATGAGCTGCAATACGAACTGAGTAACAACTACGCCTATAAAGCTCATTCCCATTCGGTGGTGTTTATCATCGCAAACATTAAAGACCGCTACCGGATGAAGGGCATTTTCGAAACCTACCGGCCTCATTTTGTGTATCATGCGGCTGCCTACAAACATGTTCCGCTCATGGAAGACAACCCTTATGAGGCACTTCTTGTCAACGTGTTCGGAACGCACACCATAGCCGACCTGGCTATTGAATACAAGGCAAACAAATTCATCATGGTGAGCACCGACAAGGCCGTGAACCCCACCAATGTGATGGGCGCCAGCAAGCGGATTGCCGAGATATACATTCAAAATCTTACGTGCAGCACCACTCAGTTTATCACAACACGTTTTGGCAATGTGCTGGGATCGAACGGCTCGGTGATTCCGCTTTTCAAAAAACAAATCGAAAAAGGCGGCCCGATAACCATCACCAGCAAAGAGATTACCCGTTATTTTATGACCATCCCCGAAGCCTGCAGCCTTGTGCTCGAGGCCGGAGTGATGGGCGAAGGCGGCGAAATTTTCCTTTTCGACATGGGCAAACCGGTTAAGATATACGACTTAGCCGTTAAGATGATTCGTCTGACGGGAAAACAGCCCGAAAAAGACATCAAAATTAAGGAAATTGGCCTGCGCCCGGGCGAAAAACTCTACGAAGAACTGCTCGCCAGCCAGGAAAATACCCTGCCCACCTATCATCCAAAAATCATGCGCTCCAAAGTGCGCGATCAGGACCACGAAGAAACCTGTCGCCACCTTCACGAGCTTGCCGAACTCATCATCAGCGGCGAAACCATGCAGCTCGTTAAAAAAATGAAAGAAATCGTCCCGGAATACATTTCCAACAACTCAATCTTCCAGCAGCTCGATCCGCAAAAAACACAAGACGTGAACAGATAGCGCCTCTGCGCCGGCGCGCGTCTTCAGAGCTGGCGCGCGTCTTCAGAGCTGGCGCGCGTCTCCAGAGCTGGCGCGCGTCTCCAGAGCTGGCGCGCGTCTCCAGAGCTGGCGCGCGCGACTCCAGACGCGTGCCAAGCCTCTCCAGACGCTGGCGCGCGTCTCCGGACGCGTGCCAAGCCTCCAACAAAATTAATACTCCCACCTTCGCGGCGGCAGGCCAAAGCGTATGCCTGCGGCAACAAGCAGATGTTCGCTGTTGCGCATGGGCAGGTCGCTTTTTACATTGCGGAGCCGCATATCGAGATCCACAAATAGCTGATGCCTGATTTGAAACGAGAACAGCGTCTGAGCCATAAAAAGGTTTGTGGCTACCCCCTGGCCGATGCGGTTGTTTAACTTTTGTTCGGCCGTGCGGTAATCTAAAAAGATATTCCCCCCCCAGTTTGATGCACTGCTGTCGGCGCCATAAAGGCTGCTGGTAAGCTGAAAATCCATCGTGAGTCGTTTCAGAGGTTGCGCCTTAACGCGTAGCAGCAGCTCGTGCAGATTAGCCCCCATCGGGTGTGCAAGCGGCTGATTGTGATGGCTGTAGCTATTCACCACCCACAAATCGTTGGCGTGTGTATAATGGGTGTAGGTGTAGGGGCGTATGCGGTTGTATTCCAACTGAAAATCGAGATTGGAGATTCCGGCAACGTCCACATATTTGAGGCCTGCCTGCCAGGCCGATTTGTTGCCCGAACTGCCGTTTCCGGCAATCACATCTTTCAATCGCCACTCGTTTATCATAAACTGCCCATAGAGGAATACGTCTTTCAGGGGTAACCAGCCGGCATTCAGCGCCATCATCACTTTGTCGGCATCGCCCAATTGATGCTCGATTGAGCGGTATAAGATAATGGGATTTAGGTAGTTAACATCGAATCCGCGCCCGTTTTTGTTGTTATCGTGAAAGGTAACCGATTCAAACAGACCAATATTCAGGCGGTCGGTTATGTTGAGGCTCAGATAGTGCAAGGTTACAAATTTGGCCGGGTAGGGGCGGGCGGTATTTTGATTTCCGGCCACATAGCCATAGCGGTCGTTGAGCCGCATATACAAATTTTGATAATTGATGCGCCAAACGCGCGTATTGATTTTTAGAAAAAGATAGTCGGTGGCAAAATCCGACAGTAGCAACGAGCGCATTCCATAGCCGATAAAGTTGCGATCCTGGCCAAACTGCACACGAATTTGCTTGACAGGGCTAAACGTGATGCTTCCTCTGGCCTGGAGAAAATCAATCCCCCCCTCCTTAAAGCCTTTGGTAAGATGTGCCCCGGGATAGGATCCCCAGCTGCGCACAAAATCAGTTTCGTGCGGTGCCACGCGCATCTGATTTTCCGACACAAAGCTATAAAATCCCACTTTTTTTCCGATGCTGCCGTAGATTTCTGCTGCGCGGGTATTGATGAACAGCGGTTTGTCGAAATTGCTCAGATTGCCCCCCATCAGATAAATGCCCGGATTGACATAACACTCAAAGTCAGGGCTGTTTACCTGAAGCAAATTGGCTTTGCTGCGATAAAAATGCTTTAAAACGGGCTTTTTACTGTCGTAAGGATTGGCTTCGTCCAGAATTTCCGAATGAAGGTAAGCCACATTGAAGCGGTCGTTTGCCGGCTTTAGCGAGAGGCTGTCAATCTGGTGCAAAAGGGCGTCAGCGTCAGCGCGGTTGTAGGGCCTCAGATCGTTAAAGAGGCTTTTGTTTAGCTGTCCGTTTTTCAGGCTGTAGCGGTAAAGAAGCTCTTCACTATGGCTGTTTAACGGAATGTTGGCTTTTTGTGCAAAAAGTTGTCCCCCAACAGCCCATAAAAGAAACAAGATCAGGCCATGCTTTTTCATCGTTGTTTTAAATTTCTACGAAAGTAGCTAATCTTTTGCAAAAACCTCCTTTTCTTTTTCCTCACCTCTGTGGTTTCAACTTTTAACATCCTTTTATTCAGCATTTTAGCGATTTTTGAGAGTTGTTGTCCCGTTTCCGGTTCATATTTTTAGCTTACAAATTTAGGCCGAAGTTAATTGGAATGTTTCTAAATATTGCCTCTCTTATCCACCTATCTATATATGTACTATTTTCGCCGCCACAAACTTCACCAATATGTTGTCAGAATTTGGTATTGTATTTCTGTATTTTTCGTTGGGCGTTTTCTTTGTAGGCTTTGCCCTTATTGCCGCCTGGTTAGTTAGGCCAAGCAAGCCCAACCCCATTAAAAACTCTACTTACGAATGTGGCGAGATTCCCATCGGCGATGCTTGGGTGCGTTTCAATGTGCGTTTCTATGTGATTGCCCTGGTGTTTTTGCTTTTCGATGTGGAGATTGTGTTTCTGTTGCCCTGGGCCTTGGTATTCAAGCAGTTGGGCTGGTTTGCATTTATCGAGATGATTTTGTTCGTTTTGATTTTGGCGGCCGGTTTCATTTATGTTTGGGGCAAAGGCGACCTCGACTGGGATAAGCCGCGGCCGCATATTGCCAAGCTTGAAGACTTGGTTGTGGGGCGAAAAAAATCATCAAACAAATAGCATTTCAATCTATGGGATTACTCAATAAACTCGACGATCCGTATGAAGGCGGCGGTATTGTGCTTGGCAAGGTAGAGGAGCTCCTCAACTGGGGTCGCAGCAAATCCGATTGGTATCTTCATTTTGGCTTAGCCTGCTGTGCCATTGAATTTATGGCGATGAACGCCTCGCATTTCGACTTTATGCGCTTTGGAACCATCCCACGCACCAGCCCGCGCCAGGCCGACTTTATTATGATTACCGGCACGGTTACCTTTAAGATGGCCGATCGCATCAAGATTTTGTATGAGCAAATGGCCGAGCCGAAATATGTGATTTCGGTAGGTTCGTGCTCCAACAGCGGCGGCCCATACTGGGAACACGGCTATCATGTGCTCAAAGGGGTAGATAAGATCATCCCCGTGGATGTTTACATTCCCGGATGCCCGCCCCGCCCCGAAGCCTTTGAAGAAGGCATGATGCAGCTGCAAAAGAAAATCAGCAAACAAGCCATTTTCAACAAACGTAAACGTCTCGGAATCGAATAATCAAGCCGTTATGACTGCACAGGAAATTTACGAAAAACTAAAAGAGGAATTTGGCGAAACCATCCTCGAACTCGTTGAACAGCCCTCATCGGATGCTTTTATCCGCATTGCTCCGGCAGCAGTGTTTGATATTTGCCATAGCCTGCGCGACGACGAAGCTTTTGCTTTCGACTACCTGATGAGCCTCAGCGGAACCGACCTGGGCGAGGATATAGGAGTGGTATATCACCTTTATTCCATCAACTTGAAACACAAAATTGTGTTGAAGACGCAGCTGAGTAAAGAAAAGCCCGTTGTTCCGTCAGTAGAACGAATTTGGCGATCGGCCGACTGGCACGAACGCGAAGCATTCGACCTGATTGGCGTGCGTTTTGAAGGGCATCACAACCTGATACGCATCCTGCTGCCCTACGACTGGGAAGGCCACCCCTTGCGCAAAGACTATAAAGCGCCCGAAACCTATCACGGAATGGAAGTGTAGAAAAACCTGATCTTATGAGCGAAAGAAAAAGATTTGATATTGAATACAGCCAGCTCGATTCGGAGCGGATGCGCATCAACGTGGGCCCGCAACACCCCTCCACCCACGGCGTTTTGCGCCTCGAAGTAGAAGTTGACGGCGAAATTGTAACCGAAGTTGTACCCCATCTCGGCTATCTGCACCGCAGCTTCGAAAAACACTGCGAATACATGACCTATCCGCAGATAATCCCATATATAGACCGCATGGACTATATCTCGGCCATGAACAACGAATGGCCCTATGTGTTGGCTTTGGAAAAAATGCTGGATGTAAAAGTTCCCGAAAAGGTGGAATACCTCCGCGTTATAGTGGCCGAGCTCAACCGCATTGCCAATCACCAAATTGCAGTGGCTACCTTTGGCCTGGATGCCGGCGCTTTTACACCTTTCCTGTTTTATTTCCGCGACCGCGAATACATCATCTGGATTTTAGAAAAACTCTCGGGAGCGCGGCTGCTCTACAACTACTTCAGGGTTGGCGGCGTAGCCGGCGATGTCTATCCGGGCTTTAAAGAGGAGTGCCTCGACGTCATTAGTAAGGTGCGCAAAACCAATGCCGAGGTGATGGATTTGCTTATTCACAACAACATCTTTATCAAACGCACGGCCAATGTGGGCATCCTTACCCCCGACGTAGCCATAAGCTATGGCTGCAGCGGCCCGGTGCTTCGCGGCAGCGGATTTGCCCACGACCTCAGAAGAGACGAGCCTTATGGAATCTACGATCGTTTTGATTTTGAAATCCCCGTGGGAAAAGGCGAAGTTGGCGTGGTAGGCGATTGCTGGAACCGCAATATGGTGCGCATGGATGAGATGGAACAATCCTGCCGGATTATCGAACAGGCGCTGGAACAAATGCCGTTTGAGGGCGATGTGAAAGCGAATATCCCCAAACGAATCAAACTGCCTAAAGGCGAAATCTATTCGCGCACCGAAAACCCAAAAGGCGATCTGGGATTTTATATCGTAAGCAACGGAAGCGACAAACCCGAACGCCTGAAAGCACGCGGACCAAGCTTCGTCAACCTCTCGGTAATTCCCGAAATATCGAAAGGATATATGTTTGCCGACCTTATCCTCATTTTGGGAAGTATTGACATTGTATTGGGAGAAGTTGACCGCTAATAAAACCTGAACAAGTGAACATTACAACTATGCAAACTACGAACTTTATTTGGGACCTATACGGCGTCAATATCTGGACGGTTATTGCGGTAGTAGCCCTGCCACTTCTTTTTGTGCTGGTTTATGCCCTGATTGCCATCCTGGCCGAGCTCAAAGTGTCGGCATGGATACAGGAACGCTTAGGACCCATGCGCACCGGCCCCTGGGGCATCTTACAGCCCTTGGCTGAGGTAGTTAAATTGCTTCAGAAAGAAGATATCACCCCCGATAAGAGCAGCAAATTGCTATACAACCTGGCGCCTTTTATCATTTTTAGCGGCGCTTATGCAGCTTTTGCGGTTATTCCATTCAGCCAATCGTTTGTGCCGGCCAACATCGAGGTGGGATTGTTTTATGTGTTTGCCATTGGCTCAATCAGCGCAATGGGCATTGTGATGGGCGGATGGGCCTCGAGCAACAAATATTCGCTTATGGGCGCCATGCGTTCTGTAAGCCAGCTCATCAGCTACGAAATTCCGGCTGCAATGGCCATCCTTTCGATTGTGGTGCTGGCTTCGAGCATGAATATGATGGAGATAAGCCGCGCGCAAACGGGCTATTTCTGGGACTGGTTTATTTTTGGCGGCCCCGGAAGCTGGTCAAAAATCTTGATCATCCCCTTTACGCTAACCCTTTCGATCGCTTATTTCATTGCATCCTTAGCCGAAACCAACCGCGTGCCCTTCGATATTCCCGAAGGCGAATCGGAACTGGTGGCCGGTTTCCATACCGAATACGGCGGAATAAAATTCGCGATGTTCTACTTTGCCGAGTATGCCAATATGTTTGTGGTGGCAGCCATTTTCACCACCATTTTTCTGGGCGGATGGAATTCGCCATTTGGCGAATTTATGCAAGGCCCGTGGTGGGGCGCTATGTGGTTTATCCTCAAAGCATTCGGCATTGTTTTAGTCCAGATTTGGATTAGATGGACCCTGCCGCGCTTCCGGGTGGACCAACTGATGTATTTAGGCTGGAAAGTGCTGTTGCCCATATCGTTTCTTTGCTTTTTTGCCATCAGTTTATTTGTTATGCTCAAATAAAATACTGCTATGCTAACTTATTTTAAAAATATATGGCTTGGTTTCGTTTCGGCTCTTGCCGGGATGAAAATCACCTTTAAACACATTTATGCCAAAAAGGTAACCATTCAATACCCTGACGAGCGTTTTCCGATTCCGCAAAATGCCCGCAACAGGCTTCAGCTCACCCCCGAACGTTGCACCGGCTGCACCCTTTGCGTAGTAGCCTGCCCGGTAAACTGCATCTTGCTCGAAACCGTGCGCGTGGTGCCCAACGATCCCCACCAGGAACTTTACGAAAACGGCACGCCGCGCAAAATGTGGGTAAGCCGCTACGAGATGGACTTTGCAAAATGCTGTTTCTGCGGCCTTTGCGTAGCTGCCTGCCCAAGCGACGCCATCAACCATACCACCGATTTTGAGTATTCGGCCTACGACCGCGATAGCCTCTATTATAAGTTTCAAACGCTTACGCCCGAGCAGGCTGCAGAGAAAAAACGCCTTTTTGCCGAGTTTAAAGCAAGCGAAGCAAAGGAAAAAGAAAGTAAGGCACAGGCCGAAAAACCGGCCGCAAAGCCTAAACCCGATGCCGAAGCTTAAACACACAATACCAGCATTATGAATCTCGTAACCATTGCTTTTTATTTTTTTGCGGCACTTACCTTAGCATTTGCTGCAGTAGTTGTGTTTTCGCGCAACATTCTGCATGCCGCTTTTTCGCTGCTGTTTACCTTTTTCGGGGTGGCCAGCATGTATGTGCTGTTGCAAGCCGACTTTTTGGCCATCTCGCAAATTATAATCTACATTGGCGGTATCCTCATCCTGATCATCTTTGGGGTAATTCTTACCACCAATGTAACCGGGGTTGATGTGAAATCGGACAAAACCGGCAGATTTCAGCTTGTGGCGGCCGGTATTGTGGTGGCGCTGCTTGCCGCAACGCTCATCTGGACGCTCACAACCACTAACTGGAATACCGCTGAAGTACCCGAGGTGGCTTCTACTGCCCAAGCCATCGGCACAGGCATGCTCACCCGCTACCTCTTAGCCTTCGAAACCGCTTCGATGCTCCTGCTTATCGCTATTGTGGGAGCCGCTTTTATTGCACGTAAAAAACCTGTTTAAGACATGGAAATAGGACTTACCCATTATCTCGTTGTCAGCGCGCTGCTCTTTTCACTCGGACTCTTCGGGGTGATGTCGCGCAAACATGCCATCATGGTGCTTATGGGCCTCGAGCTGATACTCAATGCGGCCAACATCAACTTTGTGGCTTTTGCCAAATATGGCGGCATGAACATGGACGGGCAGCTTGCCGCTGTTTTCGTTATCATCTTAGCCGCCGCCGAAGCCGCTGTAGCCCTGGCTATCCTGCTGAAGATATTCCACCACTTCCGTCATGTGAATATTGACGATGTGAACCAAATGAAAGAATAACCCAAACCCGCAGATGAGCTTATGAATCACGATCTTATTCTTCAATTTGCACTGATCATCCTGCTGACGCCCCTCCTCAGTTTTGCAATCAATGTATTTTTTGGCAAAAAACTGGGGCGAAACAGCGGCTGGATAGGAACCGCCATCCTCGCCTTTGAGGTGGTAATGGCTTCGGTGGTGGCTTTTGGCAAACTGGCCCAATACGGCGAGCTGCAAACCATACAAACAAAATTTGAATGGTTTAATATCGGAAGCTATCAGTTTACGGTAGGCTTTGGGGTTGACAATGTTGCCGCCGTTATGTTGCTGGTGGTTACAGTAATCAGTTTTTTGGTTCACCTCTTTTCCACTCTTTATATGGAAGGCGACCGGCGCTACCCGACTTTTTACGCTTTCTTAGGCCTTTTCACCTTTTCGATGCTGGGTATAGTGCTTGCCAACAACTTCCTGATGATGTATGTTTTTTGGGAATTGGTGGGCATAAGCTCCTATTCGCTCATTGGTTTCTGGTACGAAAAAGATTCGGCCTCCGATGCGGGTAAAAAAGCCTTTATCACCAACCGTATCGGCGACTTGGGTTTCCTGGCCGGCATACTGATTTTGTTTGCCACATACGGCACTTTCATGTTCGACGATATTTTTGCCGGCATAGCTTCCGGAACGCTGCCTTTTGCCAGCCCGGCCATGCTTACCCTTGCCGGCATTGGTGTTTTTATGGGTGCCATGGGCAAATCGGCTCAATGGCCGCTTCACGTTTGGCTGCCCGACGCCATGGAAGGCCCCACGCCTGTTTCGGCGCTCATCCACGCGGCCACGATGGTTGCAGCCGGGGTTTACCTGATTACCAAGGTGTTTTTCATGTTTACCGCCGACGCCCTCAGCTTTATCGCCGTTATCGGAACCATCACCGCTTTTATGTCGGCTACTATTGCCATTACGCAGACTGACTTTAAAAAAGTGCTGGCCTATTCTACCGTGAGCCAACTGGGCTTTATGGTGATGGCGCTGGGCACAGGAGGTTATACAAACGGTTTCTTCCATTTGGTTACGCACGCCTGGTTTAAAGCTGCCCTGTTTTTGGCTGCCGGCTCGGTTATCCACGCCATGCACCACGCCATGCATCAGCTTCACGACCACAACAGCGACCCGCAAGACATCAACAATATGGGCGGTTTGCGCAAAACCATGCCCTGGACTTATTACACCTTCCTTTTCGTTACATTGGCCTTGGCAGGCATTCCGTTTACCTCTGGTTTTCTAAGCAAAGATGGCATCCTGGCCGGAACCCTGGCCTGGGCGCATTTAGCCGGCGGATGGCATTGGATAGTGCCGGTGATGGCGTTTTCGGCAGCCGGAATGACGGCGTTTTATATGTTCCGCCTCACGATAATTGCATTTCACGGAAACCCCAAAACCAAAATTGCCGAAAAAACGCACGAAAACAAGCTGCCGATTGTGCTGCCTTTGGTAATGCTGTCGCTGCTTACCCTTTGGTTTGTGTATTCGCCCAACCCAATTGACGCCTCCTCCGGATGGTTTCATCAGCGCATCGTACAGCCGCAAACAGCCGTGCCCGCAGCCTATCAGTGGGATTTCCTGATTTCGCCCGACGGACATGCCGGCAACGCCCTGCAGCACGAAACTCATCATTACCACTACCTGGCCATGTTGCTCTCGCTGCTCATTGCCGGATCGGGCATTGCGCTGGCTTTTGTCATCTATCAATATAAACTGATTAGCGCCGATAAGCTCGAACAGCGCTTTAAAAAACTGCATACTTTCTCGTACAACAAATGGTATTTCGACGAGCTTTATCATTCCACGGCCATCGCCTTTGTGATGGGAACCAGCAAACTCCTGGCCTGGTTTGACAATTATGTGGTAGATGGCGTTGTAAACCTGAGCGCTGCCGTTACTCGCGTAGCCGGCCAAATAACCGGTGTTTTCGACAATGTGGTGATTGACGGTTTTGTAAACCTCGTGGCAAAAGCGACAGGCTATTTTGGCGCAAGCCTGCGAACAATGCAAACCGGACGCATTCAAAATTACCTCGTATTTGCGCTACTCGGGCTGTTGCTCCTATTCTATTTCTTTATATAATACTCCAAATCAAGTAATTAAACAATTCATTACATAAACTGAACCATGAACTTCCCAATTTTAACCTGGATCACCTTTCTTCCCTTGTTAGGGATGCTGATTATTTTGCTGATCCCTGCGGGGAAAGATGCAAAAGGGCAAGAGTTGTCGAATACCATTATCCGGTGGATTGCTGCCGGGATTACCTTTATACAGCTTATCCTGGCATTGGCTATCTATTTCAATTTCAACAAAGGGCTCACGGGTGTAAACGACCCGTCCGGCTTCCAGTTTGTTGAAAAAGTGAGTTGGATCAATGCCGAGTTTCCGATGATCGGCACGATAAGAATCCAATATTTTCTTGGTGTTGACGGGCTTAGCATGCCGATGGTGCTGCTTACGGCAATCATCAGTTTTCTTGCCATTTTCCCCTCTTTCGGCATCAACAAGGCGGTAAAAGGCTATTTTGCCATGTATCTGCTGCTCGATCTGGGCATGATGGGAGTTTTTCTGGCGCTCGACTTCTTCTTGTTCTACATTTTCTGGGAACTGATGCTGCTGCCCATGTATTTCCTCATTGGGATTTGGGGCGGTCCGCGAAAGGAGTATGCCGCCATCAAGTTTTTCATTTACACCCTGGTAGGAAGTGTGGTAATGCTGCTGGTGATGATCGGGCTGTATCACAGCACGGGCACCTTCAACATCATCGAGATGATGGATCAGGGTCGTTTTCTGCCCGATTCCATCTTTGGCGGAAGCGGAACCCGTCTGCGCTATATCGCTTTTATGGGTCTCTTTATCGGTTTTGCCATCAAAGTGCCGGCATTTCCGTTCCACACGTGGTTGCCCGATGCTCACGTGGAAGCGCCTACGCCCATCTCGGTTATCCTGGCCGGCGTTTTGCTGAAAATGGGCGCTTATGGCATGCTGCGCATTGCCTTCCCAATCTTCCCCGACGCTTTTGCCTACTTCCAGACCCTCATTGCCTGGATTGGGATGATAAGTATTGTGTATGGCGCATTCTGCGCTTTAGGGCAGCATAAGGTGGGCAAACGCGACTTTAAGAAACTGATTGCCTACTCATCGGTAAGCCATATGGGATTGGTGATTTTAGGCATTGCCTCCATGCGCCCCGAAGGAGTTAGCGGAGCCATTTTCCAGATGTTTAACCACGGCATTATCACTGCCATGCTCTTTATGATTGTGGGCGTTATCTACGACCGCGCCCATACTCGGGGATTGGACGATTTTGGCGGCCTGGCACGAAAAATGCCCGTATATACCGGCATTATGACCATCGCTTT
>CAYYDS010000018.1:15760-22847 GCA_964470665.1 uncultured Lentimicrobiaceae bacterium
CCGCCATCGGTCTGCCCGGAATGAGTGGGTTCATTTCGGAAGTGCTGGTTTTTCTGGGCGCCTTTAAAGCCTATCCGGTTTTGACCGTAATTTCGGCCATCAGCATCATCCTTGGCGCAGGCTATATGCTTTGGGCCCTGCAAAAGATTTTCTTTGGCCAGCTTCCCGAAAAATGGCAAGGACCGTGGGATCCAACCGGCAAACTTTATAAAACCGACGATGTAAACCTGCGCGAAAAAGTAGCCCTTATCCCCTTGGGAGTGCTGGTAATCTACCTCGGCGTTTATCCTACTCCGGTGCTGAGCCTGATGACAAGCTCGGTGAACAGCTTTGTAGAATTGATGAAACCTTTCCTTTTTTAAGCTGAGAGGCGAAAAGGGTTTTGAACCGTTTCAAAATATAAAATGATATGATGAACGAGCTATCTAATTTTTCCGGCGAGTTGCTGCAAAGCCTGAGTTTCTTTTGGCCCGAAACGGCCCTGGTTGCAACTTTCCTGCTCGCTTTAGTTGCCGACCTGATCTTCAAGAGCAAATACAATCTGGCCGGATACATCACTTTAGCCGGGCTGCTTGTGGCCGGATTGCTGCTTTTTGCGCAACAGGGCGCTCAACAACTTGTCTTTTCGGGCATGCTCACTGTTGATCCTTTCAGCTTTTTCATGCGGATTACCATCCTCATCAGCACCATCCTGGTTGTGCTGTTTTCTTTCTCATCGAAAGAGCTGGCCGAAGGCCCGTTCAAGCTCGGCGAATATTATATGCTGATTACCGGACTTGCCTTTGGCATGTTTTTGCTTTCTGGAGCCTCCAACCTTATTTTTATCTACCTGTCAATCGAGGTGATGAGCATCAGCTCGTATATCCTGAGCGGCTATACCAAACATTCCAAACGGGCTTCGGAAGCCTCGATGAAATATGTGGTCTATGGCGCTGTATCGTCGGGGGTGATGGTTTATGGAATGACCCTACTCTTTGGCCTTACCGGAACGCTCAGCCTGAGCGGAATAAGCGCTTATCTTCAGCAACACCCCGTAGAAACCCTGCCTCTGCTGCTGGCCAACCTGATGATTATTGCCGGATTCGGCTATAAAATATCGGCTGTCCCCTTTCATTTCTGGTCGCCCGACGTTTATGAAGGCTCACCTGTTACCATCACTGCCCTGCTTTCGGTGGCCAGCAAAGCCGCCGGATTTGCCGTGATGTTGCGCTTCTTCCATACCGCGCTCACCACCGGAGGCCAAAGTTGGGAAATCATCGGGCAGATTGACTGGCATTTTGTGATTGCCGTGCTTGCGGTGCTCAGCATGACTGTGGGTAACTTAGTAGCCCTGTGGCAAAACAATATGAAACGAATGCTGGCCTATTCAAGCATTGCCCATGCCGGCTATTTGCTTATGGCTGTGGCTGTGCTCAACAATACAGGCATGGCGGCCGTGCTGATTTATTTCTTTATTTATATGCTCATGAACCTTGGAGCATTCTACATTGTGCAGCTCGTGGCCGATAAAACCGGCTCCGAAGAAATTGAAAACTATAACGGTTTAGGCTATCGCAATCCGCTAATAGGGGTGGCGCTTACCGTGTTTTTGGTTTCGCTTACCGGGCTGCCCCCCACAGCCGGCTTTATCGGTAAATTGTATGTGTTTACAGCCGTTATCAAAGCCGGATATATCTGGTTAGCGGTAATAGGGGTGCTCAACAGCGTGGTTTCGCTCTATTATTATATGCGGGTGGTTCGCAATATGTATCTGCGCGATGTGGAAAGCGAAAAGCAACCCATCGTTACAGGCCGTTTTGCGCTGGTGATAATTCTTTTGCTTGCCATTCCGACGCTTATTCTCGGCATCTATTTTGGACCTTTAGCCGATTGGGCTTCTGCTTCAATGGCATTTGTGGGAGGGCAATAGTTGCCTTTTTTTAAAAGAAGAAAATGATTGACAGGCACCTACTTTAGGGGGCCTGTTTTTTTTTGAGATGGAGTAATATTAACCCGCCGGCGCGAAATTGCAGTCCGTGCCTCCGAACACTTGCTTTAACAACTTTTATATGGTTCTAAAATATTGAATATCAGCATTTATTTTTTTCACTTTGTCTTTACACAATGGGAGAAAAATCAAGACACGGCAGGCACGGATTGCAATTCCGCACCGGCGATGAGGCCAGCGGGTTGCTAACAGCTAAAGGTCTTAGCGCACCAATCATTTGCCTTTAAAATAAGTACTCCACACGTAATATTGCCATTCGACCACGAAGGTCGTATCTGCTCATTGAGAGCTGGTTGAAAGTATTTGAAAAAATGGTGTGTTGTTTAACATTGAAAAGGTTTACTACTTCAAACGAAAAATCAATCCCGCTTTTTTCGGTAGTGTAGCGTGCTTTACAGTCCATAAAAACATATTTTACTGCATTATTTCCGGATACTTTGGTGTAGCTCTGGTTGGCGTTGAGTTCGACAAACATTCTTTTGGGCAATGATGTGCCGAGGCTAAGATTTTGTTCAAAACCATAAAAACGGTAATTTAATTGACTGTCACCCGCAACATTATCATTTAGTTTGTTGTAATTCCACGAACAGGAAGGATTATAATTGAGGCTTACCGTCCGGAATACTTTTTTATTTATACCAGCTTGCAATAATAAACCCTTATTTTGAAATGACAATAATTCATTATTAACCAATTGCCCATAGGTGTTTTGATTTATGGCCGTTTTTAATGCAATACTGCTTTTTGCAAAGTAAAGGTATTTGCTGATACCAATGTTAAATTGGATATTTTCCTGACTGTTATTGTATGGTAATAGTATGGTTTTTAATATATTATTGCTGATCTCATTTGATAGAATACTGTTTGAGTTGATTTTGAAATATTGCAGTCCGCCATTCAGAAAAAACATACTTACCGGATTTTCTAAACCGTAATTAATGCTTATTGAATGAATCCCATTTTCCTGAAGTTCGGCGTCGTTTGCATGTAATAACCTGTAATTCATTAGTATAGCTCCCCTGTAAATATCCGCCATACTTCCAATCGGATTGCTGTAATTATAGTTTAGACGAACATTTTGTTTTTGGGAAATCTCGTATTTGATGTCTAAAGTCGGGTAAAAAATAAATTTCCGTTTTTTTGCATTTAAATCATATTGTTGTTGGTTGTATTTTATGCTTTGAAACGCTATTGGCAGTTGAACAAGCGATTTTAATCTACCCTGATTATACCTGTATTCACCGGAAAGGTACAAATTATCTTTGTTCCAGTTGAGGGCATTCCCCGAATCAACCGTATCGGGTTCAGCGGAATCTGATTGTTTAAAAAATAAGGATGAATTTAATTGCTGAATTTGTGAAGCATAACCAATTTTATATTCTTGAACAATTCTTTTGCCCGGAAGGGAATACGAGAAAAAGGCGTTTGAATAAAATGATGGTATATGTACTCTTTGTAGAATGGTGTCGTAATATTCTTTGTGGCCGGCAATGTTGTAATATAAGCCATTGCTAATGAGTAGATTCTGTTCGTTATTGCTGTAATTGGCAGCCCACCTGAATGTAATTATGTTTCTGCCTTTTAGTGCCGGTATCCAGGTTAAATCATTCGCCAACTCATTTATATTTTGATTCAGCGACTCTGCAAAAGGTGCCGAATTCAGGTTCATTATGCTATGGTCGGAGGTTCTGGCAATATTAAATTTCGTGTTATTATTGAAATAATAATGTTCTTTGTTAATCATAAAGTCGGCAGAGGAGTTTATCTTAACCGGCTTGTTGAATAATTGCTGATTTTCAAAGTATTTTATGGTATCGTTTTTTACATAGTACGCTGAGTTATTTATATATTCGAGGCTGTTATTGTCCCTAAAAGCTTGAAAATTTACCCTGAATTGAAGTCCGTTTTTAAAATTGACTAAATTATTGAAATTTGCCAAAGCAGATTTATTGTTAAACCAGGTTTGTTTGGGCAGGTCTGGCATAGCGGCAGTTGCAAGCGACAGATGAAGCGCATCCGGTTTTTCGGCTATGTTTCCCAACAAGTTGGAGGCTCCCAACTGCGAAAGGATGTTGCTGTAGTCAATGCCGGAATTGTTCGCCATAATTGAATTGATAAATTTCAAATTTTTATTCAATAATATTGGAGTTAATGCGAAATCGTACAAATCGGGCAATCCGCCTGCCGCCATAGTTTTATACGTTACTTTTATCCTGTTTTCATCCTTTAATATCAGGTTTATGGCGGTTTTATCGGAAAATACTTTGTTTCTTAATACTTTAACGGGTTGAAAATTTCGAATTACATCTACGCTTTCTATCATTTCTTTTCTAATCATTTTCGGGAGTTCGGCGTAGCGTCCATCCATCAGGTTGTCGCCATGTATGTACAGGTTTTCGATTTCCTTCCCGTTGAAATAAATTCGGCCGTCGTTGGCTATTTCGAGGCCGGGCATGCGCCTCAAAACATCGCCGATATTTCGATCTTCTTTTTGCGTAAAACTTGCAACATCGTAGCGTATGGTGTCGCCTAAGCCGTGAATCTGAGGCCTGCTTTTCACCTCTATTTCAGGGAGGATGAAAGTTTCCGTTTCAAGAATAAAATCATGCACGCGCATGTTTTCAACAAGCACAACTTTTTGCGTTTTGCAACCAATATATGTGGCTTCGAGCCAGAGCGGAATGCCTGTTTTGTCCGCAACGAAACGTATTGAATATTCTCCGTCTTTATTGGTGATGCAGTAGTTGAGAATAGTGCCATTTTCATCTACTATTTTAACGTGCGCATTGGGAAGTGTTTCGTTGGATTTATCTTTTACCAGACCGCTAACCGTTTGCTGCTGCGCATAAACAAGCCCCGGCCAGAAAAGGCTGAAAGCCATTGCACCGAGAAGATAGTTAAAACGCAGATATGAAACTATTTTAAGCATGATTAATTGGTATTAGATAAACCCATTATCCTATTTAAGTTTCAGTTCCATTGGGTTGTATTTTTTTATTGTTTTTGGGCGGGAAGCTTTTGGATTATTAGAGTTGCTAATACTAAGCTTCGCATCTGGATAAGCGGCCGACCACACTGACTCCGGATCTGTTTCGTAGGCTTTTTTGATTCGGTTATAACCGGCAAGATTGGTTTCAACCGTATATTGTTCTTCATATTCAAAAATTGAGGCAGTGGTTTCCGCTTCATCATCCGTTTTGCTTATTTCTACAAAGTTAAATATCAGCTCGTTACGGCTATCTATTGCCTCAAGTATCAGGCCTGGCAATCCCGATAGCTTCCAGGGGCCATCAGGCAATGGCAAATCCTGGGCAAACCAGGCGGTATAGCTGCGGCCGCCATAACTACCGGTGGCTTTCTGGCAATTGTAGTTGCCTATTGTTTTTTTCTCATCAAATATTTGCCATTCAATCTGAGGCAAAGCTGTTTCTGTTTTGTAATCTTTGGGACCCATTGATCCCCATGCAGTTAGTTTTTTGTTTTCGAAATCTTTCGAAATTTGTTCATTAATATCAACGCCATTATTGCTGACTAAAAGTAACGGTTTTCCGCTAACCATAACTTTTGGAACTAATCCTTGACCGGCAACCTTCTCAGCATCTGCTTTCTCAGCTTTTCGTTTAGTATCTACCCGATCATACATCTTTTCGGAGGTATAGCGGCTGCTATTTTTACCAACCGATAAGACCATTTTATCCGTATAGGGGTTTTCTTTATCGGTTAAATCGCGAACATATTTGAATTCATACGTTACATTAAACAACACCTGATCCTGTGCCTGACAAAGGAAACCGAAAAAAAGAAGAATTAATCCGATTAACAATTTAATGCTTTTCATTTGCTTTTTTTTATTTTTCAATTTTAAAAAATATAATTATCATATTGTTACAAGAGATTCCATCGATCCTACAAATAAACCATTGATTTCATGGCAATTAAATTTTAGCAGTTTTTAATAATTTGGTTTGGGGATTATAAATATATATTCGTGAATCGTCGTTCGTAACAACAAAGTCATTTATATAATCCTTAAGTTCTATTTTCTTTACCGGACTGCCATTCCAGTCGTAAACGTAAATGTTTTTTCCAAAATAAGGGTGGTTTGCATTTTCTGTATTACCCGAAAACAAAAGGTAAATATGCCTTTCGGTAGCTTTCAAACTTACAGCGGCAAACCTTGTGTCCTTATTGCGCGAAACCATTTTTTTACCATCATATCCCATCATAACGGTAACTTCCGGCTCAAATCCTTCAGGGCCTTTACAAATTTTTGATTTTCGCAAATCGAGGTCAATCACTTCTATTTGATCGGAATAACGGCAGGCCAGCACGCATTTATTGCCCGATGGGTTTAAACACAAAAAACTTTCGTAAGCCATTTTTTCTTCTCTGGCAATATGTTCAGAGCCTGCTTTTTCGTATGGAATTAACTCCTCAATAATAGCGCCCGTTGAAAGGTTTAGCTTTGTAAGCTTATAATCAGAGTCGTAATTACCACTGCCAATGAGTGTAGTATCATCTACCATTTGCGCTGAATAGTAAAATACAGGCAACGCCAGTTCCTTGATTTCGGCCGATTTTTCGTCTTGTTTAACAATAGGGGATAGAATAACTTTTTGTTTGTTCAAATCAATTACCCACAGGCTTGAAGCTTGTATGCCATAGGACAAAAAGCCTAACGATTGCCCTGTTTTATACCCCGGCTCTATATGGTGTGAAACGAAATTGCGGGTATTAAGGTTTATTGAAGTAAAATGGTGTTTTGATCCGCTCGCTCTGTTTCTGATGATTAATAGTGTGTCATCGTAAAGCAATAATCCTTCAGGACTCATCGTATCCATCTTCATAAAATCACTTTCTTCGATTGACTGAACAACAGGAAATTTCTTAAACGAAGTTCCATTGGCAGGCGCCTTTGTCATTTTGTTGCTGCAAGCGCCGAAAAGCAAAAGAACAAAGCAAAGTAATTTAATTGGGTTTTCCATTGTATTGAGATTGTATGTTTTAAATCAAAGTAATGATCTATTATGAAAAATTAAAAACGGTCAGGCTACCAAACAGGCAAAGTAGTTAGCCTAGCCATTGATAGTAAACCTGATT
>CAYYDS010000019.1:0-22497 GCA_964470665.1 uncultured Lentimicrobiaceae bacterium
CGTCTTCGCCATTGATTTTCAGTATTTTATCGCCGGCCAAAATTCCTAATTTCTCGGATGGCCCGCCCGGCACTATCGAAACGATGACTATGGTATCGTGATTAAGTTGAAACGACACTCCCACTCCTTCGAAACTACCTTCGAGGGCTTCGTTGGCAGCCGAAAGTTCTTCTTTTGAAATGTAGGCAGAGTGCGGATCGAGTTCTTTTAACATGGCAACAATTGCCGTTTCGCTCAATTTGGCCGGTTTTGTGGTATCCACATAAAAGTTTTCGATATAATACAAGGTGGCCGCTAACTTCTGGCTAGTTTCCTTAGGGTCTGATTTGCCGTTTTGTCCGGTAGCCTGAACGCACCATAAGGTAGTCAGCACAAACAACATCAACCCATTAAGGGACAATGATTTCATAAAAAAGGGCTATTAATAAGTGATTCTATTTTTCAAAAGAGGTGTAAAATTAGGTATAAAAGCGCATTGGCTGCCGGGCTGCTTTTGTGTTTTTGTTAATCTTTGTTAAGCATCGGGTTTTAAAAAAAGCTTTCTGCCAACCGGCCCTGTGGCGGTTGGCAGAAAGCTTTTGCTTATGAAGTACTGTTTTTGTTAAAACTCCAACACTTCCACAGCTGCCTGATAAATTTTATCGGCATTGGGAAGGATGGCCTTTTCGAGGATTCGGTTAAAGCCAACCGGTGTAAACGTAGAACCAATTCGTTTGATGGGGGCGTCTAAAAAGCGAAACGCTTCATCGGCAATTGTGGCAGCCAGTTCGCCACCAAAGCCGCCAAACACCTTGTCTTCGTGAACCACCAACACCCTCGATGTTTTTTTTACCGAATTCAGGATGGTTTCTTTATCTAGCGGAATGAGCGAGCGTATGTCTATGACTTCGATGCTCAGGCTTTTTTCTTTTTCGATGCGTTCGGCCACCTGCAGGGCCATATGGGTTGTATTGCCATAGGTAATGATGCTCAAGTGTTTACCCTCGCGACGCACTCTTGCTTTACCAAAAGGCACTTCAAAATCGTCGGGCACCATTGTTTCGGCTAATGGGTCGTTGTAGAGCGCTTTGGGTTCGAGGAAGAGCGTTGGCCCTTCCGAGCGCATGGCCGTGCGTAGCAGCCCGGCAGCATCATCGGCAAACGAAGGATAAACAACACGCAAGCCCGGCAAAGTAGTTAAAGCGCCTTCGATGGTTTGGCTGTGGTAGAGGCCACCGCCGATATACCCTCCCGAGGCCAAACGAATGGTAACATTTGGCGCAAAAGCGCCATTGCTTCGCCAGTAGTCGTGCGAGGTTTCGAGCAGCTGCTCCATTGCAGGCCAGAAATAGTCGGCAAATTCGGCTCCCTCGATTACAATACGGATTTTCTTGTCGAAACGGCTCATTCCGTTTGCTGTTCCGGTGATGTAATCTTCGGCAATGGGGGCGTTAAACACGCGTTCGCGGCCAAACTCTTGCTGCATTCCCTTGGTAACGTTGAAGATGCCACCCTTATCTTTGTTGGCCACATCCTGGCCCCAAATATAGGTATCCGGATTATGCCTGAATTCGGCTTTCAAGGTTTCGTTCAGGGCCTGGATAAATCTCAGTTTTTTTCCTTTGCTGCCATCGTGCAGGCCTTCGGGATATTTTGCCGAAACATAGGATGCCGGAATCACAAAATCGAAAACCGACTCCGGCGAAGGATCCGGAGCCACAATTGCCTTTTTGTGGGCAGCCGAAATGGTCTTTTTTGCTTCGTTGTCCAATGCCGCAATTTCTTCTTCGGTAAACTTGCCCGAATGAAGCAATTGAATTTTAAAGCGCTCCAACGGATCAGACAATCTCACGCAGTGGCGTTCGTTATCGTCGCGGTAAAGTTCGTGGTTATCACTGTTGGAATGCGAATGTATGCGCACACAATTTGCATGAACAATAACCGGCAGGCCATGTGTTTCGATGTATTCGCGGGCTGCAAATACCGTATTCATCGAATCGAAAACATTTTTGCCGTCGCAATACATGATTTTCAGGTTTTTGATGCCGCTGTAGTTTGCGGCTGCACGGCGATTGGCCGATTGATCGCGCTGTGGCACCGAAATACCGAACTGGTTGTCTTGAAAGACAAACATTACCGGAAGTTTTTCGTTCGATGCACCATTGATGGCTTCAAACACATAGCCTTCGGATGTGGACGATTCGCCCTGCGAACTAATGGCGATGCCTTTTGCGCCATATCTTTTTATTGCTCTGGCCACCCCAACGGCATGCAAGGTGTGGTTACCCGTTGCCGACGAAACATTTTGTATGTTCCATTCCGGTTTTGCAAAATGGTTCGACATATGCCTGCCCCCACTTGAAATATCGGAGGCTTTTGAGATGCCGTTGAGAATGATTTCCTCGGCCGTAAGTCCGGCCGAAATGACCGTAAGCATATCGCGATAGTACGGAAAGAGAAAATCCAAATTACGTCGGAATACCTGTCCGAGCGCTAATTGTATAGCGTCGTGCCCTGCATAGGGTGCATGATACGACCAGCCTAAGGCTTGTTTCAGGTAGTTGGGAGCCTTGTCGTCAATCTGACGGCCGAGCGTCATCAGGCTATACCAATTCTTAAGGGTTTCCTTATCGGTTGTTTCGAGCGAAAACTGTCTTTTTTGTGTCATCTGTTTCTACTATTTGAGGCTTAACAGCCGCTTTTTTGAGTGTGCAAAAGTACGTATTTTCTTTTAATTTATATTCGATCTAAATAGGCAAGTTATAATGCATTGGTACATAGCATGGTTTTGCTGCTATCTAAACAGAAATGAGTGAAAGAAGTTCAATGAGAAAAATTGCAGTTGCTTACGGAAGGGTATTGTCCACAAATTATTTTCGGACAACGCTAAACATCCCATCCTTTTCCAGGCGGATAATACTCGTGGCTTTGGCTGCTTTTATATCGTTGTGATACAGATTCACAATATGGTCAACGTTATTCTTTATTTCGTCTGATATTTGTTCAAAAAACAAGGCCAAAGTCTGCCCGGCAATATTAGCCGAGGTAGAAGCTATGGGCTTATCGAATTTTTTTACCAATGCGGTGCAAAAGGGATCACTCGTTACACGAAAGCAGGCTGATCCGTCTTTTCCCAGTGCGTTTTTCGCCAAATTTCGAGCTCCCGGAAAAATAATGCTGATTGGGTTTGCGGCATGAGTTATCAGGTCAACGGCAATGGGGGGCACTTCTTTCAGATAATGGTGCAGCCTGTCAATGCTTTCAATAAGGGCAATCAGGCCGTGATGTTCTTTTTTGTGTTTGATCTTAAAAAGGCGCTCTACAGCGCGGCTGTTGGTGGCATCGCAGCCAAGGCCCCATATGGTATCGGTAGGATACAGTATCACCTTTCCGTTGAGCAGGGCTTCGCAAGCTTGATAAACCTCATGGTCAAAGTCGTTCATAAACGGTCTAAGAGTTTTTGTTGGTCAATATCATAAGCGCAGCGAAAATGTTTTTCGGGGCATTGCTTATGACCGTGTAGTCCACAAGGGCGACAATATAGCGGTTTTTCTATTTCGACAACGGTTGAGTTATTGCTCAGTGGCCCGAATCCGAAGTCGGTAACCGTGGAACAGAAGATGGCTGTAGCCGCAGCATTTACCGCACTGCAAAGATGTAAAGGCGCCGAATCGTTTACAAAATTCATCTGTGCATCGCGCATCAGGGCAGCCGATTGCAGCAGGCTCAGTTGGCCACAGAGTTCATTTGTCCGAGGGTGGCCCGAGTTTTCGATAATTCGTAGGCAAAGTTCCTTGTCGGAGGCCGAACCGATAAGGTAAACCTGCAAGCTATTTGGTACTTTAAGCAAAAACGATACCCATCTCTCTTCGGGGTATTGCTTGGTAAACCAGAGCGAAGTTGGGGCTATTATAATATAAGGTTGTGTTTTGTATTGCTTTACGGCCAATTCGTCGGAGGCTGTGGGGTAAAGTAGCGGGCGACGTTCGGCCTGCACTTTTAGCTTCCCGGCCAGCAGCAAATTGCGGTCAACCTCGTGAGGCAGACCGGTTCGGTCAACAATCCGGTGAGCTATTTTGTGGCTAAAAAGAAAGCTTAAAGGGTTTTTATCGAAGCCGATGGTAGTTGGCGCCCCGCTTAAAACAGTGATCAAGCCCGTTGAAAAAAACCGCTGTGCATTGATGACTAAGTCGTAATCTTCGTTTCGGATTTGCTTAATAATTCGGAAAAGCTTGATGTATTTGGCTTGTTTTTTATCCCACGAAATAACCTTTCTTAAAAAAGGATGCCCTTCGAACAGCGTTTCTAAGCCTTTGCGCACCAACACATCAATAGCAGCATGGGGATGCTGCTGATGCAGCGCTTCCAAAAGCGGCGTAATCAATATCACATCGCCAATAGAGGCTGTTTGGATAACGAGGATATGGGCATGCAAGTCTGTTGGCATGCGGCAAATTTAAAAAGTTTCCGATTGTGAGGCTGATATTGGGTTTTTTAAATTTCAATACACAAAAAGCAGATTTTGAGGAATTATTTTGGATGGCATAAATAAAGAAAATCCGCTCTTGAGGAGCGGATTTTCGATTTTTTTTGAGAACGGATGGAATTAATGGAGGACAATCTTTTTTGTTTCCGTTTTTCTATCCGATTCAATAACCATTACATACATGCCTTTGGGCAGATGTCTCAGGTCGGCTTGCATTTCGTTTCCGTGCCACAGGGTTTTCCAAAGAATATTTCCTTTAAGGTCGAGCAGCTTGACTCTCGCATCGTTAAAGGTTTCATAGCCGCTATAGCGCAGTGTAAGCATTCCGGTAGTTGGGTTTGGCGAAACTGTAACATCGGCCGGGCGATAGTTTTCATCAACTCCAACAATAGGGCTCGACGAGAACACCACCAAATTGGCGGCCACATGCAGTTCGGGGTTGTAGGTATCATTACAATCGGCACAGGTTACTCCGGTAACGCAATTCGGGTGGTTTGGGTGGCAGAGGTCAACATAGTTTTCGGCAAACCGATATCCCAAAGTAATTGGGTTGCTGCTAACAAAGGGGGTCATATTATAATTGAACCAGGGCGCGATAGAGCCCGGGCACCAGCCTGCTCTATTGTGATACCAGGTGCCGCTTTGTGGCTGGCAGCCATCGGGGTTGGGGTTACAAACCACCCAGTTTACCTGCTGGAAAGTTTGCTGGCCGTTGATCCAGATATGATGGGTTGCATTGTAAAACTCTGCAGCATTTCCGGTATTTAGGTCACCCCAGGCTTGTCCAGACGAAACGAGCTTTAGGGTCGAAGCCACAGCATTATCAGGGAATTTGAAGTTTACGTTTTCAACCGGCTGAAGATTGGCATAATCGCCAAAAGGATATTTATCGTGCCAGATTTCGTAAACCGAGCTGTAGAGGTATTGTGGCGTTCCTTTATTAAAGTTGAGGTTAAGTTTCCAAAGGAAACCATTATCGAGCGTCATGCAGTTGAAGCGGAATTTAACTTTTCCTTGCAGTAGCGAGGCATAGTCGGTAAGGTCAATGGTATGTTGGCAAGGCACGCCGTATGGTGTGATGTAGCGGATGATCTCGATCCAGCGTCCTTCGATTCCCATAGCTTCAATGCTGGCAATACGGTCCCATTCGCCACAACCTCCTGTTGGACAACTTAGGGTGAGCGTTCCTGTAATTTGCTGAAAAGCACCCACATAGCTTGGTAATTCGGCTTCAACGGTTTTTGTTGACGTGGAAGGATTGAGCCAGATGCCTTCGGCAGCTGTAACAACCACATCCTGTGTGGTTGGCGTTACATTCACGGTAACGGTAACTATTCCCGATGCGCCGAAGTTGTTGGTAGAAATAATATCAATGGCATGCGTGCCGTAGGACGACGGTGTCCACCAAGCGGTGTAATGACTGTTATCATAAAGGTCTTTTCCGTAAATCACTTGTCCGTCCACCTCGAATCGCAGGCCGGCAACACTAAATAGGCTTGGATAACCGATCGTTGCCACAGCGGAGAGTTGAATGGCTGTGAGGCTTGGCATATACACATTGCCCGGCAGCGGGTTGCGGGCATTGATGGTGGGCACATAAGTAGCCGGATCGAGAGCCATAAAAGTGTTAATAACCGGTACAGCCGGATCAAACTGTTCATTACCGGGCTGGGTAGCCATAATTTTTACCTCGCCTGCCTGACCGGTAAGTGTTAGCAGATCGCCATCGAGGGTGGCCGGGCCTGAAAGAACTTCGAAAGAAACGGGCAAACCCGATGTAGCAGTTGCTTCGAGTGTAAAAGGAGGATGCGAAATCAGCACATCGTCAATTTGCGGAAAGGAGATGGCTTGATAGCTTGTGTTGAGTGTTCCGTTGAAGTTGGATGTTTCGCCGGTAAGTGCAAAATTCATCAGTTGTGCGTTTCGCGTTGGGGCGCCAACTTCGCTCGTCAGGTGAGTGATTGAGCTGTTGTCGCCGCCAGGCACTCCCTGATTAAACTTGTAGTAAAGTTCGAGGCCTTCTTCGCTTCCGGTGAGCTCGTTCTGCATCATGGCTTGAATTTCTGCTACGGTTAAGGCTTTCTTCCAAACGCTGATTTCGTCAATCCTACCCCCAAAAACAAAATTAAATCCACCCAGCAAGCTCTTTCCAATGCCAAAAGGCGAGTCGGCTCCCTGAAAAACGCCTGAAGCCGCGGCGCTTCCTTTTAGGTTTCCATTTACATAAAGGCTCACTTTATTTACGTCAAAAACCCAGGCAATATGCTGCCAAACCTGTGGAATAGCGGTATTTGCAGGCGAAACATATTCGTGCAGTCCGGTAGTGGTTTTCAAACGGCATTCGAGCACGCCATTGTTAAGTTGAATCAGGTACATTTCGGCACTGCCCACACCACTGCGAAAGCCCATATATCCTTGGCCATAAGCCAGTTGGTCGCAATTGAACCAGCCTGTCATCGTAAGCTGATCGGAGCCGCTGAAATACTGCGATGCATTTTCTAAAATCGCAAAATCGTCCACATGGTCGAAATGAAGGTATTGGTTAGACTGTGCCATCAGTCCGTTGATGCCGCCAAAACTGAGCAGCATTGCAATTAAGAAAAGAGTAATTTTTTTCATGGTTGAAAAATTTTGATTTTGGCTATATGAGTTTCAAAATATATTCGGTTTTTTTATTGTCGTCCGTTTTAGGGTATCCACCAGAGTTTAACTTCAGGATTGTCGCCTCCCTGACGTTGGATAGCCTCATTAAGATTCACCGCATTATAGGCTGCTTCCGAGGGCGGATAAGGCATTCTAAAATGTTGCAATATTTCGTTTGTACGCGGAGTCAGGCCCGTTCGGCGCAGCAAAGCATAAGCTTGTTCGGGCTGTCTGAAAGCATCAATCCAGGCTTGAGCATAAATAAAGCGCAGCTTGGTTTCGTCGTCGGAAGCATTCCAGAATCCCCAGCGATTTTGCACACTCGACGAGCTGAGGCCTTGCGGAATATTGATCAACGCCGGAAATCGAAGGCCCGAGTTTGGCAAGGTTGAGTTGGCGGCCACATTCATCCACCACTCTACAGAAGCATTGATGCCGTTGAGGTATTCAATTTCGGCCTGCATTTTATCTTGAGCTACGCCCATGCCCTTAAAAAAGATTTCGGCACGTAGAAAATGAATTTCAGCGCCGGTAATAAAAATGATCGGCATATGGTCTTCGTCGCGAACGACAAAGTAATTAAATGGCGAATAGATGTTGGTTTCACCTTTGATATCGAAAGCGCCGTCCTGATCGCGGTGTGTTCCGTAGGGTATGCCTCCCGAAGGCGGCGTATCGGCCGGAGCGGGCTGCGGATATGGCTTCCACTGATTTGCGTTGTTTGTTTCGAAAAAGATGTAGGCGCGCGGATCGCTGATACCGCTGCCATCTGCATTGTCGTTTACCGAAAGCTGATGCCAGATAATTTCGCCCATGCGCAGGTTGTTGTGTTCGCGAAACGACCAATTGAGGGCTTCATTTTTAAAGCCTGCAACGGAAGGCCATAGGCAGGCGCTTTCGAGCTTTGGGGTAATAAAGTCGTAGCCAAAAAATACCGGCTTTTCGTTTTGGATAATATCTTGGATGATGGCTCCGGCCAATCCGGTTTCTTTTTCATACATTCTAACGGCATGGCGCAGGCGCAAAGAGTTTGCCAGTTTGCGCCATTTGGTCATATCGCCATTAAAGAGCTTATCGAACGCTACAAAACTTTTAAAAGGCTCTTTGCTTACGGCGGTTGCCTGAATATGCCGGTCGGCCCAGCTCAACTCGTCGAGCAGGCTAAGGTAAATTTCGCGCTGGGTGTCGTATTTTGGCCGCAGAAAATCCAGATCCTGAAATCCGTATCCTGCTTCGGAAAATGGCATATCTCCAAAAACATCGGTCATCTTAAAGGTTTTCAGGGCTAAGGTAATTTTTAGCATCGCCTGAATATTGCGCACTTCGCCAATCGTGTCGTAGGTTTCGAGTCGGTTTTCGAGCTCTCTGAAGTTGGGCAGAGCCGTATAATAGTTTTTCCACATATCCTCAGTACCCAGCGTAAAGTTGCCCCAGGCAGACTTTGTAAGGGCTGCTTGCTGGGTTTGCTTGTAAAAAATTTCGTTCTGGATATAAAAAAGTTCGTTTCCCGTAGGGATGAGCGAGGCTACGATGTTGTTGAATAAAGAACCGTTGCTGGCATTGGTGAAGCCATGCGGATTGGTATTAATTTTATCAAAGTCCTTGGTACAGGCGTTCATTCCTGCAACAGCCAGCATCAAGGAAAAACAAATTAGCCAAAGGCTATTGGTTTTCATATGGGATAATTTATTCGTTTGAATATCTTTCATGACTCAGTGTTTTAGGGGTTAAAAACCAGCACTAAGGCTAAAGGTAAAGGAGCGTGTGCCAGGGTTTGCAGCCCACTCAAAACCCTGCGCATTGCCCGAGCCCATGATGCCTTCGGGGTTAATGTTGTCGGGCAGTGTTTTATAGATGTAAAACAGGTCGCGGCCTGTTACGGAGAGGGTAAGGTTCTGGAACAATTTGCTTTTTTGAATCCATTGTGCAGGCAGGGTGTAGGCCAGCATCAATTCGCGCATTTTCACCCACGTATTTTCAACAATTCCGGGGGTTGAGACAAACTTTCCCCATCCGCCTGCATTGGGCAAGTATTTATAGTAATAATGCACAACGGTTGTATTGGGTGTTCCATCCTGATGCACTCCGGGCAAGATAACGCCTATGTTAGAGATGTTTCCGGCCGGGTCGGTATAAGGCAATCCGCCACCTTCGCGCTCTTTTAGGGTTTCGGGGCTTTGGCCGGTTTGCAGGCCAATCACATACGAGCCGCTATATATATCGCCACCCCATTTTGTGTCAATAAGCATTCCGAAGCGCAGGTTTTTCCATTTTATGGCCGTATTCCAGCCGGCTATGAAGTGGGGCGAGGCATTGCCAATGGGCACACGGGTATCGGTTATCAGGTATTTTGTGCCTTCGTCGTTCAACACCCTTTGGCCGTCTTTATAAATGTAATCGTAGCCGCTTATGGTGCCGTAGTCGTCGCCTTCCTGAAGCACCATTGCCGGGCCGTTTAGCCCCCAAATGTCGGCCAGCAGATAGGTGTCGGCATCGCCGCCCAAACTCAATACTTTGTTGCGGTTGCGGCTGAGGTTGAGCCCTGTTTTTACCTGAACTTTACGCGTATTATAGGGCACCGCGTTGATAATCAGCTCGAAACCTTTGTTTGTAAGCACTCCTTCGTTGGTCATGATATAATTTGCCCCCGACGAAATGGCTACGGGCAGGTTTGGTATAATTTGATCGAAAGAGTAGAGGTAATAATAGGTAAAATCGAGGTCAATGATATTTTCGAAAAAGCTGGCATTCAATCCTGCTTCATAGGCGTTAACCCTTTGTGGGCGCAAGTTTAGCGGCGGAATAATTGACGGGAAACCCGACGATTGCTGTCCGCCAAAAAGCGAGGTTTGATAATAAAAACTCAACAGATACGGGTCGGTGTCGGTGGCTGTTTGTGCTACACCACCGCGTATTTTCAGGAAGTTCATCCAAGGCAGGTGTTGCATAAGGTTCAGCGCTTCGGTAGGCACAAAGCTCACCGAAACCGAAGGATAGAAATAGGAGTTTTTTCCTTCGGGGAGGGCTGACGACCAGTCGTTGCGGCCTGTAAGCTCAACAAAGAGGCTTTTTTTATAGGCCAGATTTAAAAAGGCATAGGCCGAATTATTTCGTTTGCGCATGATGCTTTCCGACGGAATCATCGAAGAGGCGCTATTGCCCGGGCGATCAATAATGGTGCTGTTGTTTGGGCCGCTGGCATAGGTGGTTTCCGTAAAATTGAAAAAGGTGTACATATTGGGATAATACCATGTGCCCGAATGCCCGTTAAGCGCGTAATAATCTTTTCCATAGCGGCTTGCGCCGGCTGTAAATTTCAGGTCGAGCAAGCCTCCAAACAATTCGTCTTTGCCGGCCGTGGCGATGATGTCGTAATTATCACCCATGTTTCGGGAAAGGCCGTTGGAATAAAAACCATTTTGCAAACCGAGCGGGTCGGTGGGTTTGTTGCGGGTTTCAAACTGTTCTATGGTATAATCAATGCCGATACGCCCCAGGATATTGAGCCAATCAAAGGGGTCGTAAATCAGGCTCAGTGCGCCGGTGTATTTGTCGCGTTTTTGGGTGGTGTTGTTGTTATAGTAGTCCCACCAAATCGAGGGGCTTATGTAAAAGAACGGGTATCCTTCTTGCGGGTTGCGCGATCCGTCGGCGTTAGCTAAAAACTCTTTGTCAATTCCGCGATAGCTTCGTGGCCACGAATAGAGCAGCCCTTTGTTGAATGAGTTTTCGTCTTCGCCAAGCATGGGGCTGTTCAGGCGGTTGTATTTCATGAGCGACATATTGACATCGGTACCCAATTTGTCGCTGATTTTTAGGTTAGCCCCCAAATTTATTGTGGTTCGGTCGAAATTGCTATTATCCACAATGGCATTGTTGTCTTGTCGGGTAAAGGATACGCGCATTGTTCCCTTATCGCCGCCGCCGGTAGCCGAAACGTTGTGCGTTGTGGTATATCCGTTATGGAAAGGCATCCTCAGGTTGTCGGGTTGCGGTTCCCAATTGCGCATCTGACCATCCCACCATTTGATGAGCTGGCCATCCATGCGCGGGCCCCACGACACAGCCGATCCGTAGTAACCAAATTCGGCCGAGGTGCTCGAAGTTGCGCCCTGAGGGTTGAGGATAAGGTTTTCGTTTCCATAAATACCCGGGTAAAGCAGTGTATCGCCCGACCTGGGAAAGGTGGGCGGGGTAAAGGAAATCGGGCCGCCATGGCCATAAATATTCTGCACATCGCGATAGAGATAAGGCATACTCACTTTGACGTCGGTATTATAAACTACGCCAATACCTTTTTGCTTTGCCCCCCTTTTGGTAGTGATAAAAAGCACGCCATTGGCGCCACGGGAGCCATAAAGCGCCGAAGCCGGCCCTCCTTTCATCAGGGTCATGCTTTCGATGTCGTAGGCATTCAAGTCGTTGATTGCACTCCCCCAGTCAACCCCGCGACCAATATTCGTTAATCCGGGAGTATTTTCAATGGGAATATTATCAACAACAATAAGCGGCTGGTTGTCCGAACCAATATTGTTGTTGCCCCTGATTACAATACGTGTTGAGCCTCCTTCTACTCCATCAGGCTGCGAAATTTGCACTCCTGCTGCGCGGCCCGAAATGGCATTAAGCACGTTGGACGCTTTCGAGTCGGTTACCACTGTAGCCTCTATACGTTCGGTAGAATAACCGATTTCGCGTTTCTGGCGCGTAATCCCCAAAGCCGTAACAACCACTTCTTCAAGAACTTTGGTGCTTTCGTTTAAGGCGATCCGGTAAAATGTTGATTCGCCAATAGCGATTTCCTGACTTTCGTAACCCATAAAACGTATGGATAAAGTTTGTCCTTTGCGAACCCCTGAAAGGCTAAATTTTCCGTCGAGGTCGGTTATCGTTCCATTGGTAGTTCCTTTGAGCAAAACGCTCACGCCGGGCATAAGGAGCCCATCGGCAGCATCGCTCACCTGCCCGCTAATGCTTAGGCTTTGAGCCCCAAGTTTTGAAAGGAGGAAAAAAAACAGTAAAAAAGATAAAATGCTTCTTTTCATAATCTGGTTTTGTTTACATAAATCAGCGTTTAAAGATAGGTCAATATTGGCTTTCGAGCCAAATTTTTTTGCAAAAAATTTTCCCGGCCCAAAGCCATTCCGCCATCCGTTTTTTACACTAAAATCAATGTCATTAGCGCAATTTCAAATATAAAAAAAGGCAGAACCCTCCGGGCCTGCCTTTTTGTTATAGGATGGTTTAACCATTTCGTTTATTTTTGAATTGCGACACGTTGCATCGAAATTTTTTCGTCCGATGTAAGGCTTATCACATATACCCCGTTGGGCAAAGCGCTGAGGTTTAGCTCTTTCGTTCCGGCGTTGAGGTTGTGCAGGCTTTCGCTGTAAACCAGTTCGCCCAGTGTATTTGTAACTTTAACAGCTCCTTTGATGACAGGCATTGGCAGCACAAGCGTAAACCTGCCTACCGAAGGGTTAGGATATACCTTGAGCGACGACAGCCGGCTTTCGCTCAGGCCAATCGTGCTATGAACGGTTACCTCCGAAGCGGGCGACCATGCTCCCTGTCCGCATTCGTTCAGGCCGGCAACTTTAATATGGGCTATGCCCAAATAATCAATGGTCCAGCTTACTACGGCTTCAATGCCATTTCCGGCTATGGTTCCGGCTTCGGCCGGTTCGATTGCCCACTGATAGGATGTGGTGTTGGCCAATGCAGCAACACTCACATTGCTTTGTGAATCATAAGCGTGGTCAACGCTTTCGGGAGCAACGGGCTGAGCCGGAACTTCGGGAACGGCGTTCAATGTGATTTCTACCTGTCCGGAAGCTGTGTTTGCACAGTTGTTAGCATCGCTAACTCCGCTCAGGGCAATTATTGTTGACGAATACGGAGTAGTTTGAACCGACCAGGGCGATTCGGGGATAGTCATTTCATCTGTCTCACCAACCAGGCTCACCTTCCAAGGTGCGCTTCCGGTAAGTGTAAATACAACGGTTGCGGGCTGACCTTCGCAAACGGTCTGATCGCCCGAAATTGTTACAGTTGGCAGGGGGTTGATGGTAAGCCCGGCTGTATGTGCCGAAGGCTGGCAACCGCCAATGCCGCCGGCAGTAAGGGTTAGCATTGCCGATCCGCTTGCGAGGTCGGCCTGTCCGGGTGTATAGATGGGGTGAAGCAATGTGGCATCGTTAAAGCTGCCATCGCCCGAGCTCGTCCAGTTTAGGCTGCTGTATTCGATAGCGGTGGCCGAGCTTAGCTCGATGGCGCTGCCGTTACAAATTTGCAAATCTTGACCAACAAATACTTCCGGGTTTCCGTGAATGGTAAGCGTCATCGAGCTTTCAACCGTGCTGCTGTTTCCAACAACAGTGAGTTTAAGTTGCACACTACCACCGGCAATATCCTGATTTCCAGGGGTATAAACAGGGTTTAGGATGCCTGCGTTGCTAAAGGTACCATCGCCTGTGGTTGTCCAGTTTAGGCTGTTGTATTGCGCAGCTGTTGCATCGGGTTGATAGGTTGAGCCGGCACAGATTTCAGCGTTATTTCCTGCCCATCCGCTAGTTATAAGCATTGGGGGGAATGTAACATAGTCTATCCAGGCGCAGTCGCTTCCGCTGGCAACGCTAACGTCTTTCATATACACCCATTTAAAGGTGCGGCTTCCAGCTGTAACGGCATAGGCCACCCGGCTCCAGGGAACATCGCCCGACCATTCGCCAACTTTAGCTGCATCAATGAAAAACTGCATCTTGTCGTAGCCCGATTCGGAGGATACTTTACGGAAGAATGAAATGGAATCGGCCGCGCTCACTTCGTATTGCAGTATAAGTTGTGTGCTTTGGCTATTTGTGATAGCGCCCGATTTTGCTGCAAAGCTGCCTTCATATGCGCCGGCCATAGTGATGGTCCAGGGGAGGTTGCCGCCAGTAGTCCAGTTAAATGCATTAAAGTCGCCGGTTTCAAAATCTTCGAGTATCAAACCTACTTTGGCTGTGAATGATTTTTGAGCTTCATAGGCTCCGGCTGCCACATTTACGGTAAACGGAACAGCTTGTCCGATTGGGGTGCTGCCGCTTACGCTAATGTTGAACAAAGCCTCGATAGCCTGTCCGGCATCTACAGTAGCTGCCTGATAGCTCGCGGTGTTTACGGTAATATAGGGCGAAAAGAAGTTAATGTTGGCCAAAGCATTAGTGGCCTGTGCCAGCCCTTCGTTGGTGATGCTCACTTTCAAATCAACGGTTTCGCCCGGATCGAGCCTGCCGTTGTTGTTTCCCGACACATCGTTTACAACAAAATTGCCAATACTAAAGGAAGGCGCAAGTGCCATAAGGTTGAAATTGCTCGACCAGTTGCCTTCGTTGGCCGTTATGGTAAGTGTGAAAGGAACGGAGGTATTGTTCGGAACATTATTTGCAACGCTAATGGTAAAAGCGTTTTCCATCGTTACCACCTGGTCTGGAGCAATCGTGCCAAAGGATTCTGTATTATCTGTTATCGTCACATATTCTGACTCTGTGCTAAGGGTAGCCAGCACATTGGATGCGTTTTCAACGCCAAGGTTGCGCAGTTGCACGCCAAGATTTGCAGTAGTTCCATAATAAACCTGACCTCCTGCCGATCCGTTTACGGTATTTGAAACATAGGCTATGAAGGGCCCCGAAGCGGGGACTATCTCTATTTCACCAATATAGGTAACTTTATTGAAGCCGAAAACGGCAATTTTTAAGGTTCCAACATCGTTGAGGGCCGGGAAGGTAATGGTAGCGCTTCCGTTGGAAATTGCAGCTGTACCGATGCTTTCGCCGTTTACGGAAAGGGCTACGGTAGCTCCTTCGGCATTGGCGTTTACAGTAAATTCAGTCATGCCGAGGAAAATGGTAGGCAAATGCGAAACGATAACCGGATCGGGTGCTTTTGTTCGTAGAGTGAGCGATGGGTCGCCAAAAAGAATCCATGTGTCGTGGGTGCTTTTTCCCGAAGATCCATGCAGGTCAATCATTTTCATGCTTCCGTTGATGGAAGTGCCGCCGAAAGTGCGTTTGATGTTATTTTGGAAGCCTTCAACAAGAATGGTTACCATCTCATCCTGGCCGGTCATTGGCGGGGTCCAGGGTTGCGAAATCCAGCTCATCATCGTCCCGATGGCACCTGTAGGCTGCCCGTTTTTCGAGGCTCTGGTCCATGATTCGGCAAAGCAGGTGCCGTTAGTAAATTTGCCATTGTCGCAGGCTACGGCCCAAATAATAGGCCAGCGATCGGTATTGCTAAGGTTATCCACATGCGATGAGGAGTATCCGCCCACACTCCAGCTGTTTTGCGAGCCGTGGTTGCAATAGTTTATGATGCTGGTTCCTTCGTTGATGCGTGCCGAAATTTGAGTGGCGTTGGTGTTGGGCAATCCGGGTACACTGCCGTCGTATTCGCGGTGCACGGTGCTATAGGTGTAGTGCAGGAGGCTGTCGCGTATGTAATCCATATGCACATAGTCGGCTTCGCCGCCATTGTGGCCGCCGCCGGCGCCCTCGTTACGGGCTATGCCGGTGCCTATACCCAACCAAGTGGCAGTCTGATCCAAATCGCGTTCGTAAGTGATAACGCGCTGAACCATCGTTTGAACGTGTGCTGCCGTTTCGACCGAAAAACGACCCACAAAAACTTCGTTGTAAGAATCGTTTCCGGCCAGATAACCATAATAATTGTCGGAATAACCGCCCGAAGCAGTGTTGTTATAGCTTGGCACGTGCTGGTGATCGCCAACAATCAACAGATGAGTTAGGCCTTTCGTGTTGTAATAATTTTGTACATAATCTTTAATTGCTGTGGGCGTTGTGCCTATGGTTGATACATTAACCATTTCGATGGGGCGTCCGATGGTTTTTTTCCATTCAATAAAGGGTTGCATATCATTCATAAACTGTTCGGCAGCAATCACAAGCATCGGGCCTTGCTCCTGCAATACGGGATAACGTCCGTGAACATTGGCATAGTTGATGAAGTGGTTTTGGTAGAGATGTTCAAACTCAAAATCTTCTTTGCTGTTTGTGGCAGAGCGGCTTAAGGTGTTGGCACCGCCGGTTCCGTTTTTGTAAATTTCAACTTTCAGTTCATGAAACACGCGCAATGTACGGTTTACCGGGTTGTAGGAAAAAGGCATTACGGTAAGAGCCTGGCCCCTGAAATTGCGTAAAATATAGGGTTCCTGAAGGTCAACAGTTGTTGAAGGATAAAAAGCATCCTGCTGATATACAGGCCCATAGGTATAGGGCACAGTAGCAGGGTCAATCTGACGCGAAAAATCGCCTTTGGAAGGCGCCACATCCACATTGGGAAAATCGGTATATTCTGACGATAATACCCTTACATCCATCAGATCGTTATCGCCAATGATGGCCGATACCGCATATTTTGGCAGGTCGGGCGCTCCCTTCTCACTTAGCGATACCATTTTTGGCACACTGATGATAGCGGCTTTTCCTTTTGGAGTAATTACGTTTGTGCTGTTGAAGCCGCTTGTAGAAAAGCTGACCACAATACTTGTTTCATCTGAGCTAATTACTTTGTAACTCAACTGCGACGGCGTATCAGTTTTAATCGGCGTCCAGTTGTCGGAAAATGAAAACAACGACAGTAAAACCACTGCCAGGGTAAGCGTAAATTGTTTCATGGATTTTTGATTAAAAAACTGCCCCAAAAGTAAAGAATTTATTACAAATGGGGCAGTTCCAACTTGTTTATATTCTGATTATTGTACTACTACTTTTCTAACACAAGCAGTATTTCCGCTATTTAATCTGAGATAATAAATGCCTTTTGCGAATGTACTCAGATCAATATGGTTGTTGTATCTGCCGTCAACACTAAGGTTTCCGCTGTTAAACACAACTTGTCCCTGATAATTGAGCAGCGCATAAGATACATTGGCTGATTTTCCGCTAAGTTGGATATTGAGATGGTTTGTTGCGGGATTTGGATGGATATCCAACCTCATTTCCCGTTCGTTTTCTCCTATTCCGGTACAGGGATCCACGGTGATTACTATCTCATCGGATACAATGCAGCCATTGTTATAGGTTAAGTTAACCGTAATAGAATGGGTACCCACACCAAGCTCTTCGCCTGTGAAGCTTACGGCGGAGCTTGTCAAACCGGAAGGCAACCACAAATAGGATGCTGCATCGGGCATGGCAGCATCGAGGGTGATGCTCTGCCAGAGACAAATGGTTTGATCGGGACCAAGATCAACCGGGCTTGCGGGCAAAACGGTGAGGGTAACACTTCCGCTTGCCTGGTTTTGGCCATCGCTCACCGTTACGGTATAAGTGGTTGTAACATCAGGCTGTGCAACGGGGTTTGCAATGGCCGGGTTGCTTAGGCCTGTTGTGGGCTGCCACGAATAGGTATAATTGCCCGTTCCGCCCGAGGCATTTGCATTGAGCCCCGAAGCGCTGTTTTGGCAAATTTGCGCAGGGCTTGCGTTTGGCGAAACAGCAAGAGACCCCATGGTTTGGAAGCTGGCAACCCAACCCGCTTTGTTTACCGAAATATCGGATGTAAATCTAAAGGTTATTGCGCCGGTGGCATGTGTCGAAAGCAGGGTACCCGGGCTCGTAGTGCCGGAAAAAGGGCTGCCGGGGAAGGCCGGCGAATTCGCATCGGGGCCATTGTAAGCATAAAGTTTATCGTAGCTGCTTTCAACATCAAAAGCGCTAAAAACAAACTTCATCGGAGCTCCGGCCATAATCGGCATAAAGGTCATCGTAAGGTTTTCACTGTTTTGATAGCTGGCGTTTGGCCCGCCCGAGTCATAAAACATTCCGTTGCTAACGCTCACCGTTGTGTTCGACATCAGGTATTCAGGCCCGCCTGTTGTGAACGACCACACCGGGCAACCTACTGCCGAGCCTATCGAGTTTTTCGGAACTACCTTCCAGTAATACGTCGTATTGGGCAGTAGTGTCGGAGCATACTGGTTTACCTCAACGGTTTCCACAAAAGGAGGATTGGGCACAAGGCCAAAATACACATCGAAAGAAGTGGCATCGGCGGCGGCCCAGCTAAGCAATCCCGACAAAGAGATGTTTGTGGCATTGTTGGCCGGAACAGGGTTGGTAGCGCAGCCCGGAGCTGTGTTAGGTATGAAACAGCTGATATTGGCCGTCCAACCGGTTTTGTTTACCGATACGTCTGAAGTAAACCTGAAAGTGAGCGCCCCGCTGGCATTCATGGCTGTAATCACACCCGGGCTTGTTGTTCCGGTAAACGGGCTACCATTTACCGGAGGCGAAGAGATGTTTGCTCCGTTGTAAATATAAAGTTTATCATAGCCGTTTTCAATGTCAAAAGCTGTAAAGCTGGCACGTACCATGGCGTTGGGCATCTGCGGGTTGAAGGTAAAGGTGAGATCTTCGTTGTTGCCGTAGTTTCCACCAGAGCCTCCCGAATCGTAAAAAGTTCCAACACAAGTTGTTGCCGAGCCGTTTGCCATAATATAATCCGGAATGAGGCCTATCACAACAGTTGCTGTTTGTTGAGCCGTATAAACGGCCGAAGGGCCGCCATTAGCGGTGAGCGAAAGATTAACCGGATAGCCGATAGGCGACGAAGCGCTTGCCGTTACATTAAACAGAAGATCAACCGATTGCCCTCCGTTGAGGCTGGCATGATTTAGCGTTGCGGTATTGATCACAAGCATCGGATCGGACGAAACCATTCCGGCAACAATAGCGCTAATGCTGCTGTGGCCATCGTTTTTAAGCGTAACTTTAATATTGGCCGTTTCGCCCGGATCTAAAATACCATCGCCATTGCCGGTAATATTGTCAATCACCATTACTTCGGGGGCAATCTGCAATACAGGCGCCTGAAGGGTAATTCGCAAGGTTGACTGCCAGGTATCAGAGCCATCGGTCAAGCTAAGCGTGAAGCTGGCCAAATGCTGATCGGGCACAAAATTGGCAACCTGAAAAGTAAAAGCATTATTTACGGTGGCCGTGGCATTGGGTGCAACAGCGGGGAACACTTTAGATGCCGCGCTGGTAAGACTTACATAGGGGCTGCTGCCCGATACGGTAACGGTAACGGCAGCCGAAGGATCGGCTCCAACGTTTTTAATGGTCATATTCAGCTGCAAAGTTTCGCCATAATCGGCCAAGCCGTTATTGTTTCCCGATGCATCGTTAATGGTATAGGAGTCGAGCACAACATATGGGCCGGTGAGGGCAGCTGCCGGAACCTGAGCCATATAAGGCTTATATTGAGGTTTTGTAACCACAATATCCACATTGCCGGCTGAAAGAACAGGCTCTATGCTCACTTCAGCAACGCCGGTTGGGCCAACCAAAGCCGATCCATGAAGCACCCCATTTTTCGAGATACCTACATATGATCCGGGAAGAGCGTTTACTTCATACGTATTTAAGCCGATAGGAACGATGGGCATATGCGACACCACATTGTCTTCGCCTTCGCTCATATAGGTGACCAACGACGGGTCGCCCAAAACGTTATAGGCCTGCCAATAATAAAGCGGGCTCGAATGGCTGGGATAATTTTGAAGGTGAACTTCGGTAACGGCAAGATTACCCACAAAAACCAAACCGCTGGTGGTAACATAATCCGTTACAAACTGGCTGTCGTAGGCGCCCCAAGTGGTTTCGTTGTATGAAGGAACGTATCCATTGTTATTTCCCTGAATAGGAAAAGCGCCAACCGCCCAATAAAAATCTTCGAACCAATACGAGCTTGGCGATGAACCTATATAGGTTACGGCTCCCTTGTTAGCAGCGCGCATCCAGGTTTCGCCAATACATTCGCCATAACCAAAATCGGCAGCCAAACAACAGTTGCCCATTGCCAAAGGATATTTATTCTGGTTTGTAAAATTATTTACCGCCGAAGGCGAAAGCGAAGGATCGCCCCAGCTTGTTTCGCTACAGTGTGCCGTATAATTAATAAAACCAACCGCAATACGCGTGGGGTCGTAGCACCCTGAATAGCTGTTGAGAAAGGCATACACATTGTTAAACCCATGCGCTGCATTGAAATAGTTCTGTGTTCCGTATTGAATAGCTGCCTGCCCAACAGCAGGATTCCAATAGCTGTCGGCGCCGGCAATCAGCGTTACGCTATTCAGGTAGGTTGGATCGGCAAACTGGTATTTTTCATAATACAACACCTTATCAATCTGGGCGTTCAGCTGAGCGCTGTTGGTAGCCGAAAAACGTCCGTAATACATCTCCGGAAAATAGTCGCCATCAACACTGCAATAATACAAGTCGGTCATTTTTTGCGACGACGAACCCATCGAAGAGGGCAATTGCGGCGTATCGCCAACAAAAAGCACAAAGCTTGGCGCCGGATCAGTGGGGGTTCCGGCATTGTATTGGGCATGAACATAGGTTTGAATCTGGTTGTAGGTGGTGCCAATAACATCGGTATAAGCCACAACTACCTTGAAACCTTTTTTTGTTTTCCACTCAATAAAAGACTGCAAATCATTTTCAAACATCCTATTGGCTACAATCAAGTATTTCACCGGGTATTTCGTCAGGTCGGGATGTGCAGGATAATCGCGGCTCGAACCGTTGAGCAGCTTAGCTTTGATCGGCTCAAAATAAGGTGACCTGGTGGATGCTTTGATATAATCTGTAAGCGCAATGTCGCTATTGGTAAAGCTAATTTCAACCTCAATATCGTTGTGTACCCTAATGATTCCTTGAACCGGATTATACTCCACCGGGGCTATTGTGAGCCTGGCTATGCGATAGCTGCGCAATACGCCCAACACCTCAACCTCGGCCACGCGATGCGAAATGAAGCCGTCTTTTTGATACATCTTGCTGTCGTATTCAAAAGCAACGTCATCGAGGCTTTGGTCTTTTCTAATCGAAGGCTGCACCGGCATGATCAGGTTATCAATGCCATAATCGCTCAGTTTGTATTCGGTTGTGTTGCTGCTGACAACTTTTACCGAAACATCGGCACCAAAAGGAATCTCGATCAGATGTTTGGCTGCCGGAAGAGCGGGAGTGCCCAAGTCGCCAACAGAATAGGCCCCCGGAATGTAAATCTCGCTAAAAAGACCGCGTTCGGCCTGAATGTTCATCGAATTGATCGTTGAAAACGTAAAGTTCAGTTTCATGGCATTGAGATTGTCTTCAACAACCCTTGCCTGTGCCACTCCGCGACCAAGGTCAATGCTTTGCGCATAAATGCCCTTTACTGCAAACAACATGACAATCAGCAAAATAACGGAAGCTGATTTCATGCTGCCCGCAAAAAGTAATTGTTTCTCTTTCATAAGGTTAATGATTAATAAACGAGTTTTGGTTAAAGCAAAAAAACATGATTTTTAAATGCCAAATGTAGTTTTTTTTGGCACGCCCCATCGCTATTATGCGGATAACGCGCTTATTTAGAATGAGTTTAGATAAGAGGAAACGTGTGCATATTCAACTTTTTAGCGGTGTTTTGCGGCATTATTCAAAAAGCTGAAAGCAAAAAATATATTCCAGATTTTCCGGTTTTTACCGCAACTTTCCGTCCGGTTAGCCAAAACCGCAGTGTTATTGCCCGGCAGCTATTTTTATAGTGCTGCTTTTTTCAAGCGAAATGAAACAACCCACAACCTAATCGTCGGCCAAATTTCCTAGCATGGGTACAAAACGAAAATCGCCAAATATTTCCTGTATGAGGCTGCCATCAGCCTGCTTTGTAATGCGCAACATTTCTTGCGTTTCGCCACTGCCATGCGGAACAACCATGATTCCGCCCGTTTTGAGCTGATCAACCAATGCCACGGGTATTTCGGGGGCAGCCGCGGTAATGAGCACCCGATCGAATGGGGCAAATTTGGGAAGGCCGGCAAAGCCGTCGCTTAAAAACAATTGAATTTGCCAGGGCATGGATCCCATAAAATCTTTCGTTTTTTGAAAGAGTTTTCGCTGGCGTTCGATGCTAAATACTTTAGCTCCCATTTCGGCCAGCACACAAGCCTGATAACCTGATCCCGTGCCAATTTCCAACACTTTCATGCCGGTTTGCACCCGCAAAAGCATGGTTTGATAAGCTACGGTATAAGGCTGCGAAATGGTTTGGCCCGAGCCTATAGGAAAAGGCTTATCCTGATAGGCAAATTCGAGAAAGGAGGAATCCATAAAATAATGACGGGGCACAGCTTCAATAGCCATGAGCACCCTCTGATCGTCAATGCCTTTTTTTTTGATTGCATCTACGAGCTGTTTCCGTAAACCCTTATGTCTGAAAGTATCCTGCATATAACAATCTGAAATTGTAATACTTATAATCCGGTGCGATTCTAAATTTCAAGTTGCGAAGTTAAGATTATCCGGCAGACCAAAAAGGTACTACCTTTG
>CAYYDS010000020.1:0-10663 GCA_964470665.1 uncultured Lentimicrobiaceae bacterium
CAAAGCAAGGAAAAAAACATCGTGCTCGATGTAGCCTTGCTCACCGGAAAATATATCAAGCAAAACCTACCCGATGTGAGGGTTGTTTTTACCCGCACCAAAGATGAATTTATTGAGCTGCACCGCAGGGCTGCCATTGCCAACGAAAACGAGGCCGACCTTTTTATCTCGATTCATTGCAATGCCTCTACCGACAAAAAGGTTTTTGGCGCCGAAACCTTTGTGATGGGCGAACACAAAACAGAAGCCAACCTTGAGGTAGCCAAGCTCGAAAATGCAGCCATCCTTTTTGAAGAAAACGCTTCGGAAGAATATGGCGATTTCGACCCCAACAGCGCTGCCGCTTACATTACCCTCTCTTTGTTTCAATCGGAAAACAAGCAGCAAAGCCTAAAGGTGGCGCAAATGGTGCAAGAGCAGTTTACCCAGCGCGTAGGCCGCAAAGACCGCAGTGTGCAGCAAGCCGGTTTTTTAGTTTTATACAAAACAGCAATGCCGAGTATTTTGGTTGAACTCGGTTTTATAACCCATCCCACAGAGGAAAAATTTCTGATGTCGGATGAAGGCAAAACCTATATGGCATCGGCTATCTTCAGAGCTTTCAGGGACTATAAAACGCGCTACGACCGAGGCAATGCCATGGCGCCCGAAATTCCAGAAGAATGGAAAGAAGTGCTGGTGCCCGACGTTGTAAAAGCCGAAAAAGAAAAAGCGGAAGCTAAAGCCAAAGATGCCAAAGCAAAACAGGAAACCAAAAAACAAGATGAGACTTTAGCCGACGCAAAAAAGAACGATAGCGCAACAAAACCGCCGGTACAAGAGCCTAAAAAAGAAGATGACAAAAAAAATCAACCTCCAAGTTCGCAACAGCAAACGGCTAAACCTGCACAAGACAAAAGCGCGCAAACATCAAGCGATCAGGCCGGCACAGTGGTTTTTAAAGTTCAGTTTGACACATCTCCAAGAGATTTTCCATTAAGCGACAGGCGTTTCAGCGGGATAAAAGAGGTGGGTTCTTATTATCACGAAGGCAATTATAAATACACCTCAGGTAGTTTTAAATCTTTTGCCGAAGCTACAAAACATCAGGCAAAAATGCGAAACATGGGCTATGCCGGCGCCTTTGTTGTAGCCTTTGAAAACGGTTTGAGGGTAACGGAAATTACGCAAAAAATGCGTTTACAATAAAGCTTTAATCCACATTATTCAACTATTATTGCTCAAAGCATTATCTTTGTAGCCTTGTTGCAGTAAATTTCAATAAGTGATGAAAGCAATTTACATCCCTGATAATCAAGCAACCATTTTCTATAAAATGCTCTTTTAAGAAAGTAAAAAATGAAAAATAAAAAGGTTTACCTCATTGCTTTTCTGTTTTTAGCCGCGCTTTTTCTTTTTGTATGGGGATATAACTTTCTCAAAGGGAAAGATATTTTTAACCGTGAAGACACCTATTTTGCGGAATATCCTAACGTTAACGGCCTGGTAAAAAGCAATCCGATCATTTTGAATGGCTTACGCATTGGTTTGGTGAGCGACATCTTTTTTCATCCCGACAAAAGCGGCCGCCTTGTCGTTGCGCTTTCGGTAACTACCGACCTGCCAATACCAAAAAACAGCATCGCCCGTATCGTAAGCTCCGACCTCATGGGCTCGAAAGCCATCGAAATAAAACTTGGCAATTCGCCCGAACATGCACGGCCAAACGATACACTTTTGCCCGAAATTGAGGCCAGCCTGATGGATGAAGTAAATGCCCAGGTTTTGCCCTTGAAAAACAAAGCCGAAGGACTGATTTCTTCCATTGACTCGTTGGTAATCATCATGCAGGGCTTGCTCGACAAGAACGCTCAGACCAACATCATCGAAGGCATTCAAAGCATAGCCCAAACCATCAAAAACCTCGAACATACCACTGCCACTGTTGACAGCATTGTAACCAAAGAGCAGTCGCGTTTGGCATCTATTCTCTACAACATCGAGCTCATCACGCGCAACCTCGAGGCTAACAACGGACAAATAACTGCAATCCTCACCAATGCGGCGCGGCTTACCGATACCCTTGCAAATGCTGATTTGGCGGGAACTGTAAACAAAATCAACGGCTCGCTGAACGAGCTGAATTTTTTGCTCGAATCAATTAAAAACGGTCAAGGTTCGGCTGGCAAGCTAATCACCAACGACACCTTATATTACGAGCTCGAACGCTCGGCCGAACAACTGAATAAGCTCCTTGAAGACGTGCGGCTCAACCCGAAACGTTACGTCAAGATTAGTCTGTTTTAGACGTTTTTTCCTTATCGTCTTTTGCTTCGGCTTCATCGGGCTGCTTTGGTTTGCTGAACACATCATCCCTGTCGAGCGGACGCAGGCGATTCAGCCATTTAAAACCTTTCAGCAGGGCTTGTTCTTTTGGCAAATCCGTTTCGGGATACATAACCTCTTGCGGGCTACTGAAATAGGCTATCCCTTTTACATTATTCTCTTCGAGTTTGATGGCCATGGTGCTCGCCTGCGAAAGGTTGATGCCAATAAGGGTTCCATCGTCTTCCCTAACCCAGTAAACCGTTTGCGCATTGCCGTCCACAAATATTTTCACAAGCTCGTTGTCCACAAAATAACCCGTCATGTTTTTTCCTTTAACCTGATTATAATTCTCTAAAGTATCGTTGGACACAATGAAGGCGCTATTGTACATGATCAACGAATCGAGCTGTTGATTTAAAATAACAATATAAATCGAATCGGCCGTGAGTTGGTTTCCGCCCGACCAAAGTATGGGGTTGTTGTACATACGCATTGTTGAATCTGCCATAAGATAAACCAAAGAATCGCACACGCCCTGAATGTCGCTCCGGTAAAAACGCGTTCCATAATAGGCTTTCATTTCGCGGGCTTTGCGGTCATTGTCAAAAAACAGGAAAAGGGTATCGGAATGCAGAAACAGGCTGTCGTTTGTATCGTAGCTGATCCCCAAGGCGCGTTGGGTAACATAGGATCGGCCTTCGTCTTCCCAAATGCGCCCAATTTCGCCTTTTATCATTAATTTGTTGGTCGTATCGCTGATTACCACATTGCGTAAAGCCTCGCCGTAGCCGATTTCGCGGTTGTAGCGAATCCATTCGGCTTCAACAATCTGCCCTTCGCCGCTAATACGGTTGTTTTTTTCCAATTGCGACTGGTCGGTACGGGTATTATACCATCCCCATTCCGAATAAATCGTGCTTTCATCCGTATATATATAGGTGGGGCTGTAAAACCAGGCTATCTCGCTACGCGTATTGTACATCATTGTGTCGGTTTTGATGGTATAATCCGGGTTTTGCAGTTCAACGTTTTTGCTAAAATAAAACTCTTTGCGCTGGGAGTGATAGAAGCCTTTTTTACTTTTCAGCGTATTTTGGCCGCTGGTAATGGTTCCGCTATCGGGATACATGGCCAATTGCCGCAGGCGATAATAAATGAGGTATTCGGTTTCGAGCACCGTTGTGTCATCCACTAATTTTACATGATCAAAGAGCTCGGCTTCGCGGCTTTCACCCTGATATTTCAACCTGTCGCCATAAATATGGAGGGTGTCGCTTACCTTAATGTGCACATGGCCAAAAGCTTCGAAATTTCGTTCCCTTTCGTTCATATATGCGCTGTCGCAATAAAACCAGGTAGAGTCTTGCCTCAAAACAACACGTCCGATAAGCCGCTCGATGTCTTCGCCAAGCCGTTTATCGTATTCCTGCCTGAGCGCCCTCTCGATGTGGATAACCGTTCTTTGCTGGGCAACAAGCGTTGTTGCAAATGCAAAGCTAAGAATGAGCAAGCCAATTTGAATGAAGCGCATAAACTGAGTTTTCATAATGCAAAAATAGGATTATTGGCTTTCTTAAGCGCTAAGACGAAAATCGGCCAAAACCCTATGGCTTATTTAGAATCATTATCGGGTTTGTCAGGCCGGGTAAATCCGTATTTTTACCACGAAGTAACGATAAGTTGTAGATTTTTTCGAAATCTTTTACAAATTATTTTACATCAATAAGTTACATCTTTTTTTCGATGGCATTTTAGCCCAATCTAAAGAAAAGAATCTTGTTTTTTGAGAACGAAACTGTCGTCATGGAGAGCTATTTCAACCCCTTAGCCAATTACGAAGCCACAAAACGCAAGGCCGGCTACGTAAGCTTAAAAGAGGCTACGCCCGAAACCTACAAGCACATCGGGTTTATGTCGGGCCTCGAAGTGCATCAGCAGTTGCTTACCCGCGAAAAACTTTTTTGCCATTGTCCGGCAGGTATTTACAACAAAGATTCGGATTATGATGCCGAGTTGGTCAGGCATATGCGGCCTACGCTGAGCGAGCTTGGCGAATATGACGGCACAGCCTTAATGGAATTTAAAACACGCAAACGAATCATTTACCGCATCAAAAACGAATCGGCCTGCACCTATGAGGTGGACGACAGCGCCCCTTTCCCCATCAACCGCGAAGCCTTGGAAAACGCCCTCGAAATTGCACTGCTTTGCAAATCAAACATCGTTGGAGAGGTGCATATTTCGCGCAAACAATACCTCGATGGCAGTATTCCGGCCGGATTTCAACGCACCGCCGTGATTGGCGTGGGAGGTCATATAGAGCTGGAAAACAAAACAATAAGACTGCAACAACTTTGTATTGAGGAAGATTCGTGCCGCGAAATATCGGATATTGGGCACATCCGCATCTTTAAGACCGACCGCATGGGCACGCCGCTCATCGAAACAGTAACCTATCCCGATTGCGAAACTCCCGAAGAGGTAAAAACCGTTTGTGATTATATCCGCTTTATGAACCGCAGCACAGGCAAAGTGCGTACCGGACCGGGACGGGCGCGGCAAGATGTAAACGTGAGCTGTAGGGGCGGAAACAGGGTTGAAATAAAAGGAGTAGCCCACACCCGCCACATCCCACAACTCACTCACAATGAGGCATTCAGACAATGGTCGTTGCTTATTCTTCGCGAAAAGCTGCATGCAAGAATAAAAGACACGGCCCATTGGAACGCAGTTTCAATCCGTATTGTTCCGGGTAGCGACCAACTCGCCTACCCGCCCATAGCACAGGCATTAGCGCTGGGGCAGCCGCTTATGCTGATTCGTTTGCCTGGTTTTAAAGGCGCATTATCGCATTTTACACAGCCCGGAAAATGCTTTGCCGACGAACTTTCTGACAGGCTCAAAGTGATTGCCTGCATCGAAAAACCCAATATGCTTCACAGCGAAGCTTTAAACATCGGCCTGAGCCCTCAAGAGTGGAAAAAACTTGGCAAAACGCTTTCGGCCGGCCCCGACGACGGCTTAGTATTATTGTGGGGGCCTGAAGATGACATCCCTACCGCATTGGAAGTTATCGAAGAACGCTGCAAAATGGCTTTCGAAGGCATTCCGCCGGAAACCCGCAAGGCATTGCCCGACCGTACAACCGTTTTCGAACGTGTTTTACCCGGCGCCAACCGCATGTACCCCGACACCGATTCGGCCCCAATACCGCTTAGCAACAAGACCATCAGCTCATTACAGGAAAAACTTCCCGGCGATATCCTCAAGCGCTATCATCAGTTGCGGCAATGGAATATTCCGGCTGATACCTATGTTTTTCTTTTCTCGAAAAATCTGTACCCGCTGCTCCATCAAATGGTTACAACACTTGGCTGCGACCCGGTAAAAACGGGCGTTTTGCTTGGCCATCGCTACAAATACCTGCTTGGCCAGTATCCGAAGAGCCGTTTCAAACCTCAAATGATCTATCAATTGCTCTCGTTTCTGAAAAGCGAGAAGCTCAACACCGGTTTAGCTTGGCATCTACTTCCTGTTTTGATGGAACATCCGCGTTTGGAATTCGAATCGGCGCTCAACACCATTCAGTTTAAACGCCTGTATGCAAACGAAATCACAGCCAAAATTCCGCTGTTAAATCAAAAATTTATTGAGAAAAGAGGCCATTCCGAAAAAACAGACCGTTTTAACTGGATGATGGGTCAGATGAGAAAAATTGCTTTGGGCAATATGGATTTAACGGAATTGGCAGATCAAATTAAAAAGCACATACCATGATCGAAGATTTTTTTCAGGGATATAAAGGAGCTTCGCTCGAAGTCTTAAAAAAGTTTGGAGTGCGGGTTTGGAGCCAGGTTGAAGTTGAAACCAGCCGCGGTTTATTCAGCGGAACGGTGCTTCCGCGTGCCGAAAACGATGACGACCGACATATTGTACTGAAAATGAGTACCGGATATAATGTCGGAATCAATATTTCTACCCTTGTTTCGATGAAAGAAACCGGCTACCGGAAAGCGAAGTATAAAATTCACGAAAAAGATTTTCCTGTTACCCCCGGACTACCTCGTGTAAAGCTTTTTGGGACGGGAGGCACCATAGCCTCGAGGCTCGATTATCGCACCGGAGCAGTAATTCCGGCATTTTCGCCCGGCGAGCTTTATGGAACCGTGCCCGAGCTTGCCGAAATCTGTAATCTCGAAACCGAGAAAATTTTTGCAATTTTCAGCGAAAACATGGGGCCAAAGCAATACATCGCTCTGGCACAGGCTATTGGACGCGAAATAGAATCGGGTATCGACGGCATTGTGATCGGCCATGGCACAGATACAATTCAACATACCGCTTCGGCGCTCACGTTTATGTGCCAAAACCTTCCGGTTCCGGTGGTTTTAGTTGGGTCGCAACGCTCGAGCGACCGCCCCAGCTCCGATGCCGCCCTCAACCTGATGTATGCCATGAAAACTGCCGGAACTTCGGACATTGCCGAAGTGATGGTTTGCATGTTTGGGCCAACTTCCGACGAATATGGCTTGCTTCACAAAGGAACGCGAGTTAGAAAAATGCATTCCAGCTATCGAAGCACATTTCGCACTATTGGCGACACCCCAATTGCGATGGTTAACCGCAACAAGGTTACGCCAATTCATAAAACATACAACAAGCGCCGCAACGACAAGAGCCTGAGCCTTCTGCCATACTTTAGCGACGAGGTTACGATGCTTTATTATTATCCCGGCATTAAGGCCGACATTTTAGACGCTTTGGTTGAGGCCGGTTATCGCGGAATAATCTTTGTTGGCACCGGCTTAGGCCATGTGAACAAAGATCTTTATCCGGCTATCGAACGGGCACACGCCAAAGGTGTACATATGTTTATGACACTTCAAACCATATGGGGATATGCCAATATGTATGTGTACGATACCGGCCGCGACCTGATGGCTAAAGGCATCAGCCCCATTGGCAATATGCTGCCCGAAACCGCCTGGGTGAAACTTAGCTGGGTGCTTGGCCAAACAAACGATCCGGCCGAGGTAAAACGGCTGATGCTCACCCCGGTAAACGATGAAATTACACGACGAGAACCTTATAGCGGATATTTAGTATATCAGGGCGGCATTCCCGAAGTGGAAACCTTCATCAAAGAAGTGCACAAATAGCGGGCTTACCAGTTCAGCTCTATCAGTTTAAACCCTTTGGTTTTGTAATTGTGAATCATCTCGAGGCGCGACTTCTCGGCCGCTGCCTTGCTCACAAAGCCGTTTTGCACAATATTACCCTGATCTACCCTAGGCCAAGTTGGATAGGTTTCAATGAGCAACAACTGAAACTTTTCTTCCATTTCATAGGCCTTTGCAGGTTTCTTAACCGGGCTCACAAAAACATAGTAGTCTTTTTTTTCGGTTCGATAGAGGTCGGAAAAGCTGGAAGAATAAACATAAAACCAAACCGGTTTTTGCCTTGTAGGGTTGACAGAGCTTAAATCAAGTCGTGAAAACCCGGTTTCTGACGCCTTTGCCTGTGGTTTTTCAATAATCCCATTGCGGTAGATCCGGGCTTCGGGTTGATGCGATGCGCTTATTCCGGCAATAACGATATCGAGGTCGCCATCGAGGTCGTAATCGCCCCACTCACCCGAACTGTCGTAGAGCGGAACAATATTTGCTCTGATGTCGCGAAACTGGAAATTCCGGTCGTTGGCATATACTTTTGACACCGGTCCGTTGGCCGACATTCCGCTTATGAGCAGATCGAGGTCGCCATCGAGGTCCATATCGCCCCAATCGGCAAAGCCGTTCGAAACGTTTACGATGGAAGTTTGACGCGCTTGAAAACCGCTCCTGTTGTTGACATACAGCAAAGTAAGCGGCTGTCCTTGAGCCGTTTCGCCTGTTATTAGCAAGTCATCATCGCCATCGTTGTCCACATCGCCAAAAGCGTGATGGGCGTTTTTAAGTCCGGTAAAGTTCGTCGGATGTTTTACAAAACCATTACCTGTATTGCGATACAATTGGGTAATAAGATTGCCTCCGGCTTCCATACCGCTGATAAAGATATCGGGCAGGCCGTCAAGATTGAAGTCATTCCAACTGGCCATGCCTTTTTTCACTCCGGGAACGGGATGATTCACAATAGTGAATTTCATGTTGCGGTCGTTGCGGTAAATCAAGGTTACCGGCCCACTCGAAGCTTCGCCTGAAATGAGTATATCCAGGTCGCCATCGCCATCCATATCGGCAAATTCGATGCTTCCATCGCGTACGCCTGTCAAGCTTACAGACATCTTTTGGAAGCCGCCCCGAGGCGTTCCCTTCAAAACAGATGCTATTCGTTGCCCGCCGGCAGTTTCGCCAACAATGCCCAGGTCGTTTATTCCATCTAAATCGAGATCGCCCACCGCAAAGCTCCCTCTGTGAAAATCGGGTATTCCGCTTTGTATCAACGAAAAACGATCGTTTCGGTGGTTAGTATAAATCCGAGTTGCAACGCCACTTCCCTGTCCGCGAAAAAACTCTCCGGCAATAAAAACATCGGGGTCGCCATCGCGGTCAGTATCAACCCACCCGGCTGCACTTCCGGCAACTCCGGTAAGGTTTGCTCTAACATCGGTAAAAGTTTGCGCTTCAGCCGAAACAAAGCAAAGCATCCATAATACGACAAGAGTTGAAACAAGGTATTTTGCCATATCCATTAACATTTTCAGCAATATTACAATTTTATTAACAATAGAACGATTCTAAATTTAATTTCAATGCAAAAAAACCCACATTTAGTGGCATTACAGAGGCCGAAACTCGAATAAAAGCTCTATTTTTGTGAAAAATTTCACATATAAAATAATTTTATGAAACCGTCTCATATTGAACACATTGGCATTGCCGTCAAGTCGTTAGAGGCTGCAATTCCATTCTACGAGAAATTATTGGGAAGCCCATGCTATGCCATTGAAGAAGTTAAAGAACAGCGAGTAAAGACTGCGTTCTTTAAAATAGGACAAACAAAGATAGAGCTACTCGAGAGCACCGACCCCGAAGGCCCAGTAGGTAAATTTATTGAAAAGAAAGGCGAAGGAATTCATCATATTGCATTTGCTGTCAAAGGCTTAGAAGAATCGCTGGAGAAAGCCAAAGAAGCCGGCATCCAACTAATTGACGCTACCCCACGCAAAGGAGCCGAAGGTCTTCATATCGCCTTTTTGCATCCTAAATCCACATTTGGTGTATTGACAGAACTTTGTGAAGATAAAAACAAACCCGAATAAATTTTGGAAATTATGTCTATTGAATTAAAAATCCAGGAGCTGTTAAACAAACGGCTTGAAGCAAAAAAAGGCGGAGGCGAAAAACGCATCGAAACCCAGCACGCCAAAGGAAAACTCACTGCACGCGAGCGCATTGAACTTTTGCTCGACGAGGGCAGTTTTGAAGAGTTTGATATGTTTGTAACCCATCGTTGCAACAATTTTGAAATAAACAAACAAGAAATACTATCGGATGGCGTGGTCACCGGGCACGGCACCATTGATGGCCGTGTTGTTTATGTGTTTTCGCAAGATTTTACGGTATTCGGAGGCTCGCTCTCCGAGGCCTATGCCAATAAGATTTGCAAGGTAATGGATCAGGCCATGAAAGTTGGCGCACCGATCATTGGCATCAACGATTCGGGTGGAGCACGCATTCAGGAAGGCGTAAACAGCCTTGCCGGTTATGCCGAAATTTTCCAGCGCAACATCATGGCATCGGGCGTTGTTCCGCAAATTTCTGCCATTTTCGGGCCTTGCGCCGGAGGCGCTGTTTATTCGCCGGCACTTACCGACTTCATTATCATGAGCAAGGAAAACTCCAATATGTTTGTAACCGGGCCCAAAGTTGTAAAAACCGTAACAGGCGAAGTAGTTACCGAAGATCAGTTGGGCGGCGCAATGATACATGCGTCAAAATCAGGAATTTCGCATTTTGTAGCCGAAGACGAACAGGAAGGCATACAGCTTATCCGCAAAATTATCAGCTATCTGCCGCAAAACAACCTCGAAGATCCGCCGCTTAATGTATGCAGCGACCCAATCAACCGTTTGGAAGACAGCCTCAACTATATCATCCCCGACAATCCAAACAAACCCTACGATGTTAAAGACGTCATTCACGCCATTGTTGACATCAACGAGTTTTTGGAAATTCAACGGCATTATGCACCGAATATCGTTACCGGTTTTGCGCGTTTCAACGGTATGCCCGTTGGCATTGTAGCCAATCAGCCCAATTATTTGGCCGGCGTGCTCGACATCAATGCTTCGCGTAAGGCAGCCCGTTTTGTTCGTTTCTGCGACGCCTTCAACATCCCGATCCTTACCCTTGTG
>CAYYDS010000020.1:10673-22486 GCA_964470665.1 uncultured Lentimicrobiaceae bacterium
TACCGGGCTTTTTGCCGGGCACTGCTCAGGAATACGGCGGAATCATCACACACGGCGCAAAACTGCTTTATGCCTATGGCGAAGCCACTGTGCCAAAAGTTACGGTTATCCTGCGAAAGGCATACGGTGGCGCATATTGTGTGATGAGTTCCAAGCATTTGCGGGGCGACATCAATTACGCATGGCCTGGAGCCGAAATTGCCGTAATGGGGGCTAAAGGCGCAATTGAAGTGCTCTTTAACAAAAAGATTGCCGGCTTTGAAGAGCAGGCTGCAAAAGAAGAATTTATGGCAAATAGCGAAGCAGAATATCGCGAAAAGTTTGCAAACCCCTATAATGCAGCTAAATATGGATATATTGATGATGTTATTGAACCGCGAAATACCCGTTTCAGAGTCATCAGGGCACTTCAGGCATTAGCCACAAAAAAAGATGTCAATCCGCCCAAAAAACATTCTAATTTACCCTTGTAAGTTCTTAAACTATGCGTTTAATTCGATTATTCTTTTCTTTCTGCATCCTTGCTTCAATAGGGCTAATTGGCATGCCCGAAGCAATGGCTCAGAGTACGAGTGATATTCGTATCAACGAGATACTAATGGTTAACGACTCCAACTTTGTGGACGATTTTGGCCAGCGTAATGCCTGGATCGAGTTGTTCAACATTGCATACAACTCGGTGGACGTTGGCGGAATGTATCTGACAAACGACCGCGACAATCCTAAAAAATACCGCATCCCAAAAGGCGACCCCATCACAAAAATTCCGGCGCGGAATTACATCGTGTTTTTTGCCGATAACCATCCGACAAGAGGCATTCTTCACCTGAATTTCGACTTGAAAAAGAGCAATTACATTGCACTTTACGACATGAACGGCCGCACCCTGATTGACGAGATACAGTTTGACCCCATTGAAGCCGACAGATCTTATGGCAGAACCACCGATGGAGGCGAAACCTGGGCAATATTGGAAAAAACAACTCCCAAATCGAACAATTTTACGGGCGAACCCAAAAATCCGGGATTAGAGTTTAAGGAATTTGATCCGGTTGGCGTGGGCATGGCCTTGATTGCCATGTCGGTAGTGTTTTCGGCATTGCTCTTGCTTTATTTGGTCTTTAAAAATTCGAGAAAACTGTACGAGGTAAAATTTTCCGAACTTTTTAAACGTAAAACCACCGAAAAGCCAAGTGTCGAAACCGTATCCGACCTCACCGGCGAAGTGAATGCAGCCATCGCCTTTTCGCTTTATCTTTTTAAAACCGAACTCCACGACAACGAAGCCACTGTTTTGACCATTAAAAAAGTTGCCAGAACCTATTCGCCATGGAGTTCAAAAATTTATGGACTTAGAAATTGTCCGCGAAAATAATTACTTAACAGCCTGAATTACCCAATGAAAAATTTTAAATTCACAATTAACGGCAACACATACAATGTTGATATTCAGAATATTGAAGATAATATTGCCGATATAGAAGTTAATGGGACCTTATATAAAGTTGAAGTTGACAAGCAGCTCCAGCCCACAAAAACGCCCCGTTTGGTACGCACGCCAAGTGTGCCCAGCACCGATTTAGCTCCGAGCACCGCAAAATTTTCAAGCCCAAGCGCCCCAAAAGGAGCAGGCAGCGTAAAATCGCCTCTTCCGGGCTTAGTGCTCGACATTTTTGTAAAACCGGGCGATCCCGTTAAAATGGGTCAGAAAATAATCCTCCTCGAAGCCATGAAAATGGAAAACATTATTCATGCCGACAAAGAAGGTGTTGTTTCGGCAATCAATGTCAGCAAAGGCGATAATGTGATGGAGGGCGATGTATTACTCGTAATCGGCTAATACTATGGAGACATCAACAAGCTATTTGAGCTTCGTCATCGAGCACCTTCAGCAATTTATCAGTTATACCGGATTTGCCAACTTCACTATTGGGCATTTAGTGATGATCGGTATCGGTTTAATCTTCATTTCCCTTGCTATTACAAAAGAATACGAACCTTTGCTTTTGGTACCGATAGGTTTTGGTATCCTCATAGGCAATATCCCTTTTAAAGAGGGCTTCCAGATAGGCGTTTACGAAACAGGAAGTGTTTTCAATTACCTCTATTTTGGAGTGTTGCAAGGGGTTTACCCGCCGCTGATTTTTTTGGGCATTGGCGCAATGACCGATTTTTCGGCCTTAATTTCCAACCCAAAACTCTTACTCATTGGCGCTGCGGCACAATTAGGTATTTTTGGCGCCTATGCCATCGCCTTAATTCTGGGCTTTAGCCCAACAGAAGCAGGAGCTATTGGTATTATTGGCGGTGCCGACGGGCCGACGGCCATCTTCCTCTCATCGAAACTCGCGCCCGAATTGTTGGGGGCCATCGCCATTTCGGCCTATTCATACATGGCGCTTGTTCCTGTGATTCAGCCACCCATCATGAGGCTGCTTACTTCTCAAAAAGAGCGGGTAATACGCATGAAGCCGCCACGTGCCGTTTCGAAAACCGAAAAAATAATGTTCCCTATCATCGGTTTGTTACTCACAACTTTTATCGTTCCCTCAGCCCTTTCGCTTTTAGGAATGCTTTTCTTTGGCAATCTGCTTAAAGAAAGCACCGTAACAAAACGCTTGGCCGACACTGCCAAAGGACCGCTTATTGATATTGTAACCATCCTAATCGGGCTCACCGTTGGCGCTTCAACACAAGCCACAACCTTCCTCACCTACAAATCAATCGGCATTTTTGTGCTCGGAGCCTTTTCGTTTATCGTGGCCACATTTGGTGGAGTTCTCTTTGTAAAATTCATTAACCTCTTTCTGAAAGAAGGCAATAAAATTAATCCACTTATTGGCAATGCCGGTGTTTCGGCCGTACCCGACAGCGCACGTGTTTCGCAGTTTGTGGGACTCGAATACGACAAATCAAACCACCTGCTCATGCACGCCATGGGGCCTAATGTGGCCGGGGTTATCGGAAGCGCTGTTGCAGCCGGTATTTTACTTGGATTTCTTTCGTAAATTGAAATTTACTTATATTTACAGCCGGGAAACTTACAAAAAGGTTTTCCGGCTTCTTTTTTTAAAACCAAAGAACCATTATGCTGATTATTGGAATTGCCGGAGGGTCGGGGTCGGGCAAAACAACGGTGGTAAAAAAAATAATCAGAGCACTGCCAAACAGCTCTGTTTCGGTTATTTCACAAGATTCGTATTATTTTGATAACGGACACCTCAGTGCCGAAGAGCGCAAAAAAATCAACTTCGATCATCCCGAATCCATCGAGTTCGAGCTTTTAATTCAGCATTTAGACCATCTAAAAGCAGGCCAAAGCATACAAATGCCCATATACTCCTACCTGAGTTGCGCACGCTCGCCCGAAACCATTCCCGTAAACCCCACCAAAGTAATTATCGTCGAAGGCATTTTGGTACTTACGAATGCCGAGCTGCGTAAGCGAATGGATATAAAAATATACGTGGATGCCGATGGCGACGACCGCCTGATGCGCATCATTCAACGTGATATCGAAGAACGCGGCAGAACCTTTCTCGACGTACTCAAGCATTACGAATCGTTTGTAAAACCCATGCACCTGCAATTTATTGACCCCACCAAGCGATTTGCCGACATCATCATCCCGCAAGGCGGAGCCAATCAGGTGGCTATTGACATAGTAGCATCCCGAATCCGAATGAATCTCGACCAATAAATGAAATTCTGTATCAATGAAGAAAACAATTCAAAATCGAATAACTCTTATTGCTTTAGTCCTATTGTTGCAGGCTTGCACCAAAAACACCCCCTCGCCGATAACATATACCTGGACCTATTATGCCACAAAAGATGGTTTAATTGACAACAATGTAAACGATCTTGCGCTGGATGCAGACGGAAACATCTGGGTTGCAACCGAATTTGGCGTATCCATGTTCGACGGGGCATCGTGGGCGAAATACAATACCCCACAAGGCCTAATCCACCACGAAGTGCGAACGATTTGTGTGGGAAACGACAATCGCATCTGGTTTGGAACCCCATTTGGCGTATCGCTTTTTTACAACAATCAGTGGCAATCTTTTAATGAAAACAACGGTTTAGGCTATAATTACGTTTACGATATTGCCGTTGACAACAATAACAACCCCTGGATTGCTACCGGAAAAGGAGTGAGCCATTACAACGGCAACAGCTGGCAATTGTTTGTAAAAGAAGGCGGAAATGCATTGGTGCATGATATTGTAAGATCGGTGGCTATTGACGACAATAACAAAAAATGGTTTGGAACCGAATATGGAATTTCGGTGTATAATGGGCAAAGCTGGCAAACGTTTATGGCCGGCAACAACCAGGCGGGCTATGTTGTTTCGCTGTTCAACGGAAAGGAAAAAGGGATGTGGATTGGATCGTTGGCCGGAATAACCAATTTTAAGAACGATGTATTTACCGATTATAGCATGGCCGACGGCCTGATTTTTAACCGAGTTGATGCCATTGCAAAAGGCCCGGATGGTGTAATGTGGTTTGGAACCAATTTTGGAGCTTCTTCATTCGATGGGCACAGCTGGACAACCTTTAGCGAAAACAATGGCCTGCCCGACAACTGGATCACCAGTATTGTTGTTGACAAAGACAACAGAATTTGGTTTGGCACCAAAACCCGTGGCATTGCCGTATTGGAAATAAACTAATCCTGCCCGGCGATTTGAACAATTCGTGAGCCACATTGTTTTTTCTGAAAACGAAACATAATGCTCCGGAAAAAGATAAAATCGCCCTGCCAACTTATTTGTATTTACGACAACGACAGCGTTTGCATTGGGTGTTACCGCACACAAGAGGAGGTTGCCAACTGGGATCGCTATACCGATGAAGAAAAATTGCAGGTGCTGCAAAATACTGCCCAGCGAAGAGAAGAAAAATCCGGTGGCGACTATTACGGAATAGGCTAAAAAAAAAGAAGATAGCTCGTGGGCTATCTTCTTATGTTTTAACTACATATTTGCTTAAATTGCATATTCGTCGGGCAGTTCGCCTTCCTTATTTATCCACTTTGGCAAGGCATACCCAAAGCCACGGCCTGCATATGCCACTTTAACCAAAGCCTTGCGATTGTCGGCCGTAAGTTTTATCAGGCATTGGTTTATCTTGGCCCGGGTTTTCTTTTCGTCTTCGTATAGGCCGAGTTCAATGGCCTTTTTAGTAGTATATTCAAGTATTTCGCTGTTTATGGCAGCTTTTCCCTTTGCTTTTACGGCATCCACTATAACCTGATCCCACTGCGACAAAGGCTGTTGCTTACGACCAAGATGCGCCGTACTTTTCTTACGGCCTTTGGCTTTAGGGGCTGCTTTTGCTTTTGGAGACTTTTTCGGAGTAACCGCAACTTCGATTACATCTTCAACTTCCGGTTCAACTTCCGGCTGAACGCTTTCTACTTCAGTAGAATCTTCAAAAAAAGCGCTTTGCTCTTCCTCAAAAACTGAACGTGCTTTTTTGCCCTTACGTTTCAAAATCTTTTCGTATTCAAGTTCGAGTTCGCTAATGCGTTTTTTAACGAAACCCTGCTTGTTTCGTAGTTTGCGCAGCTCTGAATGATACTCGTTCAACAGATCGAGTACATCAAATTCATTTAGTTTATCTGAGAATTTCATCGTTTGTTTATTTCCTACAAATATAAATACTATTTGATTCAAAATGAGCAATTATAGCATATTTTTTTTGTATTTAGTGATTTTTTTATGCAAATTTTATTTGCCGATATCAATAATTATTGTAACATGTTGATATATTGCAATTTACAAATCATTCAATTCTTTCGAATTGATTGCAATTTTGACAATTATAGAGCCGTTTTTTGCCTATAATAAACAAAAACACCAAAAATTGTTTCAATTTCGTATGTTAAACTACAGGTTTTGACGCTTATAAACCTTTCACGCGAGGTATTCCGGCTACAAAATCTTTTAGATAAAAAGGCTCGAAATAGGCCAAATTGGCAAACTGTTGCATTTTATACTGTTCGTGCGCCATTTTGGCCATCCATTTTGCCGATGGCAAGGTTTGCTCCAAAATATGCAATTTTGGGTGGTTTGGCCATATTTCTTTGCTTTTGTGCGCGCCATCGCCCGCCAGCCAAACCTGCCCTGCCCCGAACCAAACGCCAAGGCTTTCGTGCTCGAGAATGAGGGCGTGCACGGGTTCGAGGACGGTTTTTGTTTCATCAAATACGGCCGTATAAACCTCCATCCGCCTTGCATCAATCATCGGGCAAAAAAAGTGTTTCTCTCCTGCCTGCGGACGAATATAATGCAACATTCCTTCGGCCATTGCGCTTAGCGTATCAATTGCAATTAGCGGAATATCAAGCGCATAGCAAATGCCTTTAGCCGTTGAAACGCCAATTCGAAGTCCGGTATAAGAGCCCGGGCCCATGCTTACCGCAACTGCATGAAGCTGTGAAAAAGCAATTCCGTATTCGGCAAGCACTTCCTCGATAAATATCGTAACCAGCTCGCTATGCGACTGATTGCCCGAAGCTTCGCGCATGGCCACCACACTGCCGTCAGCCGAAAGGCCAACCGAACAAACAGGGCTCGATGTTTCAATAAGGAGAATGTTGGCCATTCAAATTATTTTTTCTTTCCTTCGAAAAGCTTGCTTTTGTCAACAATCTTAATTTTATCGTTGTTTTTCAGCGACTTAGATACTGTTTTGTAGGGTCCCGTAATCACCTCATCATCCAAACCAATGCCCTCTAAAATTTGAATATAGGTATTGTCTTGAATGCCGGTTTTTACAGCCTTTAATACCGATTTCTGGTTTTCGGCAACAAACACATATTCCTGCAGGGGTTCGTTTGTTGAGTGGGTTTCTTTGTCGCTTTTTGTTCGTCCGCTAACGGATGCGCTCGAATCTTGCCGTGTGGTTACAGCCTGAATGGGCACAGTTAATGCGTCTTTAACCGCTTTTGTTTGAATGTCGACCGTGGCCGACATTCCGGGCCTGAAAGGCGATTTTATGCTGGTGTCCGATTGCAACAGATCAATATATGAAGCCTTGAGCAGCCTAACTTTTACCTCAAAATTGGTTACCTGATCAACGCTAACCGTAACATTGCTTGCCGAAGTGGCAATTTCGGTTACATAGCCTTTAAATTTCTTGTTCAGGTATGCATCTACTTCAATCAAACAAGTATCGTTGAGTTTTACGCGTGGAATATCATTTTCGCTCACTTCTACCTTTACCTCCATATTTTCGAGGTTTGCGACGCGCATAATTTCTGTTCCCGACGAAAACTGTGAAGCTCCGGTAACCCGTTCGCCAACTTCCACATTAAGTTTCGAAACTGTTCCATCAGCCGGAGCGTAGATATTGGTGCGTTTCAAATTTTCGCCCGATTCTTTTAGCGTAGCTTCGGCGTTTTGCACCTGAAACTGAGTGGCTTTCAGGCCTTCTTTCGAGGCTTCAAACTCGGCGCTGCTCACCTGATACGATGCTCTTACTGCATCCCAGTCGGCATCGCTGATTACTTTTTGCTTCCAAAGCGCTTCGTTTCTGTCGAGATCGAGTTTGGCCTTCAGATATTGGGCTTCGGCCTGGCTAACTCTTGCCCTCGAATTGGCCATATTTGCCCGGGCGCTGTTGAGCGAAGCTTCAACTTGTTCGTATGCCGACACATAAAGCGTGGCATCAATCTTTGCCAGCAAATCGCCTTTTTTCACAAATTCGCCTTCGCGCACATACAATTCTACCACCTCGCCCGAAATATATGGGCTGATTTTTACCTCGAGGGCGGGCTGTATTTTGCCATTTGCAGCCACTGTTTCAACAAGCGTGCGAAAAGCGGCCTTTTCAACACTTACATCATATTCGTGCTGATTATTCTTTTTTGCATAAACAAGGGCAGCAGCAATAACAACAACAAAAATGACGATTGCAGCGCCCCACTTTTTTGTATTTCCGGAAATTGTAGCCATAAGTTGGTTTAGGTTTTGGGAGAAGTTTTCAGGCTTCAAAAATTGATATTGTGTTTGTTTTGAATGAAATGTGCATTCATAAAAGCCAGTTATTCATTCCTTTTTTCGCGTTCGACGAGCGAGAGTGGGCGTCCAAGATAGAAATCGAGTATTTTCAGTTTGAAAAGGTAATCGTATTTGGCCGAAAGCAAATCAGATTCCGATTTTGAGAGCTGGCTTTTTGCCAAATTATAATCAATTGCGTTTACCATGCCCACATTAAACTTCTGTTGGGTATAGTGGAACGATTCGTTCAGGCTGGCCAATGATTTTTGGCGTGCCACAAAGGTTGAATGTGCCGACAAGGCATCGGCGTATGCTGTTTCAACGCTTTTTCGCAGCGTATTTTTTGCCAACTGAAGGCTGTAATCGGCATTGATCAAGCCGATGCGCGATTTTGCAATATAGGAACTAATTTGATAGGCATTGAAAATAGGGATGTTGAGCCTAAAAGAGAGTGTAGCATTCCGGTTGTCTTTCCATTGGTCTTCAAAGGGTTTTATTTTGTTGTAATCGCCATCGAATGGGTTGTTGCTCACCCTTATTTGATCGGAATAACTTGTGCCCAACGCAGCGCCTAAGCTCAATGCGGGGCTACGGCTTCCGCGCACGGCGTTGAGGCCGTGTTTGCTGCTTTCGTATAGCTGCTCGGCGCTTTTTATTTCGGGCATCAGATCCAAGGCCTTGTTGTAAACCATTTCTACCGGCAGCAGGCTAGGCTCGGCAGTGATTTCGAGCGGCGAGACTTCGATTTCAAATGGGGTTCCGGCTTTAAGTTCAAGCAACTGAAGCAAGTCGAGATAAGCCAAATTGAGCTGGTTTGAAGCCTGAATTACAACGACTTCCTCATTTGCCAACTGTGCCTGCACCTCGAGCAGGCTGCCGTGAGCCAGGGTTCCGGCATCAACCAATTTTTTGGTGCGCTCAACTTGTTGTGCCGTAACTTCGGCCTGCTGATGGGCATTATTCAGCAGTTCGCGGCTAAACAAAATTTGAAGGTAAGCGGCAGCTACTGTGAGCGATACATCGTTTTGAATCTTGTCGGCGCTGTATTTTGCAGCCAGGTAATCGGCTCGGCGCTGCTTAATGCTATTGAGTTTCTGAAAACCCGAAAACAAAGTTAGATCAGAGCTTACGTTAAAATAGGTTGATTGCGTTTTTTTATCCACGTATTCGTAGGTTGCCATATCGAGCGCCCTCCCCCAGCCTATTGAATGTGAACTTCCGGCATTTAATGAAGGCAAAAGATCGAGCCGGCCCTGAAGCTGAGATATAGCGGCATCTTCAACTTGTAAATGGCTTTGCTTGATCATGATATTATTGTCTAAAGCAAGCTGGATGCACTCTTCGAGCGTATAAACCTTTTGTGCAAAAATGCTGCCACTCACAATAAAAAGCAACAAACCAGCCACCAACACACCCCATGAGAGGTGGTTGTGAAAATTAGTTTTGAATGTACTCATAAGCTTATGATAAAAACGGTATCGAAAATCAACCAAAAATATGCCACAAATGTACTAAAACCCATTTAAATAGAATTGTAACAAATGCTGATTTCGGCTCTATTTAACGAAAATTAAATCAGCCTGCAGAAGGCGTTTTATTTTGATTCAAAAATCCGTTTTTCCTCATTCGTGATGAATGCGAAATGATGCGCTAAAATGATTATTTTTGCTAAAATTTCATCGGGATGAGACCTCATTTTATTCTTTTTTCTTTTTTTTTATTACTTCATTTTCAATCGCTTGCACAACACAAATCACTTCACAGTTTTACCAAATCGCCTGTGGCCGATACTTGCGATGCTGTGCATTACCGCATTCACATCCAACAGATTGATTTTACCGCAAAAAGCATTGAAGCGAAAACCATTGTATGCCTGCGCACAAAACTCAGCACGAATATTGTTCCTTTAGAATTGAAAAATTTGCAGGTTAGCTCGGTAAAGATGGGACAGCAAACGCTAGCATTTACGCAATCGGGCGACAGGTTGGGCATTCAAACCGGGGCAACATTGCAACCTGCTGATACGGTTAGTTTTGAAATCACCTATAGCGGCGTTCCTTTTCACGAAAGCTGGGGAGGTTTTCACTTTAGCGGCAATTATGCTTTCAACCTTGGCGTTGGTTTCCAAAGCGATCCGCATAATCTTGGCAAAGCCTGGTTTCCGTGTGTGGATGATTTTCAAGACAGGGCTACTTACGACGTACTGCTTACCTTACCCGAGTCCATGACCGGCATTGGCGGCGGCATTCTGGCTGCCACAACACCAAACCCTAACGGCACCATCACTTGGGAGTGGCAAATAAGGCAGCCCATTCCCACCTATTTGGTTTCGGTGGCTGCGGGCAATTATGTGCTGAAATCATACAATTTTCAAGGCATCAATGGCGATCTGCCGGTAACCATTTATACCCGCCCCAACGATTCGGCCAAAGTAAAAAACACCTTCACCAACCTTCAGCAGATTGTCAGTATTTTTGAAAACCGTTTCGGGCCTTATCCTTTTGATCGTGTAGGATATACCGGCACTGCCATTGGCGCCATGGAGCATGTTTGCAACATCGCCCTGCCTCACTCCTCAATTAGCGGAAACCTAAGCAACGAATACCTTATTGCGCACGAGTTGTCGCATATGTGGTTTGGAAATATGGTAACCTGCGCCGATGCGGGCGATATGTGGCTTAACGAAGGATGGGCCACTTTTTGCCACTATTTTTATAAACACGACCTCTACGGCCCAACGGTATATCGAAACGAAATGAATGCCAACCATTTAGACATTCTTCGAAATGCTCATATTACCGATGGTTCTTATTTGCCTTTGTATGGCGTTCCTACAAATTACACCTACGGGACAACGGTTTACGACAAAGGAAGCACGGTGGTGCACAGCCTGATGAATTACCTGGGGCAGGATTTATTTTTTGCTGCCATAAAAGCCTATCTCCAACAATACGCCTACCATCATGCCAGCTCGTTTGATTTGCAGAATTTCTTAAGTTCATACACCGGCATTGATCTACAGCCTTTTTTTGACGCCTGGGTTTTTACTGCCGGAACACCCCATTTCTCGATTGATTCTACTCAAATAACACCTCAAAACGGACAATTTGAAGTAAAGCTTTTCATGCGGCAAAAACACAAAGGCGTATCCCATATCTCTACAAAAAACATTCTTGAAATTGGCTTTCTTGACCAAAACTGGCAGATTCATACTGACACCATCCTTTTTGACGGCCCCAACGATGTAGTAGTTAAAACACTGAATTTCGAGCCATTGATGATCATGGCTGATCCTTACGACAAGACTGCCGATGCCACAACCGATGTTTCGGGCATTCTTCGCACTACCGGCGAAACCACCTATACCAACCTGAATTTCAAGCTTATAACCGATGTGCTCCCCGATTCGGCATATTACCGCATCACGCATCACTGGGCAGCTCCCGACAGCCTGAAACAGGCAGTAACCGGCCTGCGGATTTCGCCATACAGGCACTGGCAGTTTGACGGCATATTTGCAGCCGGCACACAAATGCGCGGGCGTTTCTTTTACAGCAACAGCGCTATGTACGACGGCTCGCTCATTTTATCGCAACAAGATTCGGTTGTTATTCTCTACCGGCCATCGCCCGCATCCGACTGGATGCCTGTTGCGCATAGCCGCGAAGGCCTTTGGAATATTGGCTACCTGATCGTCAACGAACTGAAACCCGGGCAATACACCTTAGCCGTTTACGACACTCAGACCGTAAAATTAAACGAAAAAGAAGCGGCCTCCGGCTCAAAAATGAAGGTTGAACC
>CAYYDS010000021.1:0-6414 GCA_964470665.1 uncultured Lentimicrobiaceae bacterium
CAATTTTTTTGATCATTTCGCGCGGATAGCTTTCATCGGGTTTGATGCCTTCGGCCAGCAGATATTTTTCGATAGCCTGATCATAGCTGCGGTTTGTGTAGAAGCGGTCGGCCTCGTTTACGGCTTTGTTGTATTCGGAACGCAGAGCCATCAAACGTTCTTCGATGATGTTTTCAACTTGCTTTTTGCGTTTGAGGGCCGCATCATCATTGGTTTTGAAGCCTAAGGCAGCATTGAGCGAGCTGAGCGCATTTTTGTATTCTTTTATTGCAATGTTTTGCTCGGCTTCGTCCATCGCAGCGCGATAGTTTTCTTCGCGCTCGCGCTCTTGCGCTTCAATGGCCAAGCTTATCTCGGCCGATTTGCCGTTTGCGTAGCTGTGATTGGGTTCGAGGCGCAGCACTTCGGCAAATTTTTCTTTAGCCTCGACGAGTTTTCGGTTGATGAGCAATTGTTCGCCTTCGCTTATTAATGTGTTGATAACAAGCTCTTTCTGTTTAGCTGCTTCTTGCGCTTCGAGCTGTTTGTTGGCTTGTGCAATTTGCTCGCTAGGGTATTGGCTGGCCGGTTTTAGCTTTAAAGCCTGCTGATAATGTTCGATTGAGGTTTGATACTCCTGCTTTTCGAACCAACGATCGGCATTGGCAATGGCTTGCTGATAAGCTTCTTCGGCTTTTTGTTCGCCGAGCGCTTTTTCAACAGCTTTTAGCTGTTTTTGAGGATATTCAGAGCCCGGAATGAGGGCAAGAGCTTGCTCATATTTGCTCATTGCACGCTCAAATTCCTGTCCGGAAAAATGGGCATCAGCCTCGGCAATAAAGCTGTTGTATGTTTCTTGTTTTTCTTTTGCAGCCTTAATTTCGTTAAGCTGACTTTGCAAACGACTGATTTTTTCTTTCGGTAAAGCTTCTTCCGGCTTCAGCTCGGAGGCTTGGGTATAAAGGTCGAATGCGCTTTCGTAAGCATTTGATTTTTCGGCTTCGCCGGCTTTGGCAATCAGCTCGTTGAATTTATTTTCGATTACCTCTAATTGGTTTTGCTGACGGATGAGCTCTTCGATTTTTTCAACCTGGCCGGCCGCATAGGTTTCGCCGGCTTTTAAGATTTGTGCCTCGCGATAGGCCGAAAGCGCTGCGTCGTATTTTTTCTCCGAAAGGAGCATGTCAGCCGAAGCCACAAGATCGCGGTATTGTTTTTGGATTTTTTCGGCATTGGCTTGTTCGGCCATCGCTTTTTCTATTTCTGCAAGCTGATTGGCAGGATAGGTTTCGCGGGGGCTAAGGCGTTGTGCGTTTTCGTAGGTTTCTTTGGCTTCGCCAAACTTGCGGCCCGAAAAAAACGCATCGGCCTGTGCAATGAGCGTATTATACTGTGCCACAATTGCTTCGGCTTCTTGTTGTTGGGCTATCTGTTGCCGGCAATCGGCTATTTTTTGCTGTGCCAGCATATTGCCGGGCAGAAGTGTTTGCGCTTTTTGGTATTGGCTTAAAGCCTCTTCAACACGCTTTTCTTCAAATGCCTTGTCGCCGGATGCTATCAGGGAGTCAAACTGCTCTTGTGCTTTTTGAGCTGCTAACTCTGCAGCAATCAAGCCTTCGCATTCGGTTCGTTTTTGCTTTGCAACGGGGTGTTGAGGGTCAATTTTGAGCACCTTATTGCATGAGGCGATTGCTTCGGTGTATTGTTTGTTTTCGACAAAACGATCGGCGGCAAGCAAGGCTTCCTCAATGGCTTTCTGCTGTTCAATTTTTTCGTTGCCCAAAATGGTGTCAATGCGCTTTATCATGTCGAGGGCATAGGCTTCTTCGGGAATGACTTGCAGCGCTTTTTCATAAAGCAAACGGGCATTTTGGATGTCTTTTTGCTCATATGCTTCATCGGCATTTTGTATAGCCTGCTCAAAATCAGCCTGTTGCTTGGCTAAAGGTTGAAGTTCGGCTATTTTTTGGCTCACATCATCCCAGTTTGGAATGAGCTGCTGCACTTCCGTCATTTTTTCGATGGCCATGGCAAAATTTTTCCGCTTACGCAAATTGTCGGCTTCGGCCATCAACCCGCTACATTTTGCTTCGAGCTTGTTTTGTTCTTCAAGTTTCTGCTGAAGCAGAACGAGGTTTGCGGCAACATTTTTATTGTCGGGTTGCAGAGCAAGGGCAAGGTTTAATTGAACCAGCGCCTCGTCGTATTTTTTTTCGTTGCTCAACTTTTCGCTAAGCTGTATGTGTTGCTCAAACTGCTGTTTGCGTTCTTTTTCTGCTTTTTTGCCCTCTAATATCTGCTCAACTTGTTTGTTTACATATTTGTCGTTGGGAAAAATTTGAAGCGCCTTTTGGTATTCGGCCAATGCGTCATCGTTTTTTCCTTGTTTTAGCAATTGGTCGCCTTGATCTAAATGCTGATAAAAAATTTCTTGCTGATCGCGCTCTTTTTTAATAAGGGCAATGGTTTCGGCCAGTTTCTTTGTGGCCAGGCCATCTTCGGGTTTCAGGCGAAGTGCCATTTCGTAATAGGTTTTGGCCGAGATATAATCTTTTGCTTCGAACTTCTCGTTGGCCGATTTCAGGGTTGATTCATAGGTTTGTGCCTGTTGCCCAAATAGTTCGGAATTAAAAGATGAAAATAGAAACAGAGAAATACTTAGTAAAAGTGCAAAACGCATAGGGTCAAAGTGTTGTTAAAGGAGACAACGTTTCGGTTTCGTTTTTATTATTTTCGTTGCTGATCTGCCCGTCGGCAATAAGGATGCGGCGGTCGGCCATATTTGCCAGCTGCGGGTTGTGGGTAACAATGATAAAAGTTTGCTGAAACTCTTTTCTAAGGTCAAAAAAAAGTTGATGCAGCATATTGGCCGAGGCCGAATCTAAGTTTCCCGAAGGTTCGTCGGCCAAAATAACCGCCGGCTTATTCACCAGCGCCCGCGCCACAGCCACCCTTTGTTGTTCGCCGCCCGAAAGTTCCGAAGGTTTGTGGGTGGCTCTATCGCGAAGCTGAAAAAAATCGAGTAGTTCCAACGCTCTTGCTTCGGCCTCTTTCTTTTTTATGCCGGCAATGTAGGCCGGAATACAAATATTCTCGAGAGCAGTAAATTCGGGCAAAAGATGGTGAAACTGAAACACAAAGCCAATTGAACGGTTGCGGAAAGCCGCTAATTCTTTTTCATTTAACAAACTGATATCGTTGTTGTTAATGATTATTTTTCCTGAATCGGCTTTGAGTAAAGTTCCAAGAATCTGAAGCAGAGTGGTTTTGCCGGCACCCGAAGCGCCAACAATAGAAACCAGCTCTGCCTTGCCTACTTCAATTGCAACATCTTTTAAAACCTGAATAGCCCCAAAACGCTTGGAAATGGCTGAAGCTTTGATCATCAGACGAAAAGTTTAGGTGGCAAAGGTAAGCATTTAGGGCATTATCGGCCCTGTAAAACGTTGGGCAAGCAATAGAGTTTATCAATTATTGAATTCTTTTTGCCTGTTTTGAACAGTTTACAATAATTGTCCTATTTTTGGGCGCTTAAATAAAGGTTGTAATTTTATGAATTTACACGAATATCAGGGGAAGCAGATTCTTAGCAGATATGGAGTATCAGTGCCTTTGGGCATAGTGGCCGATACGGCAGCCAAAGCCGTTGAAGCTGCAAAAGAAATTGAGAAACAAACCGGATTGGACAAATGGGCTGTCAAAGCGCAGATTCATGCCGGTGGCCGCGGCAAAGGCGGCGGGGTGAAAATAGCCAAGTCGCTCGAAGAAGTTGAAAAATATGCCGGCCAAATATTGGGCATGATGCTTGTAACACCGCAAACTTCAGCCGAGGGCAAATTAGTAAGGCAGGTGCTTGTAGAGCAAAATATCTACTATCCCGGCCCTTCGCAGGTTTCCGAAATTTATATGAGTATCTTGCTAAACAGGGCAACCGGCCACAATATGATCATGTATTCGCCACGCGGCGGGATGGATATTGAAAAAGTGGCTGAGGAAACTCCTGATCAGATCTTTACCGAAGAAATTAACCCTGCCGTTGGCCTGCAAGCATTTCAATGCCGTAAAATTGCCTTTAACCTTGGCCTTTCGGGTACGGCCTTTAAAGAAATGGTGAATTTTGTGGCCGCTCTTTACAAAGCCTACGAGGGATCGGATGCAAGCCTCTTCGAAATTAATCCCGTGATTAAAGCAGCCGACGACCGCGTTTATGCCGCCGACTCAAAAGTTGTTGTGGATAACAATGCGCTGTTTAGGCATAAAGATATTGCTGCAATGCGCGACCTCAACGAAGAAGATCCGGTGGAAGTTGAAGCCTCAAAATTCGACCTGAACTTTGTGAAACTCGATGGCAATGTGGGCTGCATGGTTAATGGAGCCGGATTGGCTATGGCCACCATGGACATGATTAAGATGTCGGGTGGCGAACCTGCCAACTTCCTCGATGTGGGCGGATCGGCCAATGCAAAACGTGTGGAAGAAGCATTCCGGATTATTCTGAAAGATCCCAATGTGAAAGCAATTTTGGTTAATATTTTTGGAGGCATTGTGCGCTGCGACCGTGTGGCACAGGGTATTGTGGATGCATACAACAATATTGGTCAAATTAATGTGCCTATCATCGTGCGCCTGCAAGGAACAAATGCCGAAGAAGGAAAACAACTTATTGACGACTCGGGCCTGAAGGTTTATTCGGCTATCCGCCTCGAAGATGCCTCGGCTCTTGTAAACGAAGTATTGAAATAAACGTTTTAAGAATATCCAAAAAAAAGAGGCTGCCATACGAAAGAAGGCAGCCTCTTTTTTTTTTGAATGTTTTCAGCTTAAATTTCTTCGGTTTCAACCACCTTAGCCAAAAGATCGGTATAAGGAATAACCAGCAGCTTTTTGCCTTCATATTCTATCTCGGTGCCGCTATATTTTTTGAAAACAACGGCATCGCCAACTTTAATGGCAGGGTTTTCAATGGTTCCAATGGCTACCACATTGGCAATCTGTGGTTTCTCTTTGGCAGTGTCGGGAATAATGATGCCCGAAGCGGTGCGTTGTTCGCCTTTTTCGCTGCTGAGATCGAGGATCACGTTTTCGTTTAGAGGTTGTAATTCTTTCATAAAATATGGGTTTAATTATTTGAATTTTGTATTCCTAATATGCTGTTAATCCGTGTTTTATCAAATCCGACGATTATCTGGCCTTCAATATCGGTTTGCGGAACACCCTGCTGACCGCTTTTTCGCACCATTTCTTCGGCCGCTTGCTGGTTTTTCGACACATCAATATCGGTAAACCGAATATTTTGTTGTTTCAGGTAGTTTTTTAAGGTAGTGCACCACGAGCAACTGGGTGTGGTATAAATGGTTACACGCTTTTGTTGCTTAGCTTCAAGCGGCGAAGCGGCATGAAAATAAGATTCTTCAAAGAGCGAAATGTAGTGCGAGGGCTCATTGCAGCCTTTCACCACATTGGTAAACTGCTCGCCTTCAAAAACCAACAGGCTTGGAACGCTGGTGATATTAAATTCGGGATGAATATCCCTTACCGAAGCAACATCGGCTGCTAAAATATTCGCATTTTCGAGTTTTTTGGCAGCTTCCGAAAGATTGTCGAAGCTGCATTTGCTCGAGTCGCTTCCCGTTTTATAGAGAAGAAGATAATTTTTTGCCTCCTTTTTTAGCTTAATGCGGAGCTCTTCGAGTGATAAAATGTGTTGAATAGCCATTTTCGTTTTAATTTGTTCTGTTGCCGGAACAATTTGCGTGCCATCCGGAAAATCAGCTTTTAAAATCGCCTTTTGGGTGACAAAATTGCAGCCCGGGCCTGCTTTAATACAAAAAAGGTATCAACCTCCACGACCGATTCATATAAGCGCGATAGGCTTCGTAGTGAAACAGAAGCCGTTTTTCCTCGTAATTGAGCTTGAAAATCAGGTTGAGAATGAGAACCAGCAAAGCCGCAAGGCGTAAGGGATTAAAAACATCAACCACTAAAGGAATAACAGCCACAACTTGCGCCAAATACATCGGATGCCTTATAATGCGATAAACGCCATTGGTAATCAGTGTGTTGCCATTTTGTGGCAATGGCAGAATATTTTTTAATCCCGGTTTCATTTGAAGGATGGCGGCAACACCAAGGGCAATACCGGCAACTTCGACCATCAAACCCACTGCCCCGGAAGCTATCCAGGGCCCGGAAAACAGAATGACAGCCAGGCAGGCAAACTGAATGAAAACGTAAAAATAGGGCAAGCTGAAATATTTCATACCACAAAAAATAAAAGGCCCCCGGCGATCCGGTTTTTACCGGATTTTGTTGGCAAGTAGAGGGATGGTTTTGCCGGGAGCCTACACAAAAATACAAAACTCCACTTACTTTTAGCCTAAATGAACACTTTAAATGGGCAATTGTTTATAAAGTGTGTCGAAGGTGGGCTTTGGG
>CAYYDS010000021.1:6437-22039 GCA_964470665.1 uncultured Lentimicrobiaceae bacterium
AAAAATTCACCCCTATAAAAAGATATCTTATGAAATTTGATTTGATCGTAATAGGCTCAGGGCCTGGTGGTTATGTTGCTGCTATTAGGGCTTCGCAATTGGGTAAAAAGGTAGCGGTAGTCGAAAAAGCCGAACTCGGCGGCATTTGCCTCAACTGGGGCTGCATTCCAACAAAGGCCTTGCTCAAAAGCGCTCAGGTGTACAATTATATGAAGCATTCGGCCAACTACGGAATAAACCTTAGCGGCGAAGTAACTCCCGATATGGAGGCCATTGTAAAAAGGAGTAGAGGCGTGGCCGAAGGAATGTCGAAAGGCGTTCAATACCTTTTAAAAAAGAATAATGTTGAGCTGATCAACGGTTTTGGAAAACTTGTTGCCGGTAAGAAAGTGGAAGTAACAGAGGCCGATGGCCAGAAAAAAAACTATGAAGCCGACCACATCATCTTAGCTACCGGAGCCCGTGCCCGCGAATTGCCAAACCTGAAAATTGACGGCGAAAAGATAATTGGCTACCGCCAGGCGATGGTACTTCCCAAAAAACCGCAATCTATGGTTGTTGTGGGGTCGGGGGCCATCGGAAGCGAGTTTGCCTATTTCTATAACTCAATCGGAGTTGAGGTAACTTTGGTAGAATTTTTACCCAATATCCTGCCTCTCGAAGACGAAGAAGTATCAAAACAATTGGAACGCTCGTTCAAAAAAGCCGGCATGAAGGTGATGACCAATTCGAGCGTCGAATCGGTTGACACTTCGGGCAGTGGTTGCAAAGTAAGCATCAAAACCAAAAAAGGTGAAGAAACGCTTACGGTTGATATCGTGCTTTCGGCCGTGGGTGTCGCTACCAATATCGAAGGCATTGGTCTCGAGGAACTTGGTGTTAAAACCGAAAAAGGCAAAGTATTGGTTGATGATTATTACCGCACCAATGTTGAAGGCATTTATGCCATTGGCGATATCGTTCATGGGCCTGCCTTGGCTCACACCGCTTCGCACGAGGGCATCACCTGTGTTGAAGCTATTTGCGGACTAAAACCCGAAGCTGTTGATTATAGCAATATTCCGTCGTGTACCTACACAATACCCGAAGTTGCTTCGGTGGGCATGACCGAAAAACAAGCCAAAGAAGCAGGATATGAAATTAAAGTGGGCAAATTCCCTTTCACAGCATCAGGAAAAGCCAGCGCCGCAGGCAATAAAGATGGCTTTGTAAAAGTGATCTTTGACGCAAAATATGGCGAATGGCTTGGTTGCCACATGATTGGCGAAAACGTAACCGAAATGATTGCCGAAGCTGTTGTAGCCCGTAAATTGGAAACTACCGGCCAGGAAATCATCAAAAGCATCCACCCGCATCCCACAATGAGCGAAGCCATTATGGAAGCAGCTGCCGATGCCTATGGCGAAGTCATTCACTTATAGTTTTTTAATTGAAAATCGCCGGGCACAAGTGATGAAAAATATGTTGCCGCGTACCTAATCTCTTCAGCGAATGGAAATTATTGAAACAGGAATTGCCGGATTACTCATTGTAAAACCTCAGGTTTTTGAAGATGCCCGGGGTTATTTCTTTGAGTCGTATAACAAAGAAAAATTTCTGAACAAAGGGATTGATCAAAACTTTGTGCAAGACAATGAGTCAAAGTCAATGAAAGGCGTTCTTCGCGGATTGCATTTTCAGGCGCCCCCCTTTGCTCAGGGCAAATTGGTAAGAGTGATGAAAGGAGCCGTACTTGATGTGGCCGTTGACCTGCGCAAGCAGTCGCCAACCTACGGAAAATGGGCTTCTATCGAACTTACCGAATCCAACAAATGGATGTACTGGATACCGCCGGGCTTTGCACACGGTTTTCTTACGCTCGAAAACGACACCGTGTTTTTCTATAAATGCACTAATGTTTACAACAAAAAATCGGAAGGAAGCATCCGTTGGGACGACCCCGACCTCGGCATTGATTGGGGAATTGACGCGCCGGTTTTGTCGGATAAAGATCGCATTGCACCGCTTCTTAAAGATTTTGTCAGCCCCTTTTAATTTTGCCGCACTACATTGTTTCCATGAAAAATAGGTATTCCAACTTCCGCAGGCATATGAAGCGGAGCTTATTTGTGCTTTTGCTAAGCGTATTGTGGACTTCATGCGAACGGCAAGTGTCCGGACAATCGGCCGGAGCAAGTGTTGAATCCAACCGGAAAGATACGCTTACAATCCCCTTGCAATCGTATTACGTAAGCGTTCCGAAAATCCCCGGTCAACTTGTTTTTGCCGGCGATACAGTGCCGCTCCATTTGTTTTATGTGGCCGAGAGCTTCGAACGCGAGCTGCTTGTGAATACCTATTGGCATAGCGCTACGTTGCTGAACCTCAAGCGCATACAGCGTTGGTTCCCGTTAATTGAACCTATTTTGGCCGAATATAAGATTCCCAACGACTTCAAATACCTTTGTGTGATTGAAAGTAACCTAACGAATGCGCGCTCGCCGGCCGGGGCTACAGGCTTTTGGCAACTGATGGAAGCAACGGCAAAAGAGTATGGCCTCGAGCTAAATGCCGATGTTGACGAACGTTATCATGTAGAAAAATCTACGCGTATTGCGTGCAATTATTTCTTAAAAGCCTATAAAACTTTCGGAAGTTGGCCCCTAGTGGCAGCATCTTATAATGCCGGCATGAAACGCATAAACAGTTTGATGGAACAACAAAAAGCCGATTCTTATTACGACTTGCTGATGCCCGAAGAAACCGAGCGATACGTTTTTCGTATTCTTGCGCTAAAAACAATTGCCGAAAACCCCACTGCATATGGATTTTATCCGAACGATGACACAACTTACGAAGCTTTCCTCTTCGAAAACGACACCATCCGACAAAGCATCCCCGACCTTGCCCTCTATGCGCGTTCAAAAGGATTGTCGTATAAAATGTTGAAATATTTCAACCCCTGGCTTCGGTCAAATAAACTGCCGGTTCAAACGGCAAAAAGCTATGTGCTTAAAATCCCGCTCGACCCTTTCAATAAAACCCACCGGCATTATTCTCCTTTAATAGAAACAGAAAAAACGAACTGAAATTTCAAAACAGGCAAATGATAGAGGATAGCGCCTTTTCGGAAGATCAATACCTTGACATTCAGGGGGCTCGCATGCATAACTTGCGAAATATTGATTTGAAAATTCCGCGAAACGAACTTGTTGTCATAACCGGATTAAGTGGCAGCGGCAAGTCGTCCCTGGCTTTCGATACCCTATACGCCGAAGGGCAAAGGCGGTATATGGAGACATTTTCTGCCTATGCCCGCCATTTCATCGGCAATATGGAGCGCCCCGACGTGGATCGCATCATCGGCCTGAGCCCGGTAATTTCTATCGAACAAAAATCAGTGAATCGCAACCCACGTTCCAATGTGGGAACCATCACCGAAATTTACGACTTCCTGCGCCTGCTTTATGCCCGAATTTCGGAGGCTTATTCATACAATACCGGCGAAAAAATGGTGCGCTACAGCGAAGAACAGATCGTTGAACTGATCGAAAAAGAGTATCAAAATAAAAAAATCATCTTGCTGGCACCCGTTGTTAGAGCACGTAAAGGGCATTATCGCGAATTGTTTGAGCAAATAAGGCAGATGGGCTTTACAAAAGTGAGGGTGGATGGCGAAATTCGCGAAAACGCATTTGGCATGCAGCTCGACAGGTATAAAGTGCATGATGTGGAGCTTGTGATTGATCGCCTTGAACTGAGCGGCAGCGAAAACCGACGCCTGAAACAATCGGTGCAAACAGCCATGAAACAGGGCAAAGGACTGATGCAGCTTATCGAAGCCGACACGGGCAGGCTTCGCCATTTCAGCCGCCTGTTGATGTGCCCGACAACAGGAATCTCATACGACGAACCCGAACCCAACACCTTTTCCTTTAATTCGCCTTATGGCGCCTGCCCAAAATGCAACGGACTGGGCATCATCGCCGAGGTTGACATGCAAAAAATTATTCCGGATTCATCGCTGAGCATCAAAAAAGGCGGCTTTGCGCCAATGGGCGAATATAAAAACAACTGGATATTTAATCAAATTGAGGCCATTGGATTAAAATACGGCTTCGACCTGAATACCCCCATCGAGAATATATCCGAAGAGGCAATTGACGTTTTGCTCTATGGATCAACCGAATCGTTCGAGATTAAAAAAGAATACCTGGGCATAACAAGTTCCTACAACCTGAATTTTGAAGGAATCATCAATTTCATTCAAAATCAAAACAACGAAAATGCTTCGCCGGCAGTAAAACGTTGGGCATCAGGCTTTATGAATCATGTAAATTGTCCGCTATGCGAAGGTACAAGGCTAAAAAAAGAAGCTCAATATTTTAAAGTTGACGGAAAAAACATTGCCGAAGTGGCGGCTTTGGATATAAAAAGCCTTCATCAATGGGTGGTTGAGCTGCCTGCTAAACTTTCGGAAAAGCATTATGCCATCGCAAGGGAAATCATCCGCGAGATTGAAAAGCGGATTGGTTTTTTGCTCGAAGTAGGCATTGATTATCTGAACCTGAATCGCCCCGCCAACTCGCTTTCGGGGGGCGAATCGCAGCGCATACGGCTTGCAACGCAAATTGGCGCCCAGCTCACCGGCGTGCTCTATATTCTAGACGAACCAAGCATTGGCCTTCATCAGCGCGATAACCACCGCCTTATTGCTTCGCTCGAAAAACTTCGCGATATCGGAAATTCGGTGATTGTGGTCGAACACGATAAAGATACCATTCTGGCAGCCGATTATGTGGTGGATATCGGCCCGGGCGCGGGTATTCATGGCGGGCAGATTGTAGCCCAAGGGAAACCCTCGCAAATGCATGATTGCAAAAGCATTACCTGCGACTACATTAGCGGAAGACGCCTTATTCAAGTTCCCGAAAAACGGAGAGAAGGTCATCCAGGAAAGAAAATTGTACTGAAAGGAGCCAGAGGCAACAATTTAAAAAATGTCGATTTGGAGCTTCCCTTGGGGAAAATGATCTGTGTTACAGGCGTTTCCGGCTCGGGCAAATCGAGCCTCATCAACGAAACGCTGTACCCCATCCTGAGCCGGCATTTCTACAAATCGCTTAAACAACCGCTGCCCTACAACAGCATCGAAGGCTTGCAATATATAGATAAGGTAATCGAAATTGACCAATCGCCTATTGGCCGAACACCCCGCTCAAACCCGGCAACCTACACAAAAGTATTCGACGACATCCGAAAACTTTTTGGCGATCTGCCCGAATCGCGCATAAGAGCCTATAAACCGGGGCGTTTTTCGTTTAATGTTTCTGGAGGCCGTTGCGAAACCTGCAAAGGCGCCGGTTTGCGGATCATCGAAATGAATTTTCTGCCTGATGTGGCCGTCCTGTGCGAGGAATGCGGTGGAAAACGTTACAACCGCGAAACGCTGGAAGTGCGCTACCGCGGAAAATCCATCAACGACATCCTAAACCTCACCATTGATCAGGCCATTGATTTCTTCGAAAACATACCCTCAATCCAACATAAAATCAGCACGCTTCGCGATGTGGGCCTGGGCTATCTGAGCCTTGGTCAGGCTTCTACAACCATTTCGGGCGGCGAAGCGCAGCGGGTAAAATTAGCCTCGGAACTGTCGAAAAAAGACACGGGAAAAACCCTCTACATCCTCGACGAACCCACTACCGGCCTCCATTTTGAAGATGTGAGGGTGCTGCTCGATGTGCTTAACCGATTGGTGGACAGGGGAAACACCGTTTTAATCATCGAACACAATATGGAGGTGATAAAAATGGCCGATTTTGTAATTGATATGGGGCCCGAAGGCGGAAACAAAGGCGGTACAATTGTTTTTGGCGGAACCCCCGAACAACTTGCCGTACAAAAAAATAGCTATACAGCTGAATATCTGCGCAAAGAGCTGTTTCCAGACTCTTAAAACCGGCACCCAAACCCGACATCGTTTCTTCAAAATTCAGCATAAAAAAACCCACAGTTGCGAGCTGTGGGCTTTCCTTAATTAACCAACCAATATTCTAAAAAAAAACTACATAATCACATTGCAAATATTGTGCCAAATAAAATTCAGCAATTATTATTCTTCGTTTTGTTGTGTTATTTTCATTTAGAATATGAAAAAAAATATTTTGTGGAAAGAAAAAAGCGCTTGAAAATGAGCTGGTTTTGACTAAAAACGGGAATGAGGTTGGCAATTTTTGGACACCTATTAATTTTTTCAAGTAGAATAAAAAAACAAAAGCCGGAAAACTTTTTACTTTTCAGTTGTTATCCTCTAAACCGAATGCTTTTGCTATGAAAAAGAGTTTGCGTATGGTTTTGGAATTATCCAAAGTAAGGATAACGATTTCGGTTGCCTTAACAACGCTTGCCGGCTATATTTTGGCTCGCGGCCGTTTCGATTTGGGCTTTATTGCACCGGTTTTAGGAATTTTTTTCTTAGCATCGGCCTCGGCAGCAATGAATCATTTTCAAGATGCCGACCGCGACGCCATGATGAGGCGCACGCGCCTACGCCCCATCCCATCGGGTAGGATAAGCAAAACCGGTACTTTGTTCGTTGTGCTGGCATTGGCGCTATGCGGATCATTTCTTTTGTGGATTAAGCCGGGCATGCCGGGCCTCTTACTGGGCTGGCTGGCTTTTTTTTGGTACAACGGAATTTACACCCCATTAAAAAGAATGACAGCCTTTGCCGTCATTCCGGGTTCCGTTATCGGATCCATTCCGCCTATGGTTGGCTGGATTGCCGCAGGCGGAAGCCTTGCCGACCCCCGACTGATCATTCCGGCCATTTTTTATTTTATCTGGCAAGTGCCGCATTTTTGGCTGCTCATGATTCATTATGGCAAAGAGTACCCCGAGGCCGGATATCCTTCTGTAACCGAAGTATTTAGTCCCGAAAAGTTCAAACTCCACATCTTTTTTTGGGTGGTGGCCGCGGCAATTTCTGCTATATTATTGCCAATGAGCAGGTTAATAAATTCAGTTTGGACAAGTATTGCCATTGTTGTGGCAGCACTCTGGATTGTGATAGCCTTTGTAGGGCTGCTAAGCAAGGCTAAACGGAATACGCCTCTAAACCCCTTTTATTATTTTATGCGGATAAATTATTTTGTTTTGAGTGTTACATTGGCCATTCTGATTGACCCGCTAATCTAAAACAAAAACGTCCTAATACACTACATATCAGGACGTTTTAAATTGTAACGCGTAAAATGCTATTTTACGACTCCTGATAGTTCGGAACCGGGTTTAAACTTAACAACCTTTTTTGCGGCAATAGTAATTTCTTTTCCCGTTTGGGGATTGCGCCCTTTTCTGGCAGTTCTGCTCGACACAGAGAAAGTACCAAAACCAACAAGAGTAACTTTATCGCCACCCTTGAGAGCTTTGCTTGTTGCACTTACAAAAGCATCCAATGCTTTTTTGGCATCGGTTTTCGTTAAACCAGCCTCAGCAGCCATTACGTCAATTAATTCAGCCTTGTTCATTTTTTTGTAGATTAGTTAAAGAATTGGTCGAATAATGCACAAAAATAATCTATAAATAATCAGATGCAAGGGTTTAGAGAAAAAAATCTGCTTTTTTCTGATTTTTTTTTCGTTTATTTTGAAAAAAAAGCATTTTTTTAGCTTTTTCTGTTCAAAATAGTATTTCCATAATCCGAAATCCCATTTCTTACAACACCCGCCAATTGCCCTCAAACTTAAAGCCATTCAGGAAATCCTTTATATTCAGTATTTTCTTACCGGATTGCTGAATATTTTCCAATACTAAATAATTACCCCTAATTGCAACTTTCAGATAGCTGCGGTTGTCTGTCAATACGGAGAAGTCCGCCTTTTTAGGATCTGTATTTTTTTCGATCCTGCTACGGTAAATTTTCAATTCCATGGTTTGCCCTTCGCTATCCGAAAGGACGGTAAATGCACCGGGCACCGGGCTTAAACCTCTGATTTGGTTGTGTATTTCCTCGATACTTTTAGACCAGTTTATCAAACAGTCGTCTTTGAAAAGTTTTGGCGCCGGGTGGATTGTCAAATTATCTTTGAGCTTGTCGGCCTGTTTTGTAAGTTTTAGCCGGCCTGTCTCTATTTCATTAAGTGTTTGAAGCACAAGTTTTTGACCCTCAATAACCATTCGGTCGTGTAGTTCGCCGGCGGTTTCGTTGGGGCCAATATCCAATTTTTGTTGGAGAATGATGTTTCCGGTATCAATTTCTTCGTTGAGGAAAAAAGTAGTGAGCCCGGTTTGCGTTTCGCCGTTCATAATGGCGCGGTTGATGGGCGCAGCTCCGCGATAGTCGGGCAAAAGAGAGGCGTGGAGGTTAAATGTGCCTTTGGCTGGCATTTTCCAAACGCTTTCGGGCAACATGCGAAAGGCGATCACCACAAACACCTCTGCTTTATAGGATTCTAAGGCGCTTAAAAACTCGGCATGCCGTAGCGAAACAGGCTGTAAAACAGCGATATTGTGCCGGATTGCACATTCTTTTACTGCCGATGGTTTTAATTTTTTGCCTCTTCCGGCAGCTTTGTCGGGTGCAGTAACTACGGCAACTACCGAAACATTTTGCGAAACGAGGAATTCGAGCTGTGATGCAGCAAAATCGGGTGTGCCAAAGAAAACAATATCCATTCGATTTATTTTAATGTGCGGTTGTTTTGTAAAAACAAAAAAAAACCTGACAGCAAAGGTCAGGTTTTCTTTAGAATTTTTCCGAAAGGCTTAGATTTTTCCTTTTGCCTTTTCGATGTATTTGTCAATGTTGCGGCCTTCGTTGGTGTTTGGAAACTCTTTTTTGATGGCTTCGTAGGCATCAACGGCTTTTTTGTAATTCTGGCTCAACTCAAATGTTCTTCCGGCTTTAAAAAGCATCATGGGCTTAGTAAATTCGTTTTTGCTTTTGGCGGCAGCTTTCAGATAAAGCGAGCTGGCTTGCGAAAGGTCGTTTAGCTCGACATAGGCATCGGCAAGGGCGCCAATAGCCAAAGGAGCAACAACCTGATCGTTGCTGCTAAACTTTTTCAGGTATTTGATGGCCTCCTGGTAATTTCCTTGCTTGAGGAAAGAAATGCCGGCGTAATATTTTGCCAGATTTCCGGCCTTTGTGGAGCCATAATGACCGGCAATTTCAATAAAACCGGGTTGATCGCCATGCCCATAAAGAGCTAAATTCAGCGAATCCTGCTCGAAATATTTCTGGGCTGTAAAAATCTGAGTTTGGGCTTCCTTTTCCTTCGGCTGGAAGTAATATTTATTCAAACCGAAATAACCTAATACTACCACAATTATTGCGGCTACAATAATTGTGATAACCATCTGGTTTTGTTCAATAAAACGCTCTGTTTTGCTCAATACTTCCTCAACAGCTTCTAATTTTTCATCGCCGCGCTTAAGGATTTCTTTTTGTTTCGACATGGTATCTACTTATTTTCGAGGTGCAAAGGTAGTTTTTTTCCTTTATTAAAAGGAAAATGAAATTGTTTTTTTTAATTTTGAAGCAATTTTAAACTTTTCGAAGGGTTTTACTACGAAGGTGTTGAGTGCGTGTTATGAAGTTTAACTATCAGAATATGAGATTTGTAGCTCTTAAAATTTGGCCTCGCCGGTTGGCATCCCTGCTACTGCTTGTTTTTTTTGGTTTTAGCAATTTTGCTGCTTTTGCCGGCTGGTGGATTACCGAAACCAAGTCGGATCGCTTCGGAAACAATGCCACACAAAATATTTTCATCGAGGAGCAGAAGCTTCGTTTCGAAAAGGCTTCATCTACTTTTATCTTCGATTTGCAGAAAAATGAGGTTACTTTAATTTTTCCGACAAAGACGGTTTATTGGCAGGGACAGGCCGATAGTTTAAGGGCAACTTTTATTCAAACCATTCAACAGCAGCTGCAGATGATGCTCGGCCAAATGCCTGAATATGAGCGCGAAAAAGCGCAGCCCGAGATAGATAAACTTTTTGCCGAGATGCGCGATGATACCATTGACACAGCGGTTTTGGCTAAGTTTTCGATGCGGCAAACCGATTCGGTATCGGAAATTAATGGGTTAAAAGCGGCAAAATATCAATTGTTTTACGATACGGCAATGATCGAATCGGTTTGGATTTCGAAGGAGGTGGCGCCTTATCAGGCGATTTCGTTTGATCATCTCAATAAAATGATGCGCCTTTTTAGCCGGCCTACTTTGTACTCGTCGGCACGGATGAGCGATGCCTGGAGATTGGCCGTTGAACAGGGTTTGCTTATGCAATCGGTGGTTGAAACTTCTTTTGGCCCGAATGTGATGGAAGTGAGCCAAGTGAAAGAATTGAAGATTCGCGACGATTTTTTCGACCCTCCTTCAACCTATCGCCAAATTCAATCAACCGAAGCGGTTCAAATTATGTTGGGCGAAGCCGAAAAATCGTCGGTATTGCACGGTAAACCCGAAGACGAAATTTGGAAGCCGATTTTGCCCAAGCCTGTCAAAAACCCAAAGAAAAACCCGAGCATACAAAACTGGTCGGACGACGAAAGACCTTAGCGTTTTATTGCCCCGGACTCGTATCAAAATCTTCGGCCAAATTGCGAAAAATTGTGCCGCGGTGCTCGAAATTTTGATACCGGTCGTAGCTTGCCGCTGCCGGGCTTAAAAGGCAGATGTCGTTTTCTTTTCTGTTGTTTTTAATGATTTCGAAAGCATCTTTAAGCTCATCGAAAAAATGCAGTTTCATGCCGGCATTGGCTTCTTTAAGCATGGCGCCTATACGTTCGCCGGCAAGTCCGGTTAAAAGGAGGTGGTTTATGGGATTATTTTTCAGGTATTCAACCAATAATTCGTAATGAATCTTTCGATCGAAACCTCCGATTATCAGAAAGTTGACTCCCTTTATGCTTTCTAATGCAGCAATGGTGGCTTCGGGTATAGTGGCAATGCTGTCGTTGTAAAAATGTACGCCACCTTTTTTCCCAATGTATTCCAAGCGGTGCGGAAGCGCCTTAAAAGTACTAAGCAAAGGCAGTAGCTGTGCCCTATCGAAGCCCATTACTTCTAAAGCCAGAAGCGCCGCCTGCGCATTTGACCGGTTGTGTGCTCCGGCCAAATTGAGGCTAAGGGTGTTGGCCAAAGCTTCGTTAGGAAAAAAGAGGGTAGTGGCTTCGCTTTGAGGGATAAGGGGCTGCAGCGATCGGTGAACAATCCTGTAATCGCCGGTTTTGGAATACCTTATAAGATTGAGCTTGGACTGGCAATAAGCTTCAAAGCTGCCAAAATGATCGAGATGTTCTTCAAAAATATTTAGCAACACAGCCACCTTGGGCGAACGCCGGATGTGCTGGAGCTGATTAGCCGAAAGTTCAAAAACAACGAGGGTTTTATCGTCAATTTGTTCGATGCTGTCGAAGCAGGGTGTGCCAATGTTTCCGGTAATGACGCAGGGGTTGCCGCTTTGCGAAAGCAGATGAAAAATAAGCGATGAGGTGGTGCTTTTGCCTTTTGTTCCCGAAATGCCGATGGTTTGCTGTCCGTAAGCGTCGAGAAACAAAGCAGTTTGTGAACTAAGTACCTGGCCATCTTGTAGTTGAATAAGCCTGTCAGGTATCCCCGGCGATTTTAAAATGATTTCGGCCTCATTTATGGCTTCCAAATAATTGCTGCCGCAAAAAAAGTTGAGTTCTGGCGGAAAATTTTCATTTACAGCAAGTTGCGCAGCGTCGGCTATCGTGATATTGGCATTTGGGAGGTGTTTTGCAAGAAAACGATAACTCGACTGTCCTTCGCGGCCAAAACCCAGGATAAGGATTTTTTTTTGCCTTAGTTTCGACAGAATCTGCTCAATCTTCGAGGGCATGGCGCAGCAGTTTTAGGTAGCTTTCGTCGGGGAGGCGATGTTCGGCAAAATGAGTCAAGCTTTCCGTCAACTTTTTTTCATTGTTTTCCCAAACGTCTTCGCCAAAATTGCTCAAAAGCAGCGGTTTATCGGGGCTAAAACGCTTGGCTAATAATTTGGCAGCCAGCTCAACTTCATCAACTGTTCCAACACATTCAAAAGGTTTGGCTTCGGTTTTGCCCGCCAGATCGTTCATTGCATTTTGCAGCGAAGGTTTTGAGAGCAGGTCTTCGCCAAAAATGCGGATCGTTTTTTCGCGCGGAAGGAAAGTTTGCAACATCAGAAAAGTGAAAAGACATTTCGGGCAGTTGTTGCACCAACTGTCGGTTTTGCTGCCCACATTACAGCTTCTGAAAACCGGATGATAGGCTTCCAGACGGCTGAAAACAGCAGCAATCTGAAGCTCGCTCATTGGCCTTAAAAAGCTGAAATACAGCGTATTTTTTAAGAGATGCTGATTCATATACCATCGAAAATCGTCTTCAAATTCGAGCGATTTGCTGTATTGATGGTTTACGTTTTGCCCGATTACTGTGGGCTCGCTGGCGCTCGATTCGTTGGAGAGGGCGATGTGAGCAGCATCGGCAAGCAGTGCTACAAAGGCAGTGGTGAAAGCCAAAAGGGCCGAAAAAGGAGTATGTCCGTTGAGGAAACCTTCGTTGTTGAGGTGAAGCATCAAGGGGTCTAGGCTGCGATGCACAAAAACAGCTTCTTCATTGCGAAAACCTGCCGTATGGATGCTGTCGAGCGTTGCTTTCCGAGGGTTGACAATGAAGGGGATGCATTTTTTTTCGCTTTTTGAAATGAGTTCAAGACTTACGACCGAATCTTTTCCGCCGCCCACCGGAACAAGAACCAATTCTTTTGCAGCCCCATCGAAAAGGTGTCCTTTTTGTTCCGAATTGCAGTAGATATCCATAAAAGTTGCCCGGTCGGCTTCAATTCCGTTTACATAAAAAAACTCGCCCAATCCGTTGAAATACAGTTTTTTCCACCATTCAATCTGCTGCTTATCGAGTACGAACGGGCGGATGATTACTTTTGGCGGGCAGGCTATTTTCCAATAGCTTATCAGCTCAACCATGCCAATGTGAAAAGCAATCCAATTGAGTGCCTGGGCCTTGCCTTGTGAGCTCAAAAACTGCCGCTTCGGAAGGCTGGTTTCAGGCTCGAAAAGGTATTTTCCGGCCAGGCTAAAAGTAAATTTCAAATGAAAATGTGCATTATCCTCCCAAAAGTGGTAACTTTGATATTCGAAATACGGAAATTCTTTTCGTAGATTTTCGTAAAGTGATTGGTTTTGAGAGATTTTCAAGCGTAAATCATTTTTTGAACAGGCTGTAAAAGTAGTGATTTTTTGGGCTTTCTTTAACATCAATTCGTTAACGGACAGAAATGGAAAAACTGATTCATATAAAGAGCAACGACTTAAAGCCGGAAGGCGGAAGGGTATTGATAGCCGAACCTTTGATGGATGAGATTTGGTTTGCACGAGCCGTAATTTTACTCATTGATCATAGCGATGAGGGCACACTGGGCATTGTTATGAACAAGCCTTCGGGCATTAGCTTGTCGCAGGCCATGGAGCAAGATTCCGGCCTCGACTTTATGGTTTATATCGGAGGGCCTGTTTCGTCCAACAACATCTATTTTATACATACGCTTGGCGATGTGATACCCGAATCGGTAAAAATTCGCGATGGCCTGTATTGGGGCGGCGAGGTTGATGTGATACGCGAAATGATGGCCATGAATCTGATAAAAGAAGATCAGATCCGCTTTTTTTTAGGGCATTCGGGCTGGGGGCCGGGGCAATTGTCGAGCGAAATCAGCCGCAATAGTTGGATTGTATCCGAAACTTCGACAAGGCTGTTGATGAAAACCCGTTCGCACAAAATGTGGAATCTTTTTTTACAGCGCATGGGCCCCGAATACGACCTCTGGCGTCAGTTTCCAATTAATCCTGAATACAATTGATAATCAATCGCTTAGATTTGATTTAAGAAAAGAGAAAACAGCTCCGGTTTTAAGATAAGGGTATAAACAAAACCGAAAACAGCTCCCGTAAAATGAGCCATATGGCCAATATTATCGCTGCCTTTTTTGCTCATATAAGCCGAATAAACCAAATATAGCCCTCCAAAAAGATAGGCCGGCATTGGAAAAGGTATGGGAAAAACGAAGAGTTTTGAAGAAGGCGAGATGAGGATAGATGCAAACAGCACCGAAGCCACTGCCCCCGAAGCTCCTACGGCCGAATAATAGGGGTCTGATTTATGTTTTCCGTAGTCGAGAAGGGTCGAAAACAGGATGCCACCGGCGTACAGCAGAAAATAAAGAAACAGCCCTTTTGAGTTTCCAAAAAGCAGCATAAAAGAGGTTTCCACATACCGGCCAAACGAATACAGCACAAACATATTGATTGCCAAATGCGCCCAACCGGCATGGATAAGGCCATGCGTAATGAATCGCCAGTTTTGTTTTTTGTGGTAAATAAGCCAGGGGCTGAAGCTAAAACGTTGAAACAGCGTTTCGTTTTGCATCGCCATGAGCGACACAATTACCGTGAGGGCGATGATGATATAGGTCATTGTGTAATTTCGGTCTGAGGCTCGCTTTTGGTGTGGTCAATTTCGGAGCCTAACATGCTGTGAGGGATTAGGTAAACGGCAATCATCACCACCATAGCCACGATAGGCCAAGTTTTGTTGGATGGCTGCTGGCGAAGTTTCCACCAGGCAAATAGCCAAAACAAAAACATGACGATGGTTTTATTGTCGGTAAGATCGGTGCCCCACGGCCAGCCGGTCCAATATGCGTTAAAGGCATATTTCTGCACAATAGGGCCAAGCACTAAACCCCCGATAAACAGAAAAACAACGGTTACGGTTGCCAGTTGATAGGCCAATCGGCGATTGAGGATAGATTCGAAGCTTGTGCGGATGCCAATAACCATGGCAAAAAACATGAAGAAAATGTGAGGCACAAGGATGTAGGCCGGCACACTGCCCTTGAAGCGGATAACAACCGGATCGTCGCTAAGGGGGTAAGCCCTTTCGCCATCCATCAGCGCAATTTGGTATTCAACCTTGCCTGCTGCAGGCTGGTGAGGGATGGCAGCGGTGATTATGCCGTTTTGGGCATTAAGTTCCAGATTGGTCCAACTATCGTGACTTTTAAAACGTTTATAGCGAAAATTAGCAGTAACGCCTTCAGGGACAGTTATTTTTACTAAAGCGTCCTGACCGGTGTCGTGGCTGCGAATGAGTTTGTATTTTATTTCCTGCCCGTTTATTTCCACCTTAGCTTTAAGGGGATAGGTGGGGCCGGTTGAGCGTTGATAAACGGCAAAAGCGCCCATCAGCACCAATGAGAGCAGCCAGAGCGATGTGGTTTTAAGTATATTTTTTATCATTTCGAATCATTTGGATTTTGCAAAAATAGGGGATGAAACGGATTCTTGTTTAAAAGATTGAGAATTGGTCGGAAAGAAATCAGTTTTCGTGAAAATGTACTAAGCCCGGATCGGCGCAACGATCTAATTCGGCCTGCAGGGTAATGTGGGTGTAGCCAAACTTTTCGCGTATGATGTTGCGCGCCAAATCGAGCTTTTGTTGCACTTCGCTCAATAGGATATCGTTTTGCAGCGCAATATGGGCTTCAAAATGCAAATCGTTTTCGGTAAGCTGCCAGGCGTGTATGTGATGAAT
>CAYYDS010000022.1:0-12819 GCA_964470665.1 uncultured Lentimicrobiaceae bacterium
AGTATCTTCTTTTATGCCTGGGGAGCGCCCGATTTTATTTTCATTGTGCTTGGCAGCATAGTCGCTGATTTCTACATTGTGAAAGTGATGGATCGCTCTGTAGGAAGTAAAAAAAAGTGGCTTACCGGACTAAGCGTAGCGCTCAATATTGGGTTGCTGCTTTATTTTAAATACGCCAACTTTTTTGTTGAAAACATCAATGTTGCTTTGCAACAGCTTGGATTTGAAAGCATTGCCTGGGCACATATTGCACTTCCCATTGGGATTTCGTTTTTCAGTTTTCAGAAGATGACCTATGCGGTGGATGTTTACCGCAAGGTGCACGAACCCTTAAAACGGGTAAGCGACCTGGCGCTTTACATCTTGATGTTTCCGCAGCTTATTGCCGGGCCTATTGTAAGATTCAACGAAATTGCCAGCCAATTGGTTGACCGTCGGTACAACGAAAATGCCGATAACCGGCTAACGGGTTTTTTTCGTTTTGCCTTGGGCTTAGCCAAAAAGGTGCTGCTGGCCAATCCTTTAGGGGCTTATGCCGACAGTGTTTTTTCGGCCGACACCGCACATTTGTCGAGTCCTACGCTTTGGGTGGGCATCCTTGCTTACGCATTTCAAATTTATTACGATTTTGCCGGATATTCGGATATGGCCGTAGGTTTGGGCCGCATGATCGGCTTCGATTTTGTTGAAAACTTCAACAGCCCCTATATTTCACAAAACATTTCTGAATTTTGGCGCCGGTGGCATATGTCGCTCGGCCGTTGGATGCGCGACTACCTCTATATCCCTTTGGGCGGCAACAGAGTAAGCCCTGTAAGGATGTATTTCAATTTGTGGGTGGTGTTTCTGATTTCGGGATTCTGGCACGGAGCCGCATGGAATTTTATCGTTTGGGGCGGGTTTCACGGTATGTTTTTGATTGCCGACAGGCTCTTTTTGCTGCGGTTTTACAAAACGATTGGCAAATTTCCGAGTGTGCTGATTACCTTTCTCATCACCCTTGTGGGCTGGGTGCTTTTCAGGTCGGAAAGCATGATGCAGGTAGGAGATTATTTGAGCGGCATGTTTAGTTTTAGAGGCGGCGCTCACATTTTTGCCAGCCGCGAAGTGTGGATGACAATGGCCGCCGCCGCTGTGTTTGGTTTTATGGCCTACTTCCCAAAGGTGGAAAAATGGCAGGGAAAAATTCTTTCCAAACAACAAAGTCTGCAAACTTTGATTTGGATGACCGCCGCTGCAGCTATCTTTTTCGTTTTCAGCCTCGGAGCCATCACCTCTTCGGGATTTAACCCCTTTATCTATTTCCGGTTCTGAGATGAGAAAACTGTTCATCAAGCATACGCTGTTTGGCTTTGTTATGGTGCTATTGCTGCTTCCAATGTTACAGAGCGAACTGGATTTTCCAAAATTAAGGCCGCTAAAAGGATACGCAGTGCCTCATAAAAAGCCGCATCTTTCCTTTAAAAACTATTTGAACAGCTCGATGCAGGACAGCCTGAACAAATACATCGAACAAAACATTGGCTTTCGGCCAAACTTGGTGCGTTTGTATAACCAGTATAGATACAGCCTGTTTGATACAACTTCGGCTGCCGGGGTCATTAAAGGAAAAGACGGGTATTTGTTCGAGCTGAATTACATCAAAGCATACTACGGATTGGACTTTGTAGGCTACGACAGCATTCAAAAGCATATTGAACAAACCATTGCCGTAAACAATTGGTTAAAAGACCAAAAAAAGCAGCTGATTGTACTTTTGGCGCCCGGCAAGGGCAGTTTTTTTCCGGAATATCTGCCCGACGGCTATAAACCCGATAGCGTTTTGCCCACCAACGAAAAGGTCTATTTCGAACTGCTGAAACAGAACAACATCCCCGTAATTAGTGGAAACAGCTTGTTTGCTTCGATAAAAGACAGCTCTCGCTACGCCCTGTTTCCGCAATGCGGCATACATTGGTCGTATTATGGTTTGGGCGTGGCATTCGACAGCCTGTTGCACACCATGAACAGCCTTTACGGCCATCCTTTTGTGGATTTTTCGATGAAAGAAATTATCGTTAGCAATAAGCTCAGAGAGCCCGACCGCGATTTGTGGGAAGGGCTAAACATCTACAGTCCGCCAAAAGATAAGCCCATGCCTTATCCCGAATTTGAATTTAAACGCTTGACGCCCGACAGCATGCCGACGGTGATTGTGGTGGCCGACAGCTACTACTGGCAATGGTTTGGCAGCGCCTATGCGTCAAAGGCTTTTGGCACACATTATTTTTGGTATTACAACCAGGAAATTTATCCCCAAGACGGCAGCAAACCCATTCAGCGTATGAGTGTTGACATTCTGGCCCGCGTTTTGGAAGCCGATTTTATCATCCTTTTGCAAACCGACGCCAATATGAACCGTTATAGCTTTGGGTTTATCCCTGAACTTTACGAAGCCATTCAGAAAACCGATCACCTTGATAAGGCGGCAATGGAAGAAATTGGCCGGACAATCGAACGCATCCGCAACAACCCGTCGTATATGGAATCAATCAGGGAAAAGGCAGAAAGCCGAAACATCAGTGTGGACGAGATGCTTCGGCTGGATGCCATTTGGATTTACGAAAACAATCATAAACACCCTTAAACCGTGTTTTATGATCCGAAGCCAATTTCAAAAGGGATTTTCGCCCATTGTAGCCCGCTACGAAAAGATTCTTTTTTTCGGGGCTTTGGCATTGTATTGCATCCCTTTTTTTCTGCTGCACTACGTTGCGTCATTAGACGGCCCAAAGCACCTTGCGGCTTCTAATATTGTGGGCAGGCTCTGGCTTGGCGATCCTCTTTTTACTTCTCTTTTTGAACTCAACCCCATTTATATTGGAAATACGTTAGGAATTTGGATTATCGCCCTGTTCAACCTGATAATGCCCGCCTGGGTGGCCGAAAAGCTTTTTCTTCTTTTTTACGTTTTTGCATTTGCCACAGCTTTTCGCTATTTGCTTCGCTCGATCAACCCAAACCCATCGTTATACAGCCTGCTTGCCTTTCCGTTTGTACACAGCTCGCTCTCGCAAATGGGCTATTACAACTTTAGCCTTGCCATTGCTTTTTTATTTTTTACATTCGGATGGTGGATTAGGCACCTGGGCAAGCTGAAAACCAAGTCGCTGCTCATTTTGGCCTTGCTGATGCTCGTAACCTATCTCACGCATATTTTTGTGTTTTATATTCTGCTGTTTAGCATTGCCGTACATCTTTTTTTAGATGGGATCAGTTGCTTTTGCAAGACGGGCAAAGCCCATTTTTCAATGCTATTAACGCATGCAGCAAAGGCCCTTTTGGCAGCGCTTCCGGCATTGCTGTTGTCGGCCTTTTATGTTCGCGACATCATGCAGTTTCAAAAAAGCAGCAGTTTAAACAGCTCGGAAGCCGATAAGCTGTTCGACCTAACGCATTTTCGCATGTTGGTAGGCTTCGATGCCCATACCGAGTTGAGCTATTACCATGCTTTGTTTCTGTTTATGGCGCTCACCACACTTTTTGTTCTGGGTAAAAGGATTTATAAGGCGAAAAAGAAAGGGAACCCCCTATTTATTGCCGGCGATATCTTTTTGATTCTCACTGTTTTACTCACATTTTTGTATTTCTTTTTGCCCGATGGCACCGATGCCGCAGGCAGCGTTGGCATGCGTTTGTTGGTTTTGTTGGGCATAATGTGGGCGCTTTGGCTTGCTGCACAATCATTTCCGTTTATTCTGTCGCTATTGCCGCCGGTTTTTATGCTCGTTTTTGGAATTAAAACCCATGCGATCCGATACGAATTTTTGAAACCTTTGGACGATTATATCCGTCAGATAGAAGTTTTTGAAAAAAAAATCCCCGAAGGCAGCAAAATTGCGACCATAAATTACAGCAAAAACTGGCTTACCATTCATTTTCAGCATTACCTTGGCATGGAGCGGCGCATTGTTGATTTGCGCAGCAGTACGGCTTCGCGTTTTATGGCCTATCGCTGGAAGCATGATCAGCCCAATATTTTAAGCAACGCAGCCGAAATGCACGGTTTTACCGCTTATGGGATGCAACCGCCTGCCAGCCATGTTGTTGTGCTCGAACACAGGTATTTTATAAGCGAAGACAACCAACCCGAGCTCAGGCAAATTTTAAACGCCTATTACACATTGACAGAAGTGTCAGACAATCAGATTATTGCTCTTTATAGCCTCAAACCTGCTGATGATGAATAATATACGAAATAGGGCAGATGTGTCGCACTACAGCCTTTTGCTAATAATCCTGCTTCTGGCTTGGGCAGTTTTTTCGCATCTGCCACACAACATTCTTTCGTGGGATATTTTTGGCTATTACCTTTATTTGCCTTTTACTTTTATCTACAACGACATTGGCTTGCGAAATTTTGAAACCCTTCAGCATATCCTCGATCAATACCAGAATACGCAATGGTTTTATCAGGCCTTGCCGCAGGCCGGGGGGCACTGGGTGATGAAATACCCCATGGGAATGGCTTTTTTGTATTTGCCCTGGTTTGTAATTGGCCATCTTTGGGCGCTGTTTAGCAATTTTCCGGCCGACGGGTTTTCAACGCCTTATCAGCTCAGCTTGCTTTATGGGAGCTTCGTTTATACGCTTGTAGGGCTCATTTATTTTAGGAAAAGTCTGCGCCGGTTTTTCAATCCGGCAGTTAGCTCCATTGTGATGGCGGCTATTGTATTTGGTACCAATTTTATGGTTCTTACCGTATTTCACGGGCAGGGGCTCATGTCGCACAATTATTTGTTCTTTTTATTCAGCCTGCTTTTGTGGAACACCATTTGTTGGCACAAAAACCCAAGCTGGTTTCGCTCGGTGGCTATCGGACTTATTGTTGGCATTTCGGCCCTGAGCCGTTCAACCGAAATCTTGGTGGCCGCCATCCCCTTGCTTTGGGGAGTGGCAGATAAGAAAAGCCTGATGGAAAAACGTGAACTGCTTAAAAGGCATTGGCCAAAAATTGCCCTAATGATCGTGATTGTTGGCAGTGTCGGAAGCTTGCAGCTCTTTTACTATAGGGCGATGACAGGCAAATTCCTGTTTAACAGCTATGGGGCAAACGCCGGCGAAGGCATGGAGTTTTTGCATCCGTATATCCTCGAAGTGCTGTTTAGTTTCCGCAAGGGATGGTTGGTTTACACGCCGCTTATGGGCTTGGCCCTGATTGGCTTTGCAAGCCTTTACCGCAATAAAAGGGGACTGTTTTGGGCGTTTTTGCTCTTTTTCATGGTGTCGTTTTATGTGATTGCAAGCTGGTCGTGCTGGTGGTATGCCGACAGTTACAGTCAGCGAAGCGTTATCCCGATGTACGTATTTCTGGCTTTTCCGTTAGGCTATTTGATAAGCGACCTTTATAAAAAGAGCTTGTTATCAAAAGTGCTGACAACGCTTTTGCTGGCAGTGCTTATCGGCTTCAATCTGTTTCAAAGCTGGCAGTTTCTGCGGGGCATCATCCATAGTTCGCGCATGACAAAGCCCTATTACGAAGCCGTTTTGCTAAAAACCTCTGTTCCGCATGGCGCCGAACGACTGTTGCTTATTGACCGCACAAAAACTCCCGAACAACTGCTTTCAGAAGCCGGTTTTGATGAAACACCTATAATGATTCAGGATTTTGAAGCCGATCTCACTTCAGTAGTTGCACCCGATGGCTCGAAGGCCGCAAAGCTCGATGCTGCAAACCCCTTCTCAAAAGCAATTGATTTGGTTTATAACGACCGGCTAAAAGTGCAGGAATACGGCATTTTAAAAATCCGTGCCCTGATCTATTGCGAAAACCCGCCCGAAACAAACCCCAGCTCGCTCACGGCATGTTTTATGCACAAAAACTATCCGTATAATTACATCAATAAAAAGATTGAGGGGTACGATTTTCCGCTTCATCAATGGGCCGAAAGCGAGCTGAATTATCTAATTCCCGAAGTGCGGCGCCCCAGCGATGTTTTCCGTTTTGCAATTTACCATACCGGCGAACAGCCCGTTTGGGTAAAAAAGGTTGAAATTATCCTGTGTCGGCCGCAAGCCGCAAAATAGCCGTAAAAAACACATAATAAGCATGTTTGCCTTTAATTCTTTTTTGTAAAAAGTGAAAAGGTTTCGTGTGATTTCTGCGTTTATATTGCATTAAATTGCAATTGGCATGGCGCATCCGTTGCTCTGCAAAAAGGACTTCTTGAAAATACCAAAGCGCAGAAAATTAAAGCTTTAAACCAGTTTTTTGCATCGAAGTATGGCCAACGCCTATTCACAAATTAATATTCATTGCGTATTTGCCGTAAGAGGCAGAGAGAACATCATCAGCAAGAACTTCAGGGGTGATTTGCACCGGCATATGACAGAAATTTTAAAAAAAGACAAGCAAAAAAATAAAATGCCGCAGGCATAACCTTATAGAAAGGCTTGCTTTGCATTATAAAAGGTCGCTCCTACGGAGCTTGATATACATTCGTACATTTTATTATCTGAAATAGCTGGCTTTCCTTAGTACCTTGTCAAAAACAAAATATTGAATCAATACAAAATCACGCTTATTATTGACTAATGCAAACATGCGATCGAAGTCTTCGGGCTGTTGTGAAACATCGTCAACCGTATATTGATCTTGCCGTGTTTTTTTGAATGTAGTTACTTCAAACACATTGCCTTCTGTGTCTTTCAGGCTGATGCGGTGCAGGTATGGAGAATGTATTATGGAGTCAATTTCTTTTTGTGGCAGGTTGTAAAGAAGCGCTTCAAAACGGATGTCGGAAAATGCGGTGAGAAAATTAAGCAGTTGAAGGGTGTCGTAGGTTAGGGCGTTTGCGGGATTGCTGAGCAGCCTGAAATCATAGCTGTGTTTTGCAATGCGATTTACTTCAAAACTTTCGTCGGCTTGCTGGTTAAACTCAATTTTTACGGATTGTATTTCGTTGAGTTTTGTTTTAAAAACAGTGTGATCGCGCCAGTCGGATACTTTTGGCGAGAATCGTGTGGAAAGGTAGCCCATAAAACCCGTGAGCTGCATGATGTAGGCCGTTTCGGCCCCTTCTTTTAGCATAAAGGTGCCCATATTGTCGCGGGGTGCATCGCCAACATAAAACACCAGGGTTTTGGTTTCGCGAGGAAAAAGCTTGACCCTTCCAAATAGGTTGATACGCGGCTTAATCTGATAAATTTCAACTTTTACCGAGATGCCGGCCATGCGGGTGATTACATTATCGTGCGAGGCTTTCGATACCGGTGCGCGCACGCTTACGCGCTGCATGGTAGCCAACAGCTCGTCAATTTTGCGTTGCTGCGCCTTGTATTTGCCGTTTAGCTCCCAGCCTTCGGCTTTGCGCTCGAGTAGCACCTGATTGGTGTCGAGGCTGGCAAGAAAAATTTTTGTTACGCTAATGGTATCCGAGATGTTAAAATTGGCTTCGCTGGGCAAACGCGTGGTTTTGTTTTTTACAACGAAGAGCAGGCCGGCCAAAAGGATGAGTGCCAGGGTTATGAGTATCGCTAAACGGTTATTTTTCATGAAGACAGGTTCTTTGTTGTGGGTTTTTTGCGTGCATATTTCTGTCGGCGCAGTACAATCAGGCTTATTCCGGCCAAGGCGATGATAACGAGGGGTAATACAATATTGAGCAACTGCCAGAAAAGCTTATTGTTGTTGAGTTTGGCGGGGTCGAGCATTCGGTTTTTCAGTTCCCTCGAACGAATGCTAACCAATTGGGTTTCGTCGGCTAAATAGCTGATAGCGTTGAGCATAAAGTCTTTGTTGCCATAGGTGCGTCGCGTAAACTGGTCAAAACCTAAAGGCAGAGGGTAGCCTTGCGGCACGTGAAACTGGTTGCGGGCAATGTCGCCATCGGCCACAACGATCATGGCGGTGTTTTTGCTTTGTGCTAAAAACCCGATCTCTTTGCTGCCGGCAATTTCGGGTGCAAGGCGGTTGGCATAGAGCGACTCAAACTGCCCTTCGAGAAGCCAGGCCACGTTTTGGCTGCCGGCGGTGTATTCCTTAGGGTCGGGGTTGTTGCGCAGCATGGCTAAGCTAATCAAGACCGGAGTGCCTGCAACTTTCGAGTATTCCGATGTTTTAAGAAGCGGTGTCTTTTGTACGTTGGCGGTTTCGATAGGCGTTGCCGGGCTGACAAAATCGGCTTTTAAGCTGTTTTGGTTGCGAACTAAGGGATGGTTTGAAGCCGGTTGAAGCAGGGGGAAATAGGGCCAACGATAAAACTCTATCTGCGCCTGCCCCGAAATTTGCCCGGTGCGCAATGGGATGGTGGCGCTGTTGATGTCCATAACTAAGGCCTTGTTCAGCCGGATACCGTATTTGAAAAACTGGTCATCCAGGTTCAATCCAAGGTCAACGCCGACTGTTGACTCGTTCAGCTGAAGGCTGTCCATCGAGGCTAGCACCGGATCAACAAGCCAAAGCACCTTGCCGCCATACATGATGTATTGGTCAATAATAAATTTGTCTTTTTCGCTAAAGGGCTGTTGAGGGCCGGCTATAATGATGGCGGCATAATTGGGCAGTATGCGTATTTTCCCGTTTGCATCGGGTTCAGAGCGCCGGGTGAGGATGCTGATCTGTTCGTCAATTTCCACATAGCTCACATCGTAATCTTCTTTCAGCGTGCTGGCCAGATCGTGGGTTTGGGCTTCGGTAAGCTCGCCATGCCCGCTGATAAAGGCTATCTGTGGCTTTTGCAAAATTGAAAGCCGGCGAATGGCATCGGCGAGTTTAAATTCGAGGTTTTGTACCGAGTTGTTGAGTGCCACTTCGGGCGAAACATTCAGCTGATGGTCGAGCAGGTCGATGGCTATTTCTTTGTCGCGATACATTACAAGCGCTGCCGGGAAGATCAGTTTTTGCTCGCTACCGCCCGCGGTTCGCATTTGCAACTCGGTGGCGTTGAGCCCGCGTTCGGCCAATCCGCGTATTACTTCGTTGCGCTGTGCCGGAGCTACGCCTTCGAGCGGGTTGATAAACTCATACGAAATCAGCTTGTTATAGGCTCTAAACTCATCAAGCATCTCTTTGGTTTCGCGACGGAGTTTTTTAAAACCTGCCGGAAATTCACCTTCCAGATATACCTTGAAAAATACATGGTCGTCCGCGTTTTTGAGCAATTCGCGGGTTGGCGCCGAAAGGGTAAAACGTTTTTCGGCGGTTAGATCGAATCGGGTAAACAGAAAACTGCTGATGATGTTGATGGCAAGAAGGGATAAAATAAGCAGCCCGAAACGCCCAATGGCGTAGTTACGAACTTCGTTTTTCGGTTTTAGTTTCTTTGTCTCCATCGTTTACCATTTTCTGCTTGAAACCGACAATTTTGTAAGAGCCAGAAACAAGGTGATCAGGCTCAGGAAATAGATGAGGTCGCGCGTGTCAACAACGCCGCGGCTAATCGAGCGATAATGTGCTTCTATGCCTAACTGCTGAATCATCAGGTCGAGCGGTCCAAAGAGCGACAGCGAATAGATTAGGTCGAAGCCAATATACATAAATCCGCTCAAAACTACTGCTAATATAAATGCAACAAGCTGATTATCAGTTATACTACTGCTAAATATGCCGATGGCTACAAAGGTAGCCGAAAGAAAAAGCAAGCCGATATAAGAGCCTACAACGCCGCCGCTATCCAAATTGCCGATTGGTAATCCGAGCCGGTAAACAGAAAAATAATAGACTAAGGTGGGAAGCAAACTCAGGATAGCCAAAACGAAAGCGGCAAAAAACTTTCCCATTACTAACTGCAACTCGGTCAAGGGTTTTGTGAGTAGCCATTCCATGGTTCCCAAACGTTGTTCTTCGGCAAAAGAGCGCATGGTAATGGCCGGCACTAAAAACAAAAAGACGTAGGGAGCAAGGATGAAAAGCCCGTCGAGACCGGCATAGCCGTAGTCGGGAATGTTGAAATCGGTAGGCAGCACCCATAAAAACAGTCCGGTAATGAGCAAAAATACACCCATTACCAAATAACCGATCAGGGAACTTAAAAAACTACCGATCTCTTTTTTAAAAAGTGCATACATGAATTTGAAATATGTAAAGGCCTGCAAAAATAAAGATTTTACTCATAAGATTATCATTGCCTTTCGATGTGTTTATGGCCTATTCGAGCCGTTTTTTGAGGCACTTATGTTTTAAAATAGTGTAATTTCGCTCTGTGTTTTGAAAAAGGATAATTTATGATAAACGATAAACCCCTGAAAACCATTGTTTTTATTGGAAGTGGAGCCATTTCAACCGCTTTAGGAAATATTCTTGCTGCCAACAGCGGCATGCGGGTATGGCTGCTTTCCATTGAAGATGAGGTGATCGCTTCAATTAACAACCGGCACATCAACAGCAGTTATTTTCCGAAAATTAGGCTCAATCCTGCACTTAAAGCTACAGCCGATAAGCAGCTTCTTTCGCAAGCCGACGTGATTTTTTTGGGCATTCCTTCCACAGCAATCGTGGCTTATCTTGAGGAAAACAAAAAATATTTGCACGCCCAAACCCTCATCATCAACCTTGCCAAAGGCTTTGGCCCAGGCCGGAGGTTGATAACGGAAGCCATTGCCGGTTTTTTACCAAATCCTTTAGCGGTAATGAAAGGCCCTTCGTTTGCCCGCGAAATCATCAATAATCAACCAACGGCATTTACCATAGCGGCAAAATCGGAAGATGTTTTCGGCCTTTTTAAGGAATTGTTTCAGGGCACAACGATTTATCTCGATTACAGCCACGACATTGCCGGCGTTGAATATGCGTCAATCCTCAAAAACATCTATGCCATTGTGATCGGCATAGTGGATGCAAATTTCGATTCTCCCAATTTGCGTTCTTTAGTTATATCGCGGTCTATCAACGAGATACGCACACTTATTATTGCTTTCGGAGGTTTGGAAAACACCATTTTTAACTATTGCGGCTTTGGCGATTTTTCGCTTACCGCCCTCAACGACCTGAGTCGAAACCGTACGCTCGGCTTGCTCATCGGCAAAGGCTTTTTCACTCAAGGTATTTCCGACAAGGTAGTGCTCGAAGGACGCATTGCCGTGAATGTTTTTTACGAAAAATTGCAAGACCGCCAAATTGTTCCGGGCAGCTTCCCGCTGATGCACGAGCTCTGGAAAGTGTTTAACGAAAAGTACGATACCAAAAAGTTCGTAGATCATATTCTGCAATAGCCGCACAATTGGAAGAAAAAATACTGAGGTGCGGCGATACGCTTCGAAAATGCGCTTGTTTATTAGGGCTATAATTTTAAAGAATAGGGCCGAGAATAAATTATTCCATTACTTTTGCGCAAATTTCTTTTAGCGCGTGAAAGCAATCCGTAAACTCTATGACTGGGTGTTGTCTTGGGCCGAATCACCAAATGCCCTTTGGGCCTTATTTGTTTTGGCTGTTTCTGAATCCATCTTTTTCCCCGTCCCGCCCGATGTGCTGCTCATTGCCATGGTGCTTGGCAAAACCTCAAAAGCCTTCAGATTTGCCTCTGTAACAACAGCCGGCTCGCTCATAGGCGCTGTAATAGGCTATTTCTTAGGGCGTTATTTATGGCAAACCAATTCGGGCGAGTTTACCGGCTTTGCCATGTTATTTTTCGATTATATCCCCGGCTTTACCGTTGTGCTCTTTAATCAAATCAAACAAATGTTTATCGAATGGGATTTTTGGGTGGTTTTTACTGCCGGTTTTACGCCCATTCCTTATAAGGTTTTCACGATTTCAAGTGGGGTATTTAATATCAACTTCGGCATGTTTATGCTCGCTTCTATCGTTAGCCGCGCAGCCCGATTTTTTCTGGTTGCCTTCCTCATCTGGAAGTTTGGCCCGGGAATCAAATCGTTCATTGATAAATATTTCAACTTGCTGGCTATCCTCTTCACAGTATTGTTGGTTGGCGGCTTTGTTGTAATTAAATACCTTGTTTAAGCTATGCCTCTGCTCATCGAAATAAGCCCGGTGGTTTGGATTGGTTTTATCCTTTTCATATTGTTATTGCTGGCGCTCGATCTAATCGTTTTTCACCGAAAATCGCACGAAGAAAGCCTTAAAGAAGCCTTGATTTGGAGCGCAGTATGGATTTCAATTGCCTTGATATTCAACTATGTCGTATATCATTTTTTTGGCAAAGACAAAGGGTTAGAATTTCTTACCGGCTACCTTATCGAAAAAGCCCTGAGCGTTGACAATCTTTTTGTTTTCATCATGCTGTTTTCGATGTTTGGTGTCGAACCGAAATATCAGCATAAGGTATTGTTTTGGGGGATAATCGGAGCGTTGCTCATGCGAGCTGTTTTCATCTTTGCCGGTGTGGCTCTCATCAACCGATTCCATTGGATTATCTACATCTTTGGGGCATTCCTTATCTATACCGGTTTAAAAATGCTTTGGCACAAAGACGAAGGAATTCATCCGGAAAAAAACCCGATCGTGAGGTTCTTTAAAAAGGTATTTCCGGTTACCCATGAAATGCATGCGGATAAATTTTTTATCCGAATCAATCACAAAACTTTTGCTACACCTCTTTTTGTGGTACTTATTGTGGTTGAAGTAACTGACCTTATTTTTGCTACCGATTCCATTCCGGCTATTTTGGCCATATCGCACGATCCGTTCATCATTTTTTCGAGCAATGTGTTTGCCATCCTTGGGCTTAGGGCACTTTATTTTGCGCTTGCAGGTATTACAGATTATTTCTATTACCTTAAATACGGGTTGTCGTTTATTCTTGTTTTTGTTGGCGTAAAGATGTCAATATCATCGTATTACAAATTCCCGATGGAGTATTCACTCCTTATTATTGCAGG
>CAYYDS010000022.1:12829-14239 GCA_964470665.1 uncultured Lentimicrobiaceae bacterium
GCATTACCAAATATTTCTATTACCTGAAATATGGTTTATCGGCCATCCTGGTTTTTGTAGGCTTGAAGATGAGTATTTCGCATTTCTACGAATTTCCGATTGTTGGCTCGCTGCTTATTATTTTAAGCATCCTCATCGTAGCCATTCTGATTTCGGTTTTCTTTCCTCCGTCAAAAGAGCAGAAAAACTGATCTTTCTTTCACTAAGCGTTTTCCTTCAGGCACGATTCAAACTGTTCCGCGAGTTTAGTCGTAAGGTTTTTCCGGCTGTAGACCTGTGCTTGTTGTTGGCTCAATTGCAAATTTCCCTGCTGATGCGCCTCAAACAGCTTTAGAAGGATGGATTTAAGTTGTTCCTTTTGCTCAAAATCAACCACATAGCCCGAGGCGGTTTCGCGGATTATCTTGGCCACATCGCTGTTTTCGGGGCAGAGGGCTAAAATTGGACGTTGGGCAGCAAGGTACTCAAACACTTTTCCGGTGAGGATGTAGCCGGCATTTTCAATTCGGTTGATGCTGAGCAGGAGCACACTGGCTTGCTGTTGCATTGCCGGCAGCTGCGCATGCCGAACATAATCTTTCAGCTTTAGGAAGGGCGTAAGCCCCTGCTGTTCAATGGATTTCTGTATGTTTATGTCGGTTCGCCCAACAAACAAAAGCTCAAGTTGTGCAGCAAAGTTTTTATTTTCCCTAACAAGTTCGCCCAGCGTCTGCCATAGCTCCGGCGGATTTTGGCCGGGAAGAAACATGCCCGAATAAAAAATCTGAAACTTTTCCGAAAGCCGAACCTGCCCGCCTGAGAAATCTGATTCGTCAAATCCGTTGGTTATCACGCTGATAGGTGTGTCAGTTCTTTTTGCAAAATCGTTTTTCATGGTTTGGCCTACCACAATCAAGCGGTCGGCTTCGTCGAGGCAAGCTTGTTCGAGTTTTAAGTGGCGATTTTTTGCTGCTTTTCCGGGCAAAAGTTCATCAAAATAGTAAATCCCCGTCCAGGGATCACGAAAATCGGCCAGCCACAACAAACCGGTCTTCTTCTTGATTTTGCGGGCAATGAGATGGAGCGAATGGGGCGGCCCCGACGACACAATCAGATCAACCGGATTGTCTTTTAAGTAGCGAAGCAAAAATCGAACGGAAGGTCTGATCCATAAGAAACGGGCATCCGGGATAAATAAATTGCCCCTTATCCACAGGGCTATTTTTTCTTTCAATCCGCGTTTGGCGCTTTCGCCCTCGTTGAGCATCCCGTGCTGAAATTTACTGGTTTTAGGCTTTCCGGTAAACAGATTGTAAAGCTGATAGGGCTCCCTTATTTTTGTTCGAAGAATCTCAACCTCTTCCGGAATATCGTTGAGCAGGCTTTCGTCGCGATACGGCATTTCGGGGTTTTGAGGGGTATAAACCACTG
>CAYYDS010000022.1:14249-20453 GCA_964470665.1 uncultured Lentimicrobiaceae bacterium
TTTGCCAGCCAAACGAAGGAAGGTATTTCACAAACTTCAGCCAGCGCTGCACCCCTGCGCCGCCCGAGGGCGGCCAATAATAGGTGATGACCAATACTTTTTTTATGCCTTCCGCGGGCATTTGAATGGTTTGATTTCGTGAATAATAGCTGCTGCCGCAAGCAAAAGAAGGATAAGCGAAGCGGCAAACGAAACCTTTTCGCCAACGACCCACACACGGGGTTCAAAGCGCATTTCGACCGTGCTTTCGCCTTTTGGCAAAACCAAGGCTCTCAAAGCGTAATTGGCTCTAATCAGGGGTTGTTCCGTACCGTTTACGTAGGCTTTCCAGCCTTTGGTGTACCAAATTTCGCTGAAAACAACCAATCCTGCGGTTTGCATATTGGCAGTATAATTCAGTTTGTTGGGCTGATATGCACTGAGTTCGATGCGGTTTTCCGAGGAATCGCCGGCTTCAAGCTTGCTTAAAAGAGGGCTAAATTCCTGATTTACAACGGCAGTATGACGAAGGTCAATCGCGCCAATTTTATCAATTTCTTCGTTGGCGGTCGAAACCATCAGTACCTTATCTACCGGCCAGGCGCTTCCGAATGCGGCAATATTGCGTATGGGAATTGCTTGTGGATTGAAAATGATGTAACGGGTGTTGAGCATATTCAGCACTTGATTTTTTTCTAATTGTTGCTGAATGGCAGATAGGCTCATGTCGGTTTTCATCACCTGGGCCAGAGCCGAAATTTCGGGTTGAATATGGTATTCGATTAAATCCTGATAGCGTTGCAGTTTTGCTCCATGATAACCGCCGATGGAGTGGTGAAAATAGGAAGCGCCGGCATCGTTAAAAGTGCTTACGGTGAGGTCGAGCACGCGGTAGTTTGGGTCGCTGTCTTTTAAAATTTCGTTGTTGGCAGTGCTTGCAGTAAAGGGCACTTCGGCTTTGCGTTTGGCCACAAAATTGGATGAATTCAAGTAGCGGTTGTCAACCGGAACCATATCGGCAACAATCAACAGGGTGAGCGCAGCCGTAAGCCAATAGTTTTTTATTTTCCCCAAGCCGTAGGCGTAAAGTAGTCCGGCCGATACGGTGATGAAAAGGAAACTCCGGATGGCATCTTTTCTAAAAATGGCAACCCGAACCGATTCGAGCGCTGCAACAAATTGGTTGATCTGATTGCTGCCGGCCTCGTTCGACATGCGAAGGCGTTTAAATTGCTCAAGTTCGAAACTGCTGACAAAGTCGAAAAACAAGGAAGGAGCAATGTAAAACAGCAAGCTGATGCCTCCGGTGAGGCCAAAAGCGGCAAAAAACCATTTTCGTTTTTGAATCAGGATTTCAGGGTTCCGGTAAAGCTCATAAAGTCCTAAGAAGCCTAACAATGGGATGGTGAGTTCGGCAATGATAAGGGTCATCGACACGGCCCTAAACTTGTCGTAGCCCGGCACAATACGCAAAAACAGATCGGTAAAACCCATAAAGTTTTTGCCCCAGGCCAACAAAAGTGATAGGAGGGTGGCAGCCAGCAAAATCCATTTGTAGCGGCCTTTCACAAAAAACAGACCCAGCACGAAAAAAAACAGCACAATAGCACCTACATATACCGGCCCCGAGGTGCCCGGCTGATCGCCCCAATAGGCGTTTTGCTGCGAGAGCGCCGATTTGAAATTTTTGTCGGCATCTTTCAAAGCCGGATGGTTTGTTCCAATAGCAGCCGTTGCGCCGCCTTTTGCGTTGGGTATCAGCAGCGACCATGATTCGCCAATGCCATACGACCAATGCGTAATATAGCTTTTGTCGAGTCCTTGGGTTTGGTCGGCGGCATCTTTTACTAAAATAGGCTTTCCGCGCATGGTTTCTTTGCCGTATTCCCAGGTGGCATACAGATTTGTTCCGTGCGTGAGCACTGCCAAAAGGGCTGCTAATAAAAGTACTCCCGAAGCTTTAGCAAAATGATTGAGGGTTTTAAAACGGATGGCATCAATCAGTTGAACAAGGCCAAGAATAGCAACCAAAAGAAGCAGGTAATAGGTGATTTGCAGGTGGTTGGCTTCGAGTTGCAGCGCAAGGGCAATGGCTGTAAGCAGGCCGCCTTTAAAATAATTGCCCCGATAGCAAAGCGCAATTCCGGCAATAACGGGCGCCATAAGGCCTATTGCATTGGCTTTTGAACTGTGCCCGGCGCCTAAAATGATGAAAAAATAGGATGAAAAACCATAGGCCAAGGCTCCGGCTAAACTCAGCCAGGGATCCACCCGCATTACCAACAACAGAATATAAAAACCTAAAAAATAAATGAAAATGGTGCTGGCCGGATAGGGCATGCCGAAGGTGATAATTTTTTTAACGTAACGGATGAGGTTGCCGTTGTAAATCACCGAGATCTGCCAGGCAGGCATTCCGCCAAACATCGAATTGGTCCACAGGGGCTCTTCGCCGGTTTTTTCACGAAAGTCGGAAATTTCTTTCGACATTCCTTTCCACATGGTGATGTCGTGCTGGCTTAAGCGTTTGCCCTCGAGCATCGGATGCAGATAAGCCCAGGTGATCACGATAAATACCAATATGGCCGTAAGAAACGGAAAAAGTTTGCGCCAAAGCTTTAATGCATCATCCATGAGAAATATTTTTAGGGTTCTTCAATGTCTTCAAAATCAACATATTCACCGATATCGGGGTCGATTTTTTGCTTTGAAGCTTGCCCGGTATCTACATATATGTCGTTATCGCTTTTTTGTTGTTGGTTGTGAGCTTGCGAAAAGCCTTTCTGCTGCATATTTTTGGCCATTTTACGCATAAAACGCGCCAAAAGCCAGGGCAGTAAATACCGCATTGCCAAACGCAGCAGATAGAAAATAAAAATGATCCAGAAAATGGTTATCAGGGCTTTTTCCATAAAATGCCGTTGATTATTGGGCGGCTGCGAAGATACTTAAAATAGGAGCCGGCGGCCTTGTTTTTTAAGGTTTTTTAGCCCGGGAAGCTGTAAAATAGGCCTCTATCAAGGTGTTGTGGTTTTTTGGCGGGATAAAATAAAACAGAAGACGAACCCGGTAGGATCGTCTTCTGTTCATCTTTTAATATAGACCGGCTATTGTAAGAAAAATCTATTTTTCGTCCGAAACGGTTAATCTTTTTCTGCCCTTTGCACGGCGTGCCTTCAGCACCCTGCGGCCATTAGCCGTAGCCATTCTTTCGCGGAAACCGTGTTTGTTTCTGCGTTTTCTGTTCGATGGTTGAAAAGTACGTTTCATCTCTATTGCGTATTTTTTGGGAGTGCAAAGGTAGTGTTTAATTTCTTATCTCCAAACCTTTGCACTCTTTTTTAAAAAAATCTCTTATTCAGCAGTCCAAATAAGACCTGTTTATTAGGCAATTTGCTCTTTTAGCGGGGCGTTTTTTAGTGTTTCTACTAGATATTTCCAAAACAGGCCTACGGTTTCGATGTTCACTTTTTCATCGGGCGAGTGGGGATGACGGATGGTTGGCCCAAACGAAATCATGTCCCAATGTGGATAAACAGCGCCCAAAATACCACATTCCAATCCGGCATGGATCACCTTTACTTCCGGCACTTTGCCAAAAGTGGTCTGATATACTTCTTTCATCGTTTTTAGGATGGACGAGTTTACGTTGGGTTTCCATCCGGGGTAGGCACCGTCACTGTAGGCTTTGGCGCCTGCTTTGGTAAATACGTCGCGAATATTGGCGGCCAGCACTTCTTTGTCGGCATCCACAGCGCTGCGTTGCAGTGCGGCTAAGGTGATGGTGTTGCCTGTGCGTTTTACGATGGCTAAGTTGTTCGAGGTGTCAACCACACCTTGCATATCGCTGTTTACGGCGATCACGCCATTGGGGCAGTCGGCCACAGCTTCGAAAAGCCCTTGCTGGGTTTTTTCGTCAAGCAGGTTCGATGGCATGTCGGCAACTTCGCATGTAATTTGCAATCCACCGTCGGCTTTGGCAAAGCTTTCGTAGGCAATGGCTGCATATTCGTTCACATATTTTTCGAAAGCCGATGCTTGTGCTTCGGGCACAACAACTGTAGCAAAGGATTCTCTCGGAATGGCATTGCGCAGGCTTCCGCCGTCAATATCGGCTAGGCGCAGGCCATATTTTTTAGCGGCAAGACACAAAAGGCCGTTCATGATTTTGTTGGAGTTGCCCCTCCCCAGGTTGATATCCATTCCGGAGTGCCCGCCTTTGAGGCCTGTAACGCTGATGCGATAAGCTTTATAGCCTTCGGCTACTGCAACGGGGGCGATCTGAAATTCGCCGGTAGTATCAACGCCTCCGGCGCAGCCAACATAAAGCTCGCCTTCATCTTCCGAGTCGAGATTGAGCAGGATGTCGCCAAACAAGAGGCCGGGTTTTAAACCGTTTGCGCCGGTCATTCCGGTTTCTTCGTCAATGGTTAGCAATACTTCAACGGGGCCATGTGCCAGATCGTTGGCTTCCAATACGGCCATTGCAGCCGCTGCGCCAATGCCGTTATCAGCGCCCAGCGTGGTGCCTTTTGCCTTTACCCAGCCATCTTCGATAAAGGTTTGGATGGGGTCGGTTTCGAAATTGTGGTCGGTGCCCGAATTTTTTTGAGGAACCATATCAAGGTGGGCTTGCAAAATGATGCCCATACGGTTTTCGAAGCCTTCGGCGGCAGGCTTGCGAATGATGACATTACCCACTTCGTCAACAAGGGTTTCAAGTCCGAGTTTTTCGCCAAACTCACGTGCAAAGGCGATCACTTTTTCTTCTTTCTTTGATGGACGAGGAATTTGTGTAAGGCTATAAAAATGTTTCCATAGCTCTTTGGGTTCAAGATCGGTGAGAGAACTCATGGGTTTTTTTTTTAAGGTTTAAGACGATTTTTTTAAGGGGGTAAAGGTAGCAATCTTTTTGCTAAACGTGGCTTTAAACGATTGGATTTCTTTCCTTTTTTCGGTTTGAATGCGCTGTTGGAAGCAAAAAAAAGCTGCTCCAATGTTGAAGCAGCTTTTTTCTTAATGTTTTTGTTATTCTTTGTTTGGCAGGTCGAGCCCAAAACCTTTGGTCTTATCTACATGTTTCAGCACAAACGACATGATCATTGCCAACACACCAAAGCTGGCAAAAATGAGCTCGGGAACAGTGTAGTTGTATTTCACATTTTCGCCTGCCGAAATGGCTTCGGCAACGCCGGGATTAGCAGTCGTCAAAGCCCAGCCGATAAGAATGGGCACTGCCAGCAGGCCGATATTCTGAATCCAGAAGATGAGCCCGTAGGCCGAGCCTAAAAAGCGATCTTCTACGATTTTCGGAACAGATGGCCACATGGAGGCGGGCACGAGCGAGAAAGCTAAACCAAGGATTACGATTGTGCTATAGGCAACAAGCGGAGTGAAAGCCGATGCGGGCACTAAGGCAAAGATCAAATGCGATACGGTAAGCAAAATGGCGCCATAAAGCATCATGGTAGCGCCCAGGCCCTTTTTATCGAGAAAGGCGCCAATAAAAGGTGTGAGCACCATGGCTCCGATAGGGAAGTAGGAGAACATGGCCGCGGCATCTTTGATGCTGATACCTAATTTTGACGAGAGCATATCGGTAGCAAACTTCTGGAAAGGGAAGATGGCCGAATAAAACAATACACAAAGACTTGCAATAGCTATGAAACCCGGGTTTTTGAGGATTAGCAGCAGGTCGCTCACGCGGAAAGCCTCTTCGGGTTCGCTGTTTTCGTCGGAACCGATTTCACGGTCGAGTTTCAAATCCATGAAGGTGTAAATGGTAAACGTGAGCAGGCCGATTACTAAGAAGGCCACCCCCCAGAGTATTGAATTTGGCACGCCGCCACGTTCGGCAAAGATGGGCGAAAGACGAAATACAGCAAAAACACCAAGGCGGGCGGTAGCCATTTCGAGGCCCATAGCCAGCGCAAGCTCTTTGCCCTTAAACCATTTAACGATAGCCTTCGACACGGTGATGCCAGCCATCTCAACACCAACGCCAAAAATGGCAAAACCAAAGAAAGCTAATTTTGCAGAGGCCGGAACGGCTACCCAAAACGAATCCAACGAATGGGCTAAACCCGATCCGGCAAAAGCCGGCGTAAGGGCGTAATATTTTATGGAAGCCCCAATAACCATTGCAAAACCCGAGGTGAGAATTGTAAATCGAATACCCATTTTATCGAGAATAATGCCCGATAGAATAAGGAAGAAAGCAAATAC
>CAYYDS010000023.1:0-20190 GCA_964470665.1 uncultured Lentimicrobiaceae bacterium
CCTCCATTTGAGCCAAGTTGTTGGTTGTGCCCGTCGTAATCGGCGCTGCAAAATGCGGCAAACTCATCTGCACGGAAATAGCCGGCACGTCCAAACCACCACTTATCGGGTTCGTTCCAGTTTTCGAGATAACGCACAAGCGAAAGGCCTGATAGGCGTTGCTGATCGGGTCGGAGTTTCAGCAATCCCTGGTTTACGGCGGTATTGCCAAATCGCGCCGCAAACTGAAACATATAATCGGCATGCTCGGCATAAGAGGTCGGCATCAGTGCATTTTCTGCCGGGCTAAGCGGTTTGTGTTGCTCAAGCGAATCCACAAAACCCGTGATATAAGGCGCTGCCCCTTGCAGGTCGGGCATCACGGCTATGCCGGAGATATTGAGGTTGTTGTAAAAATCATCGAAATAAAAACCCCAGCCTGGGCCGCTTACCCAGCTTGGATTCCAGGCGTATTGATTGTTAGGAAAACCCGCATAAGTGGTGTCGTGATTTCCTTCGTCCCAGCCCCAGTTGTGGTATTCGCGCAAATTGCTTACGCAGGCAATTTTAGTGATGGGGTCGTCCACAAAACCATTTATTCCGATAAAGTGCTGCATCAATGGCCATGTTGTTGCCTCGGCCATGGGCGGACTTGGGGCGCTGCCCGTAGCGCTGCCGTAAAGCACAATCTCGGCAATGCGTGTGGCGGGGCTTTTTAATTTAAACATCAGAAAACGGGATGTTTGATTGAGGCTTACTACGCGCCAATTGTTGTAGCTGTTTAGCAAAAGGCCGGCTTTTAGCTGCCATCCGGCCGGGTTGCCGGTGTAAACATGAAGGCTGTCGCTATCGTTCACATCAAAAAGCCAAAGCGAAGCAAGGTTGTAGGGCTGCCCCAGATCGAGCACAACCATGGCCGGATAATAAATGTCCTGATCTTCCCAGCCCGGACTAAAAACACTGGAAGGCTCGCCCCCGTTGCCCGATGCCGGGTCGCCCGCAAGCGACTGTTCGTCAATCCACAGGCCAATATCGCCTTTGGTGCTGAAGTTGTAAAACATCTCCCGTTTCAGCGAAATTTTAGATTGCCCTGATGCAATGGCTGGAAGCAAAAAAAGTATTGAAAAGAAAAAAATAAAGGTCGTTTTTAGCGAAATTAGGCGATGGATGATTCTCATTTTTTGTTGATTATTAGCGCAGCCAGAACCCCGGGTATCCAACCTGCCAGAGTAAGAATAAAGACAATTAATACAGAGCCGCAACCTTTGTCCACAACGGCCAGGGGCGGAAAAAAAATACACAACAAAACACGCCAGAGCGACATAAATATGCAGATTTAATAAGAAACGTTAAGCAGATTAACATCACAAAAGTAAGCTATTAATACGGTATGATTGATTGGCGAAGGCTATTTTCGAGGCAAAACCGAAAAAGACTTTTTGATTCTTACACAAAGCACCTTTTTTTATTGTACAGTTATAGGCGCATGCCGGCGAGCTGCTTAATGCCGTGCACCGATTCGTTCAGCCTCGGTTGCAATGCGTCGCGCAAAAGCCTAAGGAGGCAAATCGGGCAAGTAGCGACACAAAAAATGATAACGGCAATGCCAAACCAAAGCAGAAATCAGCTTCAAAACCATTCTGTCGTTCATTGGGCTGCCCGGCTGTGAGGTGGTTTTGTTTCTTTTTGGTTGAAATGAACGCGGCAAAAAGCCTACTTTTGCACGAATTCAATCTTTTGCGAAGCAATAAAAAGCAAAAGAAACCGTTAAAAAACTGTTTATTAAGACATATGCCTGCATGAATCGGATTCTATACCCTACTCTTATTCTTTTTCTAACTTTAACAGCTTTTCCGGCGCTGGCGCAACCCGGTGGCAGGGGCGCCTACGACTTTCTGGATGTAACGCTTTCGCCCAGAGTGGCTTCTCTTGGAGGAGTTGCATTACCCGTAAATGATAACGACATCCAGTTGGCAGTCTTCAATCCGGCGCTCATCACACCCGAAATTCATAACCAGATCAGCCTTTCATTTGTTGATTATTACTCCGACCTCAACTTTAGCAACATTGCCTATGGCCGCAATATGGGCAAAACCGGAACTTTTGTCGGAAACCTGTCCTATTTCAACTATGGCCGGTATGACTATGCCGACGAAGCCGGCAATCGCAACGGAAACTTCACGGCAGCCGATTATGCGCTGAGCCTGGGATGGGGCCGGCAGCTTGATTCGAGTTTTAGCATTGGCGCAAACGCCAAATTTGCAGCTTCGCAATACGAATCCTACAGCTCGTTTGGCATAGCCGTTGATGTGGCCGGAACTTATCTGAGCCGCAGCGGGTGGCTGTTTTCGCTCACAGCGCGCAACATTGGCTCCGAAATCAAATCGTATTTGCCCGGCGACCCCTCTTTAATGCCCTTTTCGATGCAGTTGGGCGTATCAAAACGACTGGATCATGTGCCTTTCAGACTGATTGTAGTGTATGATCATTTGCAGAAATGGGATTTAACCTACGACGACCCGATAGATATGAAAGGCCGTATTGACCCCATAACGGGCGTAAAATCGAAACCCAAAGCCGTTGAAAAATTTGCCGACCAGATGATGCGGCATTTTATTGTAGGAGGGGAGTTTTATATCGGAAAAAACCTGAGCCTGCGTGGTAGCTACAATTACAAACGCCGGCAAGAGATGCTTATCCCCGACAAATTGGCCATGGTGGGCTTTGCCTGGGGCGTAGGAGTGAAAGTGTCGAAGTTTCAGATAAACTACGCCCGATCTACCTTTCATCTTGCCGGATCGCCAAACTACATCTCTATTTCAACCGATTTTGACAGTTTCAGAAAATAAACCTTCGCACTCAACAAAAGCATTGCCTTATCTTTGCGCTAATCAATAAAGGCGAAAATGTTTTTAGAGCAACTGAAACTTATTGATTTTAAGAACTATAGGGAAGCTGAGCTGCAGCTCTCCGAAAAAATCAATTGCTTTATCGGGAACAATGGCGCAGGCAAAACCAATCTGCTCGACGCCATTTATTACCTCTCGTTTTGCAAAAGCTATTTCAACCTGCTCGATCAGCAAAACATACGTCACGAAAGCGATTTGTTTGCCATACATGGCTCCTATAAACGCAATGGCGACACCGACCTTGTGAGCTGCGTGCAGCGAAGAAACCAAAAAAAATCGTTCCGCTTTAATAAAAAGGAATACGAGCGCCTGGCCGATCACATCGGCAAAATTCCTTTGGTTATGATATCGCCCTACGACCGCGACCTCATTAACGAAGGAAGCGAGTATCGCCGTAAATTTATGGACGGCATGCTCTCGCAATTCGATCCGCTTTACCTCGACAGCCTTTTGCATTACAACAAAGTATTGCAGCAGCGCAATTCGCTCATCCGGCAACTGGCCGAGCATGGGGCGCCCCAAACCGATCTTCTGGAGCTTTACGATGAGCAACTTGCGGCATCCGGACAAGCTCTTTTTGAAAAACGAAAACATTTCAGGATCGAGTTTATCCCGATCTTTCAACACTATTACGCCTTGGTTTCAAACTCGGCCGAAGAGGTTGATATTCTGTACGAAAGCAGCTTGCACCACACACTTTTAGCCGAAAGCCTGAAAAAAAATCGCGCATACGACCTGCGAATGCGTTATACCACTAACGGCATACACAAAGATGACCTCGACTTCCGGATTAGCGGTTTTACCCTCAAGAAATTTGGTTCGCAAGGGCAGCAGAAATCGTTTGTGATAGCCATAAAACTGGCTCAGTTTGATTTTACCAAACAGCGGATGGGCTTCAAACCCGTATTGCTTTTCGACGATATTTTCGATAAACTTGACGACCATCGCGTAAACAGCATCGTAAACCTTGTGAGCCGCGATAGTTTTGGACAGGTATTTATTACCGATACGCAAGAACAGCGCATTCGGAAACTTTTTGCCGAAACCGATATAGCCCATCGTATTTTTGCCGTTAACCAAGGCGCCGTCAAACCCATGAATGCAAGCAAATTATGACCGACCCAAACCAGCATTCGCTTGGCGATGCAATAGCTATGTTGTTGAAAACCTATCAGTTGGAAGAAAAATACAATAACGCTAAAATCGTCCATCTTTGGCCTTCGGTTGTGGGAGAGATGATCGCAAAATACACCACCGACCTCTATGTTCAGAAGAAAACGCTCTTTGTTTACCTCGATTCGGCTGCGCTAAGGCACGAGCTGTCGTTTTCGCGCGAAAAAATTATTCAAAAACTCAACCAGGCAATTGGCAAAGAGGTAATTGCCAACATACAGTTTAAATAATGGACAATTGATAAGCCTTTATAAAGCAAATAATTTCCATTGGCTGAAATTTCAAAAGCCACATTTGGTTTAACTCCTTTCGAAACCGTTTTCTTACTTCTGTTCCACATTGCTGCAAGACGACTTGGAAACAGAAAAAAAACAATGCCTCAATATAGTGGCTGGCCAAATGCCGCGAATAAAATTTTATACTAAATTTGGCCTAAGTTCTTTGCTTGAAAATTGGTGCATAAAACCGCTACATCGCCAAACTGCAAAACGCTATACGCATGATCCGTTAAAATGAAGAGAATGAATTTAGATGAAGTATTGAATCATCGGCGCTCGGTTCGGCTGTTTGACCGCGAAAAGCCTTTAGACGCCGAAAAGGTAAAACATTGCCTGCAGTTAGCTGCGTTGGCTCCCAATAGTTCGAATATGCAATTGTGGGAGTTTTACCACATCACCCAAACTCCACTTTTGGCTAAGCTCTCCAAAGCCTGCCTCGACCAAACAGCCACTGCTAGCGCAGCGCAATTGGTGATTTTTGTTTCTCGGCAGGATTTGCACAAAAAACGGGCAAGAAGTGTATTGGATTTTGAAAAGAGAAACATCCGGCAAAACAGCCCCCCAGAGCGTCAGGAAAAACGCATTAAAGACAAAGCCTTATATTACGGAAAACTGATGCCGCTTCTCTATTTCCGCTTTTACGGAATTGTTGGCCTGATACGGGTTTTAGTAGCACAAACTATCGGATTTTTTCGCGCAAGCATACGCCAGGTCTCCGAAAGCGACGTGCGTGTGATGGTTCATAAATCGTGCGCACTGGCTGCCCAAACGTTTATGATTGCTATGGCAAATGAAGGCTATGACAGCTGCCCACTCGAAGGATTTGACAGCAAACAAGTTAAAAAAATACTCAAACTTCCTTATGGAGCCGAAATAACTTTGATTGTAGCCTGCGGAATACGTAAAGGAAATGAAGGAATCAGGGGCGAACGTTTCAGGCTGCCTTTCGAAGAAATATATCATTCAATTTAACAATAAAACTTAACTCTATTGGGAAATCAAATGGGTAAAATATGACTCACAAAATGAATTTTGAGAAAATCATTTTGCAAAATGAAATATCGTAATTGAATTAATTATTCAACTAACTTATTGATAAACAATAATTAAAATAGATTACGAAGTATGAAACAAAAAATTTATTGAAAGAGCATTGGCATTTAAAAATAGGATAATATGAAAACAAAAACAATGATTAAAACAACATTTTCAGCTTGTGTAATATTACTATTAACCTCTTGTGCATCAATACCTAAAAATGCAAAACCTGTTGAGGGCTTCGACACCAACCGGTATTTGGGCATATGGTATGAAATTGCCCGCTTCGATTTTCAATTTGAAAAGAATTTGGATAATACTTCCGCCCAATATAAATTGGATGAAAATGGCAATTTAATGGTGTTGAATAGCGGATATAACTACCTAAAAATGGAATGGAAGAAAGCCGATGGGTTGGCAAAATTTAGAGGAGAAAAGGATGTGGCGGCTTTAAAAGTGAGCTTTTTTGGACCTTTTTATGCGGCTTACAATGTGGTTGCCCTGGATGAAAATTATCAATATGCCTTAGTTGCAGGAAAAAATTTGAGTTATCTGTGGATTTTAGCGCGCTCGAAAAGTATTCCGGAAACTATAAAAACCGATTTTTTAAAAATTGCAAAAGAAATTGGTTATGACACTTCTAAATTTATTTGGGTGAAGCACGATAAAAACGACAACCCATATTTGAATGAAAAGTAAAGTTGCTGTTTTTTGGTTTCGCAGAGATTTGCGTTTGGAGGATAATGTAGGCTTGTTTCACGCATTATCTAACCGCATTCCGGTGCTGCCAATTTTTATTTTTGATCAATATATTTTAGAAAAACTTGATAATAAATATGATAGACGAGTAGATTACATTTATCAGGCACTTTCGGCCATTAACTTGGCATTGAAGGAATGCCATTCAAAGCTGAACACTTATTATGGAAAACCTGATGAAATTTTCAAAAAACTTTCGGAAGAATATGATATTCAATCGGTTTTTTGTAATCGGGATTATGAACCCCAGGCCATTGAACGAGATGCCGGAATCCGCCGTTTTTTTACTGAACAAAACATTTCTTTTATAGCTTTTAAAGATCAGGTGATCTTTGATAAAAGTGATGTTTTAAAAAATGATGGAACGCCTTATAGCATTTATACGCCATATTCCAAGAAATGGAAAATTTTGTTATCTGAAAAGGATTCTCGCGTTTACCAAGCTAATTTTACGAACTTTTTGAAACAAAGTTTTTCCGATATTCATTCCTTAGAAGAAATAGGTTTTAAGAAAACGGATATTCATTTTGAAACACCAAAATTAGACCCTCAAATCATTGATGATTATGATAAATACCGCGATTTTCCGGCTTTGCAACATACTACGCAATTAGGAATTGATTTGCGGTTTGGCACAATTAGCGTTCGAAAATGCGTTGAATTTGCTGCCTGCCGCAACCAAACATGGCTGAATGAGCTGATTTGGCGCGAGTTTTTTATGCAGATTTTGTATCATTTTCCAAAAGTGACCAATGAATCTTTCAACGCTAAGTATGATTTCATTCAGTGGCGAAATAATGAGCAAGAATTTGAAGACTGGTGCAGCGGAAAAACCGGCTATCCCATTGTGGATGCAGGAATGAGGCAGCTCAATAAAACGGGATATATGCACAATCGGGTTCGGATGATTGCGGCCAGTTTTTTGTGCAAACATTTACTTATCGATTGGCGCCTAGGTGAAGCGTATTTTGCTCAAAAACTCAATGATTTCGATTTGGCTGCCAACAACGGAAACTGGCAATGGGCTGCGGGCTGCGGTTGCGATGCGGCGCCCTATTTCAGGGTCTTTAATCCCGCAACACAAACTGAAAAATTTGATAAAAAATGGGAATACATTAAAAAGTGGTTGCCCGAATTTGGAACCGATATATACCCGAAGCCCATTGTGGAACATGCTTTTGCAAGAGATAGAGCATTGAAAGTGTATGGCCAGGCTGTAAAAGAAAGGAAATAAAATAGCTTAACCCCCGGCAAAAATATAAATGCTTAGAAATCAAAAGTATGTACTCGTTTATTTTGAGTTATTGGCTTGACAATCTGCCCATACTGAATAAAAAAATCGGGTTGAAGCCGGCTTCAACCCGATTTATATTTATAAGTTTCAGATAATGTGCTACTTAAAGCTTTCTCATCCAAGCTTATTGAATGGAGAAAACCGATTTTCCTTCCTTGAAATTTTTCACTCCCTGCTCCAGGAAGGCCACAAATTCTTCAACGTTTAAGTTATAAGCTCTGGGCTGCATCAAAACATCGTTGTTGTGTCCCATCAGCACATAAAACGGCTGTGCATTTACGTTGAACTTCGAAATTTGGAAGTCGGCATATTTTCTGCCAATCGTTTTCTTAACTTTATTGTCGTAAGTTGATTGTACCCATTCGTTTTCGGGAAGCTGTGTTTTGTCGTCCACATACAGGGCAACAATCATATATTCTTCGCGCAAGAGTTTCAGCACGCGCGGATCGCTCCATACGTTGGCTTCCATCTCGCGGCAGTTTACACAGCCGTGGCCGGTAAAGTCAACAAAAAGCGGTTTATTGTTGGCTTTGGCACATGCAAGCCCTTGCTCATAATCAAAATAGCCATTCAAGCCATGCGGCAAATGAAGTGTTTCGTGGTATTTGGGCGTCTCGCAAAGGGTGTTGTTCGTTGTTCCGGAGTTATAACTTGCTGTTGACGAGCCTGCAGCCTCTCGTACAATTTTGCTGATATCAAAATCGTGGGTGTGCATGGGAGGCATATATCCCGAAAGGGCTTTCAATGGAGCGCCAAACATTCCGGGGATAAGATATACGACAAAAGCAAAGGTGATGATCGAAAAAACCAAGCGCGGAACGCTCACAAATGCCACATCGTCGTCGTGCGCAAATTTAATTTTGCCCAAAATATATAATCCCATCAGGAAGAAGATCACTATCCATAAGGCGATATAAACTTCGCGATCTAACAGCCCCCAGTGGTAAGTTTGGTCGGCTACGCTGAGGAATTTGAGGCCGAGTGCGAGCTCTAAGAAACCCAGAATTACTTTTACCGAATTGAGCCACCCGCCGGATTTTGGCAGATTGCTGAGCCATCCGGGGAAGAAAGCAAAGAGGGTGAAAGGCAAGGCAAAAGCAAGCGAAAAACCAAACATCCCGATAATAGGCTTCAAAACCTGTCCGCCGGCCGACTCAACTAAAATTGTTCCGACAATTGGCCCGGTACAGCTAAACGAGACCAATACCAGGGTCAAAGCCATAAATACCGAGCCCATATAACCGCCCTGATCGGCTTTGGCATCCGATTTATTTACCATCCAGTGAGGCAGGGTAATTTCGAACATGCCAAAGAATGAAGCTGCAAACACAATGAAGATCACAAAAAACAGGATATTGGGCAACCAGTGTGTGCTCAGCCAGTTTGCAATATCGGGGCCTGCCACTACGGCCAAAATCGAGCCAATTAGGGTGTAAATGGCCATGATGCTGAGCCCGTAAATGATCGCTTTTAGGCGCCCTTTGGCTTTATTTTCTTTGTCGGACATGAAAAACGAAACCGTCATCGGTATCATCGGGAAAACGCAAGGGGTGAGAATGGCCGCCAAGCCGCCCAAAAATGCCAGGAAGAAGAAACCCCAAAGCGAAGCGCCATGGCCGGTAATGTCGGAGCTGGGGCCTGCGTTGGCGGTGTTGGCGGTTTCGCTGCCGGCTGCCAATATTTGGCCGTCTTTTACTGCTATGTCAAAATCGTGATAAAGTGCAACACAGCCTCTATCGTTGCAAGCCATATAGGCTATTTCGCCTTTGATGTTGAAGTTGTTTTCTTTGGCCGTTATTTTTTGACGAAACTCTACCTCATTTTCGAAATAGGTGATTTCCAGATTAAATTCTTTATCAAAAGCGGTGATGCCTTTGGTGGTTTCAGTTATTTCGCCTTCGGTTTGGTAAGCGGGGTTTTCACCAAACGAAAATTCGGTAGGCAAAGGGCCGTTATCGGGCACATGCAGCGAATATAAATGGAAGCCTTCATCAATGCTGGCTTTAAAGATCAGGTCGAAAGTTTTTCCGTTGTAGTTTTGGATGCTGTATGCCCATTTTACAGGTTCTAAGGGGCCTTGAGCGGCAGTTTCGTCAGCCGAGCTCAGCACAAACGAAAAGCTTTCTTCGGCTGGTGGAAGACAGCGGGTGTCGTCGCAGCTCATAAACTCAACAAAACCTTTTATGGTTGCCGTTTGGCCTGCTAATACCCTCACTTTTTGCTTAAAAGTGGCCTGGCTCGAGAAAAATTTTAGCGTCATCTCGAAATTTGGATCGTACTGTTCCACCGAAACCGACTCCGAAACCTTGCCAATTAGCTCGTAACCTTCACCTTTTTCAAAGGTAAAAGTTGTTGCCGGAGGCGACATAGGGATGTCTTGCGAATACAAATGCCATTTGTTTTCAATATCCGCAATAAAAACAAGATTGTATTCGTCGCCCGAGATATTTTCGGTTGAAAAACGCCATTTAACAGGTTCAAGCACCTGAGCTTTAGCGCCTAAAGCAAAAAACAGAATTGCCAGAACGGCCAATTGTTTAAAAGAATGTTTCATGTTCATGGATTGAAAAACGCAAAAATAAGTTTTTGTGACCATAGCTGATAGCAGCTGTTTGATCCGATTATATCTTTTTAATGATTTTATGACAACGCGAAGCCCAATGTGGTTGCTTTTGCGCGCTATTTATAATTGTGTCTAAATTAGCTTTTTGTCAAAATGCCCGCATTTTCTTTGCAGCCTAAGCCAAAACGCAGTTGGTTTTTTTAAATTTTCGTGAGCACTATGGGTAAGGCTATCCTTCGGGTTCTTCTTCTTCCTGAATTCCGCTTTCGAGCATCAAGCCGGCTTCGGTCGCCGGCAGTTCCTGAACCTTACGCAGTTTACGTTCGATGGCGCGCGTGCGGGTGCCCACAAGGTTATCAATGTCGCTGCTGGCTTCGTTTATCTTCTTTTGTGCTTTGTCTAAGATGGTTCCAAATTTTGAGAATTCGGTTTTTACCGCACCCAATATCTCCCATACTTCGCTGCTGCGTTGCTGGATGGCCAGCGTGCGGAAACCCATTTGCAGGCTGTTTAATATTGCTGCCAAAGTTGTTGGCCCTGTGATGATTACCTTAAATTCGCGCTGCAGTTGTTCAATCAGGTCGGTATTGCGCACCACTTCGGCATAAAGGCCTTCGATGGGCAGAAACATGATGGCAAAATCGGTGGTATAAGGCGGATCTAAATATTTGTCGCGAATGTCTTTTGCAAATTTGCGGATGTCGGCGGCGAGTGATTTGGTGGCCGTTTCAGCTTTTGCCGAATTTGCTTCATCGTATGCATCTTGAAGCTGGTGGTAGGATTCTTGCGGAAATTTGGCGTCAATAGGCAGGTAAACCGCATTTACGCTGTTGTCGCGGCCGGGAAGCCTTATTGCAAATTCTACAAAATCAGCGCTTTGTCGCTTTGTTTTCACATTGGCTTCATACTGCCCGGGGGCTAAAATTTGTTCTAAAATATTGCCAAGCTGAATTTCGCCCAATACCCCGCGGGTTTTTACATTTGATAGCACGCGTTTCAATCCGCCAACATCATTGGCCAACGTTTGCATCTCGCCAAGCCCTTTTTGCACGCTTTCCAGCTGCTTGCTTACAAGCTCAAACGACTGTCCTAAGCGGGTTTCAAGGGTTTTCTGCAGTTTTTCGTCAACCGTTTCGCGCATTTTTTCCAATTTTTGTTCGGTAGCGCTAATCAGCTCCTGCTGTTTAAGCTCGAGCCCGTCGAATTTTTGCTTTTGCAACTCGTTGAAATCCTTCACATTGCTGCTAAATGCCTGTTGGAATTTTTCGAGCGATTGTTGCATGTTTTCACGAATATCTTTTGCGTTGTGCTGAAACTGCTCGTTTAGCTGACTCAGCTTTTCATCGAGTTTGCTTTGGATAAAACGCAACTGTTGCTGGTTTTCTTCGGCTTGTGCTTTTTGGGTTAGCCGGTTTTCTTCGAGCTGACCTTTAATTTGATCGTTGATGTGCAACAGGCTCTGTTTCAGTTCTTCGCGACTTTCTTTTGCCGATTTTTCACTTTTGCCGGCCAATAACTCAAGTTTTTCTTCAATTGTTTTGTTCAAATTTGAAAGTATGTTGCTGTTGTTTTCGTGCAACTGTTTGAGGTCATCGCGCTGGGCGGCCGAAATTTCGCGAAGCGTTTGTAGAAAAGCCTGTTGAAACTTGCTAAGGCTATCCGAAAGCTCCTCGCGGTTTTGGCGAGAGTCGGCGCGGACATTTTGTTCCAAACGCTGAAAATCTTTCCCGAGCTCATCGAAACGAAGCTGCTGGCCACTCAGATTCGAAAGCCTGCGCAAATGCCATATCGTTATGATAATCAACGCAATAACGCCAGATATAATAAAAAACAGAAGTTTGGTATCAAGTGTAAACATAGTGCCCTTAAGTTTATTTTTTTTCTTTACAAAGATGGCTTTTTTATTGCACGGATACTTGGTATAAAGCGAAAAGATATGCGCTCAATTCATTCTGTTTATGTGTTTTTTAAGGGACTTTGCCTCAAAAAAATGAGATTTGCTGTGGGTTTAGCGCATTTTTGTTCGTGAAATAGCTTGAAATTTGTAAATTTGCAGCCTAAAACAGATTGATTCATTTTGAAAAATTTAGGTTATGGGCAGAGCATTTGAATACCGCCGCGCAGCTAAAGAAAAACGCTGGGACAAGATGTCGAAAGTTTTTCCAAAATTGGGTAAACTCATCACGATTGCCGCAAAAGAAGGAGGACCCGATCCTGACATGAACCCGCGCTTGCGCAATGCCATACTGAATGCCAAGGCCGAAAATATGCCAAAGGAAAATATTGATAACGCCATAAAAAGAGCAGCCGGCAAAGATGCCGAAACAATGGTGGAGGTGGTATATGAAGGCAAAGGCCCGCACGGAGTTTTGGTTTATGTGGAATGTGCTACCGACAATACAACCCGCACCGTGGCCAACGTAAAATCTTATTTCAATAAGGCCGGCGGCTCGTTTGTGCCCATTGGTTCGTTCGAGTTTATGTTTTCGCGTAAGGCTGTTTTTGAATGCAAAACCAAAGCCGGCCTGGATATCGAAGAGCTTGAGCTTGCCTTGATTGACGCCGGTTTGGAAGAGATTGAGCAACTTGATGACAGCCTTTTCCTTTATGCCGATTTTGTTCATTTTGGCCAACTGCATGGCGCTATCGAAGAAAATGGCCTCGAAATCGTTAAATCGAGCCTGCAACGCTTTGCCAATAATCCGGTTCAGTTTACCGACGAACAAATGGCCGATATTGATAAGATGATTGATAAAATTGAAGATGACGACGATGTTCAGGCTGTTTTTACCAATATTGGCAGCTAAACCGTGAAATTCTTATTCAGACTTGCTTTTTGCTCCAATCGTGTCAAGGCAATTGGAAAAGAATATTAACACTGAAATCCAATATCATCCAATTACAGAGAGTGCGTGAAACCAACGACACTCTGCAGCTAAGGATTGAAAATCCGCGCCGGCTGAGAAATGCAAAAAGCCTAACATAGACAGGTGGCAATGGTCGGCAAAAAAGCCACAAAAAGCACAATACTCCAAAAAGAAAAAATCCCTTGCCGGCTTACAGCTCTTTCAGAAAATCGGAGATAGAGTGGGAGGAAGGGATGTTGAATTTTTTTCGTAAGCGGTAGCGCCCCATTTCAACAGCTCTTACGGTGATGTTATTCAGCGTAGCTATCTCTTTCGACGACAGGTCGAGCCGCAGCATCGCACATAAGTGCTCCTCATTTTTTGTAAGGTTCGGAAAGCGTGCACGAAGCTTGGAATAAAAGCTGCGGTTCAGCTCGTCTATGTGCGCCTGAAATTCGTCCAAGTCTTTCTGTTGATTGATGTTTTGCTGCACATTGAGCGCCAATTCTTTGATGCGGCCTTCGCGCTCGCCATGCGGTACCTGGCGCAGTTTTTTTAATTCGGTTTGAAGATCCTGCAGAAATTTGTTTTTTTCTACCAAATGGAGCGCCACGTTGGTTAGATCGTTTGTTCTGTTTTTCAGCTCTACCTCCATCAGCTCTTGCTTTGCCTTATCGAGCGCTGCCTGCTGCTCCATTTTGAGCTTGTTTTTGTAGTGGCGCGATTGCTGATTAGTATATATAAGTATGGTGATTGCGATGACAACAACCAATGATAAGAGCAAGAGCAACTGCCGGTTGTGCGAAAGTGTTTTTTCTTGTTCCAGAAGCGCTATCTGGTTGTCTTTCAATGCAATTTCATTTTCTTTAAGCCTGAGGTTCAAGCGTGAGTTAAGCTCGTCCATTTGGTCGGCTTTGGCGCGCGCAAAAAGGGTGTCGTGCAGGGCCGTATAGTGTTTATACGAGTCGAAAGCTTTGCGCAAATTGCCTCTCCCGTCAAAAGCCTGGCTTTGACCTAAGCTTGCATCGTGCTGCCCTTTGAGGTCGTTTATCTTTAGCGCGTAACGCATCATTTCGTCAAAAGTGGAGTGGGCTTCATCGTATTTCTGAACTTTCAGATAGAAATTGCCAACCTGCAACATCCCGTTGATGATGGAAGTTGTATCGCCTTCCTCGTGATTTAGGGCAATGCTTTTGTTGAAATATTCCATTGCCGCTTTTTCATCATTTTTGTCGCTATATATCAGCCCCAAATTCAGGTAGTTGATCGAAAGATAGCGTTTGTTCACAATTCGTTGGTTTATTTTAATGGCTTGGTGGTAATAGTCGAGCGCCCGGTTGAAATCGCCTTTTAGCCGGTAAATTTCGCCAACATTGTTCAGTGAGGCGGCAATACCGCTTTCGTCGCCTATTTCTTCCCGTATGCGCAGGGCGTCTTTAAAATAACTGAAGGCGCGGTCCAGATCGTTCCGATAATAATAGATGCTCCCAAGCGAATTGTATGCAGTTGCCATTTCTTTGGCATTATCGGCTTGCCTGGCATAGTCCATGGCCGTTTTCACATACTCAATTCCTTGCTCATAATCGTAGTGGTTGTTGATGTAAATATGGCCTAAACGGTTGTAAAGGCGGGCAAGCTCGTTTTTATCCGAAAGCGTTTTAAAATGCCTGATGCTAATCAGATAATAATTGATGGAGGGCTGAAAATTGTGCCGGGATTCGAAAATTTCGCCCATCACTTTATTGGATATTGCACACGAAGGAATTGACTGAAGTCGGGTGGCTATGGCCAATGCCTGACGGCTGTAGTAAAGCGCTTTGTCAGGGTCTTTTTCCCTTAATTCTGAAGCTAAGGTGTTGAGTATCGTTGTTTTATATTCGTTATCCTCGAGCGATGGCAGCAGTTCTTTTAAGCTGTCAATAGTTGACAATTCTAACGCTCCGACCTTTTTTGGAAGAAAAAAAATCAGTAGAACCAAAAATAAATAAATGATTCTCAGTCTATTCATATGGATCGGTTACCGGAATAACGTAATATTCGCCGGTACGCGGATCCTTATAAAACTTATTATGACCGTTAATGCTTTCCAAATTGGCGTCAACCTGCCCTTTAATGAAGACCGTGTTTTCAACGTCAACCTGCCCTTGTACGGTCAAAGGCTTGTCGGCGCTAATCTTCATTGATTTGTATTGGGGAATGAACCCGGCATTTTGAAGGACAATAATCCAAACCCCTACGGCGATTAGGATAAGGATGTTTTTCAAAAAAGAAGAATGCTCCATGATATGTTTTTTTAATCTGTTTTAGTTTTAAAACCAATGTGAACCGGCAATCCTGAATGGCCAGGGTATAGCGATCAAAATCAGGATAAATGCAATCAAATAATTACGGAATAATGCTTTTAAAGCTTTGTTATCGGCTTTTTTCTTCCATTTAACATATCCAATAGTAAGCAAGATAATGGCGGCCAACATGAGGCTGATATGTTCTACCAAAAAGAAACGCTGAATGCTGTCGCTCATTGCCGAGGCTTTAAATATAACTTTCGGGCTGATAAAATAAAGCAGAAGCCCAAGCAGGAACTGTATGTGTGTGGTTATGAGTGTAAAGAGCGCCAAAGACCTAACGCTTGCAGCGCTGCTGTTGCTTTTGGGAGCTTTCCATACCGTATAAAGCGTGCCGATAAAACCAGCCAGAATAAGCCAGCGCAGGCCTGAATGACTTTTTAATAAAGGAGTGTACATATTGTTAATGAGTGAATGAATTTGGGTCAAAAGTACAATTTTTGTTCAATAGTTATTCAGTAAGCAATTTTTAGATGCATTTTTGTTTTCTCAAGGCTGTAAATATGTGCGTTATTGGTTTTTAAAGAAAAACAGCAGCACATCGTCAATCAGGCCTCTCCAATTGCCCCACGAGTGCCCCTGATTTACTTCGATATAGCTTAACGTATAGTTGTGGGCCAGCATGATATCGCGCATTGCTCTTGCGCGCTCTTGCGTATCGTAGATTGTGCCGGTGCTCATAAAGACCTTCAGCGGCAGGCTTTGGCTTTCTTCATATTGCTGAATAATTGCATTGTCGAAGGCCGGCGAATGGATGCCGATCAGCCCGAAGGTTTCGGGCCGGCGCATGCCAAGATAGGCCGAATTCCAGCCGCCAAGCGAGGTTCCTAAGATGGCTCTTTTGCCGGCGCGCGGGTCGGTTTTGTAAGTGTTGTCAATGGCGGCTACTAATTCATCGGCAACAAAATCGGCAAAGCGAGGATTGGCCGTATATTCGCTCATCCTGCGGTTGATGGCCGGAGTGGCCGGATCGCGAGGATCGATAAATACGGCAACAACAGGTTTGATAGCGCCCGAGAAAATAAGATTGTCCAACACAATTCGCATTGCGCCTAATTTGTCGTCGGCATACTCCTGACCGTCGGTTACGTAAATCACGCCTAAGTTGCTCTGTTGTTGATAGTTGTATGGTGTATAAACTTTGTAGGCTACATCGTACCCCAAATTTTGTGCCTGGCTGTGAATGATTTGTCTTTCGCTCAGCGTTCCACGCTCAACACCCTCATTTAAACGCGTTTCTTCGGGAAATACCCAGTCGGGCATGGCAAAAAAAGAATTTGGCCCAAAACCGCTGTATTGTATGTTGGGATTAGCCGGATCGTTGATCCAGTTATTTCCCATTGCCAATTTGTAATCCAATCGGGCATCGGATGGAAATCTTTTTTGCAATCTCCAAAATCCTGATTGCGCTATCTGATTGCCTTTCCAGCCGTCGCTTCCGGGGTTCCAACCATTGAAATCGCCTACCCATACCGGTTGGCTACTGCCTTTGTAAAGAAATATTACTGAATCGTTTAGCGTATAAGGAATTCGTTTTTGTGCTTTTAAAGTATCCCACAAACGATCGAATTGTTGTTCGGCTTCAGGCTGCACAGCCAGCGAATCCATATACCGGTTTAATGCCGCAAGGGTTTCAAAACGAAAACGTGCCTGTGGTTGAGGCACAGGTTCGGATTCAGTTTTTTTGCAAGAGCCAATCGCTACAAGCAGAAGAAGCAGAATAGAATGAGCAGCCATCCGGATTGTGCAGTTATTTTGAGGTTTAGAGCTTATATACTGAGGTTTTAAAACTTCCATCGTATTTGAACTTTCAAATCGGTTTTGCTGTTTCCGTCAATTTCTTCCAAACCGCTACCTACCTTTGATTTATCGTCATACCAGCTGTGAGCTATGCGGGCTTGGATATCGAATTTGCTGCTAAGCTTGTATTTTCCAACAAGATATACCCGGCTTCCTTTGCCCGAAAATGCAGGAATTGAAAACGAATACAATACATCGCTTTCGTAGGCATACAGCCGGGCATCGTAACTGTCGGCATCAAAAAGGGTATAACGGAAATTGAGGTCGAAAGGTTTTCCAGTCGGGCGATAAATAATGTCTTGATACACAAGGAAACCGTATTTTTTTTCCTGATTTGCTCTTTGGTAGCTTACTAATTCAAGCCGGTTTTTCAAAGTGAAAGAGCGGCTCACACTATAATTAAGGTGAAACCGGTATGTGTTTCTCTTTTCGGGAACAATAAAATCAATCACATTCCAGGGGTCGTTGTCATTGGTCATTTTTTGCTTGCTGCGAAACCTGAAATAGGCATCAGCATTGCGATTGATGCGGTAGTCGGTTTGCACAAAATAGTCAAAGCCATTGCTTGGGGCATCGGTGGTATAGCGTAGCCAGCCAAAACGGAAATAGTCGGCATAGGCCGATACTTTCCAGCCCGGAGCTAAACTTGCCGTAATGCCTGCATAAAGGCCGCTCTCGTTGTTGGTGGCATTGCCTTCGGAAAAAGCGTTGCTGAAAAGGTTTTGGTAATCTTTTTCGAAGTGCCGCCACAAAACGGTAACCGACATAAAGCCGGCCGGTTGTGCCTGAATACCTGCTATGCCGGCATTTGCGCCATTGTCGCTTTGCGAAAGTTCGCCAAAAAAAACCAAACGCGGCAAAACCCACTTCCAGTCGAGCCCCTGATTTAAAAGCCGGTCTGAGCGAAATCGAAAATAAGTATAAGGTTTCATGGCCGGCCAAAAGGGCGCCTCGAGCCGGGTTTGATGCAGGGTGTAGCCCAGTTCGAAATTTTTGGCTTTAAATGCAAAATGACCTCCCGCCAGCTGCTGCCCAATTGCTCCTTTGCTTAATAGTTCGTTTGGGGTGCGGTGCAGGCCGGTTTCATACAAACTGGTGATAACCCTTGTTTCGAGCGAAGAAGTATCTCCTTCTAAAATGTTGGCATCCACATTTTTGTCGGAATAAAACAGCGAAAGTTCAAGCGTTTTCCAGGCAAAAGCCGCGGCGCCGCCACGCAGGAAAAAGCTCTCATTTACCGAAGTGTTGGGTTTGATTCCCGCCCCGTAGCGCATCACTTGCGTGGGAATGGTTGATTTGCCAAACGAAAGACCCGACCACATGGTAAGCCCTTGTCCAAAAGCAATATGGTAGTCGCCTAAAGCCAAGCTTTTTACAAAACCCATGTCCGACAGATACGCATGTGCCGAATAAAAGTCGAAGCCATTTTTGAGCTTCTTGCCTAAAAGTCGTTGTAAAGAGTCGTTAACCCTGTTTTTCAAAAAAACTTCGCCGGCATCTTTATCCATCGTCAGCCCTGCCCGAATGCGGTTGCGGTAGTTGAACTGGTATTTGACATACACTTTTTCGCTGCCGCCTAAATAGCGCGAATTGGGTTTGAGATAGAGGCTGCTATCGTCAATATCCTGATAGCCAAGCTGTTGGTTAAGGTTGCGCTCGAGACGGCTAATAAGCTGGTGTTTGCCATAGCGGGCAATGTTGCGTACTTTCAAGGGCGTTTTTTTTGTAACGGCAGTGGCCGTGATGATGGGCAGAATTACATCAAGCGTTTGATCGTCGAAACCTTCAACCAAAGCCAGTTCGTATATGCTCAGGAAAGCGCCGTATCTTTTTCGGTATTCCATCAGGGTTTTCAATTGAAATTCGTTGATTAGATACAAATTGCGCAACTCTGCCACTTCGTCGCCGTTGAGGTTGATTTTGTTTTCGGCGTAGTATTGGTAATTATCCACTAAATCCGAAAAATCCAGGTTGGCATCGAGGGCTTCGGCTATGGCTTCCATTTGCGCCATAATCTGCTCATTCAAGGGCAAGGCTGTTGAATCAACACCTTGACCTTTAACGCGATGCGTTAGAAGCAGCATGCCAATGCCGAGGGTGGCCAAAAACAGCTTTCTGCTCATTTTCCGGCTTTTTTCTTAAAGAAATAAACGATGCTTGCCTGCAGATTGCCTCCCAGCTCCTGATGAATGTTAGCCGAAAGGTCTAACTGTACCTGCCCCAGATTCCAGGCTGCGCCAAATGTAAAGTTGCCCGGTTTCACGCCAATGCCGGTACGCAGAAAAAAACTTTCCTGAAGGGCATATTCCAACCCAAGGCGTAAATCGGGCCGAAAACCACTCATTTTTTCAACTTCACCTAATGCAATAAGCTGATCGGTAAACTTATAGCCAAATCCAAGGCGGGCTACCACCGGGATGCGCTCTCCGGTAAGCTGGGAGTGTTTTACCCCCGTGGGGTTGAAGAAAGTAGCCGCAACACTTAGTTTTGTATTTATGTCATATTGCACCCCATATTCAAATGTAATATGCTGTTTGCCGTCGTAGCCCTCGGCACGTAGCGAGAGGTAATCGAGCTGAAGACCCATGCGCAAAGCCGGACTGAAAGCCACCGAATAGGCTAATCCAAGCTTGTTTTCGTTGTAATTTTTATAGCCAAATTGGTTGAAACTCAGGCCTAAAACGCCATAATTGATTGGGAGGACAAATCCTGCGCTTTTCAGCCCGAGCTCTTTCATCAGAAAGCGGTTTTCGTAGGCCAAACCTGCTGCCGGCGATTGCGCAAGCGAAATGCCTGCAGGGTTGTTGTGCAACGACCAAAAGTCGGTAGCTGCTACAGAAGCCCGCCCCATGCCTGCCTGACGGGCACCAACAGGCCCGTAGGCATCAAAAGCCAGCGCCGGTTTAGCGCTGAAGACAAAGAGCAGCAAAACAAATTGTAACGAAAGTCTGTTCATATCAATAAAAAATGCAGCAACGAATTTAACCTATTTTTGTGAGCAAAAACTTTTATGACGAAAATCATTCTCAACTTTCTGGAAGAACTTCGCGAAAACAATCAGAAAATGTGGTTCGAGGAGCATCGCGAACAATATGAATTTGCAAAATCGGAGCTGATAGATGTTCTAAGCCAGGTAATTACGCGTTTGGGACAGATAGATCAGACCGTAGTCGGCTTGGATCCGGCAAAATGCACCTTCAGGCAAT